>DATDXA010000014.1:0-26110 GCA_035289485.1 archaeon | reverse complement strand
ACTCCCGCGCGCGTAAAGCCGCACGCCTTTGCCATTGCAAGCGCGGTTTTTTTCGCGTTTCCCGAATGGTTCTGCTTTATTGCAATGAGCGCAGGAACTCCAAAGCCGGCAACGAACTGCTTTAGCTCCTCGGTTCCTGGGGCTTTTGGCGCAACCATCAGCACATCAACATCTGCAGGTGGCTTAATGAAGCCAAAACAAATATTGAACCCGTGCGAAAATGAAAGTGTCTTGCCTTTTGTTAGGTGCGGCTTTATTTCGCTCTCATACACTTCACCCTGCTTTTCATCTGGGAGAAGGACGTGAATTATGTCCGCGCGCTTTGCAGCTTCCGCAGTTTCTAAAACTTCAAAACCATAATCTTTCGCCTTTTTGACGCTCTCGCTTCCATTGCGAAGGCCGATAATCACATTTAGGCCAGAATCCTTCATGCACATGGCCTGCGCAGCTCACTGCGCGCCGTAGCCCAGAACGGCTATTATTTTTCCTTCCAAATCCTTCAAATCCGCGTCCTTGTCCCGCATTAAATTCATCAAAAACCCCCAAATAGTATAGAATAAATCAACTTAATAAGAATTAAATAAGTACCTTTGGATGGATTGAATATGCAAAGAAAGCTTTTGAGGCGCAAATCAGTTCGTAGTGCAGCGATTAAGCCCGTAAAATTCACTCCTGAGACTGCCATAAACTTCCTTAATTCAAGGCTTTCGGCAAAATTTTTTGGAAGTCTCCCTGTTTTGGATGTATCCGGAAGGGTGAGGCTATTGCGTTTTGGCCCACTTGAATTGGCGATAAAAGATACTCAACGGCAAGCAGACCATGGTTTTTACTATAAACGGCTTAGGCGGGATTTTCTCTTGCATCAACGGGCAGTAAGAGCCGGATCATTAAAATCTGGTCGATATATTTTGAAGTCCATAAAAGTTCATGGCAGAATCGGAAAATATCTTGTAATGTCAAGAATAAAGCCCATCGAGATATATGAACTCCCCCAATCAGTTCGTGAAAATTTTCTGTTGGCAGAGCAACAGATGGAAAGAAATTTTTTGTCGATTGATTCAAATGGCCTGCTTTCAAATAGCGCTCACGGTGGCCCTCCTCCGCAATTTCTTGATATCATGACAACCGGAAACACAAATCCTCAAAGGCCATCAAAAGGCAGGTGGGTATTTTATCTGCCTTACGATTATAGGTGAACTTCAAATCGCATTCGCTCCGGAACGCGAAATGTCCAGAACCTTGAAATTCTTCCTTGCAAGCGCCACAAGTTCCTCAATTCTTGCAGGATAATCAATTATTTCCACGACCGCAAAATCCTTGCCCTCTTTTACAACCTTAAAATCAAACCCTGAAAGTTTCGCCTTCAAGTCCTCGCCCTTTTCAACCTTTAGAAGGCACAGTTCCCTTTCCACAGCATCGCTCTCATGATACATTTCAATGCTTATCACATGGATTAGTTTTCCAAGCAAATCCTTTGCGTTCTTGACCTCGGCCTCTTCACCGCGCAGCGTAAGTACAATGCTTGCCTCGCCCTCTTCGATATGCTTTCCAACGCAAATCGAGCCTATGATGTAACCCTTGCGCGCAAGAAGGGTTGCAATGCGCGCCATCACGCCCTTTCTTTGCTCAACAATCAGCCTTAGAAAGAATTTTTCCACAAAATCACACCAAGTTCCATCATTTTTCAATTCAATTTTCATTTTCCGCTTTTCAATTCAACAAACTCTCATTTCGTGAAATAATCCTTAGGTATCCGCGCGCCCTTCATCTCACTATTTGACGCCCCAGCCGGAACAATAGGCAGCACTATCGCCTCGTTGTTCACATGCACATTAAGAACGCTCGATTCCTCATTTTTCATTGCAAGTTGCAGCGCATCCGCAATCTCAGAGGGCCTCTCAACGCTAATCCCCAAAAGCCCGTAAGCCTCGGCAAGTTTTTGGAAATCAGGAATCTTGCCAAGCCAGACCTGCGAGCGCCTGCCCTCATAGAACATGTCGTTCCACGCGCGCACCATGCCCAAATAAGCATTGTTCATAATCACATTCACAACCTTGATGTTGTTCACTTTCGCGGTTGCAAGCTCCTGCACCGTCATTGCAAAGCTCCCATCTCCATCCACATTGAACACGGGGTTATTTGGCATTGCAACCTTCGCCCCGATTGCGGAAGGTATTCCAAAACCCATTGTGCCAAGCCCGCCTGAAGTTATGAACTTGCGCGGCTTGGAAAATTTTATGAAGTGCGCAACATCCATCTGGTGCTCACCAACTCCTGTTGTAACAATCGTATCCTCGGTGAAAACTTTCCCAAGCTCAAACATCAATCTGCGCGGGTCAATCGGGGACGCGTCAATATTTATGTCCTCGGCGTATTCGCGCTGCATTGCATGCAGCTTTTCATTCCACTCTTTGCTCTTCCACTGCATCTTTTTTACGGTTTCCGCCATGTAGGTGAGCACTTCTTTTGCATTCCCCAAAATCCCGAGCTCTGTTTTGCGGTTCTTGTGAATTTCGCTCGCATCAATTTCAATGTGAATCACTTTCGCTTCGGGCGCGAATCCATCAAGCCTACCGGTGACACGGTCATCAAAGCGTATCCCAATTGTAAAGAGCACATCGCAGCGCTGTATCGCATAAACCGCAGGCGGCTGGCCGTGCATTCCGGTCATTCCAAGCGAGAGCGGGTGCCTCTCATCAAAAATTCCCTTTCCATGCAGAGTGCTTGCAACCATTATCATGCAGGTTTCAGCGAGAACGCGCAGCTCATTTGCGCAATCCGCATATACCGCCCCTCCGCCGACCAAAATCACTGGCCGCTGCGCCCCAAGAAGCATCTTGCATGCTTCATTTGCCGCTTCCTTGTCAAAACCGCTGAGCACCTTGTATCCTTTGAGCTTTATTTCCTTTGGCGCAGTCACTTCCTTTTGCTGCACATCTTTTGGAATCTCGACATAAACTGGCCCAGGCCTATTAGTTGCCGCTATGTGGTAGGCCGAATCAACAATTGTATCAATTTCATTGGGGTCGGTAATCTGGAAATTGTGCTTTGTAATGGGCGTTGTGATTCCCATAAGGTCCGCTTCCTGAAAAGCATCCTTTCCAATAAGGGAAGTTGTTACCTGCCCTCCGATTGCAACAATTGGAATTGAATCCATGAACGCATCGGCAATTCCAGTTACAAGATTTGTGGCGCCAGGCCCAGATGTTCCAAGGCAAGTGCCCACGGTTCCTGATGCTTTTGCATACCCCTCGGCCATATGCGCGCCGCCCTGCTCGTGGCGCACGAGTATGTGCTTGAAGTGCTTTTCATGATAAATTTCATCATAAAGCGGGATTACGACTCCTCCGGGTATCCCAAACATGTGGCGAACACCGTTGCGCTTAAGCGCCTCCAAAAAAGCCCGAGCACCCTTTATTTTGATCCCACTCCTTTCCTATATTCCTCTTCCATTAATTTATTAATGCATTTTAGAAGCGCCTCGGCAGAAGCCATTGTGATGTCCTCATTTAGCGCTTCGCCCGAAAACTGCTGCCCGTTTTTGCTTGTAATTGAAATCGAAACATCCGCAAGCGCATCGGTGCCGCCCGTGTTTGTCCGCAGGCTGTAATCGCTTAGAACAAATTGATTTCCAAGCGCCTGCTGGATTGCCTTTGAAACCGCATCAATCGGCCCAACTCCAGTAGAAGTTCCCGTAACTTCTACTCCATGCACTATAAGTTTTACAACCGCCACGGGCTTTAGCTTGTTTCCGGTTGTTATCTGCAAATCATCAAGCTTAACAATCGCCATTTCTTCAGCCGTGGATTTAGTTACTCTTCGCGCAATTGCGAGGATGTCCTCGCTGAAAACCTTCTTTTTCTTGTCCGCAAGCTCCTTGATTTTTGAGGTGATTTCCGCGAGCTCATCAAAACTTGGCGCAAACCCTTTCGCCTTCAAAAAGTCCGCAACCGCCGCTTTCCCCGAGTGCTTTCCAATCACAAGCTCGGTTTCTTTTCCAATTGTTTTTGGGTTCATTATCTCATAGACTTTTCTATTCGCGAGAATTCCGTGCTGGTGAATCCCGGCCTCGTGTGCGAACGCATTCTTTCCAACAATCGCCTTATTGGGCTGCACAGGAATTGATGTGAAATTTGAAACCATCCTGCTCGTGTTGTAAATCTGCGCAAGCCTTATGCGCGTTCGCGCATTGAAAAACTTCTCGCGCGCATGAAGATTCATCACAACCTCCTCAAGCGATGCGTTCCCCGCGCGCTCGCCGATTCCATTTATTGTTCCTTCAACCTGCCCTGCGCCATTTGCAACTGCGGCAAGGCTGTTTGCCACCGCAAGCCCCAAATCATCATGGCAGTGCGCGGAAATTGTTACAGCAGGGGTGTAATTGGGCGTGTGTTCAATAATTCCTTTTATCAGGGACCCAAATTCGTGCGGCTGCGTGTACCCAACCGTATCCGGAATATTAAGGGTTGTTGCCCCCGCATCAATCACTTTTGCAAGCACTTTGTGAAGAAACTTAGGTTCGCTTCTTCCGGCGTCTTCTGGAGAAAACTCAACATCAGTTGTGAACTGCTTTGCATACGCTACCCACTCTCCCGCCTGCGCTATCACCTGTGAGGGGGTCATCTGCAGCTTGTATTTCATGTGAATAGGAGATGTTGCAAGGAAAACATGAATCCGTCCCCTGCGCGCGGGCTCGATTGCGGCGGCGGCACGGTCTATGTCGTCTTTTTTGCAGCGAGCAAGGGCGCAGATAGTTGGCTTGCGCACTTTCTGCGCAATTTCCTTAACCGCAGTGAAATCATCATTGCTCGCAACCGGAAAGCCCGCCTCAATGATGTCAACATTGAGCCTCTCAAGCTGCTGCGCTATTAAAATTTTTTCGTTGTGCGTAAGCGTCGCTCCGGGGCTCTGCTCGCCGTCGCGCAGGGTTGTGTCGAAAATCTTTATTACACGCTTTTTTGCCATTTCAAATCGCCTTTCATGCCTCTTGGTGCCGCAGGCACCAAAGTCCGCGTGCTTCCGAATCGCAACTCGGAACGCGCTTCGTTGCCATTTTATCCCTTCAGTTTTCCCCTAAATTGCCCTCCGATAGAAGGACTTCTGAAGCTTTTTGTTTCGCACTCCAGAAGCCGCAAAATTTGGCGGAGTGCTTATGCTGGCAGCCCAAGGACAAGAAGCAGTGCAACTGCCAATGCGCTTGAATTGCCTGAAATCATGCTTAGATTATGTTTATAGGATTTTAAATAGGTTTCGGCGAAAGCCGAACTTTTGGATTCTGCCTTGTGATTAGTGCAACTCACTTATGCACATAATCAAGCCACTTCTTGTACTTGCCCACCTTTCCATGAATCACAGCAAAGTACTTGGCCTGCAGTTTCTTTGTAATTGGCCCCGGTTTTCCAGTCCCTATTTGGCGGTTGTCAACTTCTCGGATTGGAGTAACTTCTGCCGCAGTCCCTGTAAGGAAGCACTCATCTGAAATGTAGAGCTGGTCTTTTGTGAAAAGCTCTTCGCGCACCTTGATGCCGCTGTCCTTTGCAATCTGGATTATAGATTTGCGCGTGATTCCCTCCAAAGCATTCGTGGTCGGCGGGGTTATTAGTTCGCCCTCGCGCACAATGAAAATATTTTCTCCAGTGGCTTCCGCAACATAGCCGTGCCCATCAAGCATTATCGCCTCCTCATATCCTGAATTGAGCGCCTCCATTTTCGCCATTGTGCTGTTCACATAATTTCCAGCAGTTTTGGCTTTTGACATCATCGCGTTCACATGGTGGCGCGCGTATGAGGAAATCTTCACGCGTATCCCGTTCTTTATCCCCTCTTCTCCAAGGTAGGAACCCCATGGCCATGCAGCAACCGCTGAATCAACAATCACTCCATTCGTTGCAAGGCCCATTTTTCCATAGCCAAAATAAATCAAAGGCCGGATGTAGCACTCCTTCAATTTGTTCTTTGAAACAATATCCTTGCACGCCTTTTCATAATCCGCATGCCTGTACTGAGTTTTCATCTGCATTATGTGCGCAGAATCCATGAGCCTTTTTATGTGGTCTTTGAGGCGGAAAATCGCGGGGCCCCTCGAAGTGTTATAACATCTAATTCCTTCGAAAATGCCTGTGCCGTAGTGCAAAGTGTGCGTGAGGATGTGTATCTGGGCCTTTTCCCAATCCACCATCTTGCCATTCATCCAGATAAGCTCTGTTTTCTCCATTATTGCACCTACAAATGGGCATGAAAAAGGATTATTTAAGTATTGGTTCGGGCAATTTACTAATTATGGTTACTCCACGCACTATGCCAAGAGGGGGCGGAACTTCCAAAAGCTTTCGCAAAGGGCGCACTGTTGTGTATTCGCAAAGGCCAAGGGGCGGCATTAGGCGCCCGATGAAAGTGCCAACTACGGAAGCGCTTTCAAAACGAATTTTGACCCCTGATGGGATGGAAAGATTCTGCGCACGACTACTTGAGACGCATCCTTACATGCAAAATGTAAACGCAATTGATATTTACTCAAAAACTCCCGCAATACAACAAGCGATAAATGAGAGCGTACGCATGGCAATTCTTCCTGAGCGCGGGTATATGAAACTGCTAAACAAAGTGTTCAAGAAAAAAGGTTTTCTTGGCTTGGGCGGTGTGCTATTATCCGATCCGCTGGCCGCCAAAAAAATCCAGTATATGGAAAATCGGGCTATTGAGCTTTCGGAGGCATCAAAAGCGTGCACGAAAAAACTTGAACTGCTTTCAAAAAGCAGGTATGGCGACAGTGCCAAAATTGGATTTCGCGCGGTCATGCCGGCTAGAAATCTCCCCGAAGATGAACTGGTTTTGCACCTTGTAACTTCCGCATTTGCATCCGTTAGCATGCGGTGGTCTGGCGGGATTCAACTGATGAAATCCAGTTTGAGTGTGGTGAATAGGCCGTGAAAAAAATAGTAATGCTAACCGCATACGACTTCCCATCCGCGCGCATCGCGGATGATGCCGGAGTTGACATCATCCTTGTGGGCGACAGCGCCGCAAATGTTGTGCACGGCATGAAGAGCACGCGCGGAATCGGAATGGAAGAGATGCTTGTGCACGTGAAATCTGTTGCGCGCGCAAAAACTAATGCGCTTGTTGTTGCGGACATGCCATACAAATCATTCTCAACTCCTGCAATTGCGCTCAAGAATGCAAAAAAATTCCTGCGTGCGGGAGCGGACGCAGTGAAATTTGAGGGAGAGAAAATTTCAATTGTGCAAAAGCTCGCGCGCAGCCGCATCAAAGTGATGGGGCATCTTGGGTATTTGCCACAAACGGACAGAAAGCCGAAAGTGCGCGGGCGTGAAGAGCGCGAAGCGCAAAAATTGCTGCTCGCAGCGCAAAACCTTGAGCGTGCCGGGTGCAGGTGGCTTGTTTTGGAATTGGTGCCTGAAAAAATCGCGAAGAAAATCGCAGAAGAACTCAAAATTCCTGTGATTGGAATCGGCGCCGGAAGATATGTTGACGGGCAGGTTCTGGTGTTTCACGATATTTTGGGGCTGAATGCGGATGAGAATTTTAAGCCGCAATTTTTGAAGAAATATGCGAACCTGAAAAAGGATGCGGTTGCGGCGCTGAAAAAATATGCAAAAGATGTGCGGAAGGGGAAGTTTCCCCGGAAAGAAAACACTTATTGAGCCTACTC
The DNA here is from genome assembly GCA_035289485.1 of archaeon. Classification (GTDB taxonomy): domain Archaea; phylum Iainarchaeota; class Iainarchaeia; order Iainarchaeales; family Iainarchaeaceae; genus UBA10205. Next base: position 18,438 of record DATDXA010000014.1, on the reverse strand, counting down.
CTAAAATGCTTCATTTAAATATTTGGAAATGTTACTAGTTACATGGCAATACTTAGATTCTCCAAAAGTGTTAAGCGCAACGCCCTTGGCAAAAGAAGAAGGGTCATTAGGGCAATGCCTAAAAGGCCCGGCCTGAGAAAAGTTTCAGCTGCCACTTTTCCAAAGTTTAACACAGCATCAGGCGCTTATTCATTTTTCAAAGAGCTGTTTTCTAGGAAACATGTTTACTATGACCCAAAGATGGACAAGATGGGCTTTTCAGCTATATACACAAGGCCGGAGCTGTATGCCGAAATTAAGAAAGGTGTAGAAAGCTATCTTTTTCATGGGTTTGAACAATGCCATGACGCCCTTTCAAAATCTTTGGATTATAACGACCCAAGCCCTCAGCCTTTAATTGATAAGCTTGGCCAATTGGGAGCGCGAAACCCAAAAGCTGAAGCAGCAAGAATAATTAATGAAATTACAAGAAGATGTTTGCAAACAAATGCGGTGACAAATGACGTTGAAAAAAGTGTTTCACGGCAGGATACACTCAATGCATTTGGTGCGGCTAAACTTTCACCAGAAGAAATCAAAGCAAATAAACTTCCGCTTCTTCCGTTTAATGTTGTTATTGCGGTGAATGCCAAAAATGGGCTAAATAATATTGTCACAGGATATGCTTTTAGTTCAGAAATAATAAAATCTATATTGGGGCAATGAAAAGTTGAAATTAAACTTCCCCCAACCTTCTTAAACACTTTTTCCCTATTTTTTGCAGTTTGAATGGCTGCCAAATTGATAATGGTCTCCGGTTTTGCGGGCTCAGGAAAGAGCTCTCTAGCTGACGCGCTCGGAAAAGAGCTTGGAATGAAAGTTATACACGCCTCTTCCATTTTGCGCGAGATGGCAACCAAGGGAGTGAAAGCGCTTATGGACGCGTCCCCTCAGAAAATCCATGACTGGTGGGAGAGCGATGAGGCAAAGAAATTCATGAAGCAGCGGCAAAAGGACGGCTCGCTTGACATTGCGCTTGATGAGAAGCTTGAAAAAATCGCGGACGCGGGAAATGTGATAATGGATTCCTGGACAATGCCATATTTGTACAAGGGGAAGGCTTTTCGCATCTGGCTGCATGCTTCTGCCGAAGTTCGCGCAAAAAGGGTGTGCGAAAGGGACCAGCTAGATTTTGACGAAGTCCTCGCCAAAATAAAGTCGCGCGATGCGCAAACAAAAGAATTATATCAAAGGTTATACCAATTCAGCATGGGAGAAGATTTGGGCCGTTTCGATTTGGTTGTGGACTCGGATGCGCTCTCACAGAAAAAAGTTTTTGAAAAAGCGCTTGGGGCGGTAAAAAAATGGAAAGGATAAGGTCTGGGATAAAAGGATTTGATGAGTTAATAGAGGGCGGCTTTCCGAAAGGCTCGACAATACTGGTTTCAGGCGGCTCGGGAACTGGCAAAACCATTTTCGGCCTTAGCTATCTCATTGCAGGGGCGAAATTGTACAAAGAGCCCGGGCTTTACATCTCGCTTGAAGGCAATTTGCAAAACATAATCTGGAACATAGAATCGTTTGGCTGGGACCTCAAGCCATTGCAGGAAGCAAACAAGCTCAAAATATACCGGATGAACCTTCACACGCAGGAAAACGTGGAGTCTCAAATAGAGGAGGAGATGAAGGTAATCGCCCAGCTTGTAAAGGACATGGGCTGCAAGCGCCTTGTTGTCGATTCAACCACCGCGCTTGGAGTTTGGATTGCGGAGAGGGGCAAAATCCGGCACATGCTATATTCATTTGCGGAATCGCTCCGAGAGCTTGGCTGCACAACAATGCTGATTGCAGAAACTCGGGGGAGAAAAACTGATTATAACGCATTCGGAGTTGAGGATTACGTTGCAGATTCCGTAATTGCAATGTATTTTGTGCCCCCTAATAGGAGCATTTTTGTCAAGAAAATGCGCGGGACAAACCACAGCGCAACCGTGCACCCTTTCACGATAACGTCCGATGGGATTGAAGTGCGGCCGAAGGATGAAATACTCTGGGAAGCCCTAAAATAGCCCTTTTCTTTTTCGTTACACGAAAAAAGAAAAGCGCTAGCGGAAAAGAAAAAGTGTAAATTTATGATGCCTTTCAAGCCTATTAAAAAAATCAACAAGTTTCCAGCGCGCCGTTCTTTTAGGAGCCCTAGGATAACTCCTGAGCAGCTTGAGAGAATTAAGGCTGGTTCTGAACCGGTACCTACGAATACAATATTTAAACCGATTAATTTGAAGAAAATTAAATTTCCCAAAGAATAACTAACCCTTCAACTGCTTTAGCGCAAGTCTGATATCCGCGCCGACAACCGTCTTGCGGTTTGCGTGCTTTGCAAACTCCGAAGCCTGCTGGCTGATTTTGACGCCTTCCTCTTCAAGAACTTCTGCGAGCGCTACCACCGCATCTTCGCTAACCCTTCCTGCGCCCGCTTTTCTTATAATGCGGTCCACCGCAGCCAAAGGCAATATCTGGTTCCCCATCTAAACCCACCTCTAAAAACCATTCCTGAGCAAATTAATTTAAAATAAGGGGTTATTTTGGGCTAAAAAGCCCCTAAAAAGCCCCGATTTTGCGTGAAAAAGCGGATGCAGGCTTGCATTGAAATTCAAAGCAAGCAACCACATTTTTTCATTTTCAAGTGGCATGAAAACTTATGTCCCGCTGTAAGCGGGACGGCCGTATGCGCACCCAACCGACGCAACGGTTGCGTGGCACCGGCACCGAACCCCTGAAACCATTTAAAACCAATTTCACACAGAATCAACTCATGGCGTTCATTTCGCACCCATTCATCAAGCCTGAAACTGTTGAATCAAAATTATACCAGGAAGTTCTCGCAGCGCGCATCCTCGAAAAAGGAAGTACGCTTCTTGTCGCGCCCACAGCGCTTGGAAAAACCGTTGTTGCGGTTCTAGTTTCAGCCGAAGTTCTAAAAGCCGGAAAGAAAGTGCTCTTCATGGCGCCAACAAAGCCGCTTGCAGTGCAGCATGAGAGGAGCATGAAGAAGTTTCTCAACATCGCAGATGAGGATATGATTGTGCTCACAGGAACAATCGCCCCTGAGAAGCGCAGAAAAGCATTTGAGCAGGCAAAAATTATCTCAGCGACCCCTCAAACCATACAAAATGACCTGGTGTCAGGCGAAATTACGCTCAAGGATTTCGGTTTGGTGGTTTTTGATGAAAGCCACCGAGCAATCGGGGACTATAGTTACGTTTTCATAGCAGAGCAGTACGTGCGGCACTGTGAAAACCCGCTGATTCTCGCGCTCACGGCATCTCCTGGTGGCGAGGAGGAGAAAATCCAGAGTGTTTGCAGAAACCTTTTCATAAAAAATGTCGAAATCAAAACTCACGATGATGAAGATGTGAAGGGTTATGTGAATCAGATTAAGGTGGAATGGGTAAAAGTGGACCTCCCGCCCAAATTCCTCGAAGCGAAGGTGCTGCTTGATAGGTTCCAGAAAGAGCAGATTGAAATCATAAAAAAAATGGGCTTTGGAATCGGCAAGAAGTATTTCTCGCGCAAGGACATGCTGATGCTGCAGGGGCAAATAAGGCGCGATATTGTTTCGCACGGCAAAACCCAGCCATCGCTCTACCTTGCGGCTTCGAGAATTGCCGCGCTTCTCAAGGTTTCGCACGCGCTCACACTGCTTGAAACGCAGGGGACAGATTCTCTGCACGAGTACATGGAAAAAATGGCATCTGATAGCGCTTTAAGCGGCTCATCAAAGGCAGTGAAAACCGTGATGGCGGACAGCAACATCATGAAGGCGCGGGCGCTCTCAGAGCAGCTTGTAAAAGAAAAGCAGGTGCACCCAAAACTCGAGGCGCTAAAGCATATTCTTGTTGATCAGTTCCACAAAAAACCTGAAAGCAAGGTCATAGTTTTCAACCACTACCGAAATAACATCCGCGCAATTGAGCGATACCTTGCGCCGATTGAGAGCATAAAAGCGGCGCGCTTCATTGGGCAGGCAACCAAAGGCGAAGACAGGGGCCTTACGCAAAAAGAGCAGGTGCAAATACTTATTGATTTGAAGGAAGGCAAGTACAACACGCTTCTTGCCTCAAGCGTTGCAGAAGAGGGGCTTGATATTCCAGAAGTTGATTTGGTTGTGCTCTATGAACCCGTGCCATCTGAAATACGCTCTATTCAGAGGCGCGGGCGCACGGGCAGAAAAAGCGAAGGGAAAGTGATTATTCTTCTTGCAAAAGATACGCGCGATGAGGCGTTTTATTATTCTGGAATGGCAAAGGAGCGAAAGATGAAAGCCACCTTGCGGGATATGCAAAAGCCGCAGCTGATCCCGCAAAAAAAACTCGACCAGCAGATGACGCTGATGAAATACACTCCAGGGTACGCTGACAAGGTGATAATTTATGTTGATACGCGCGAGCAGGCTTCGGGTGTTATCACTAAGCTCAAGAATTATGATGCTGTGATACAGGTAAAGCAGCTTGAAGTCGGGGATTATATTTTGAGCGATGATGTTGTCGTGGAGAGGAAAACGGTTGATGATTTTTTGAGCTCGGTTTTTGATGGCAGGCTCTTTAACCAGCTCTCTTCAATGGCGCAGAACTACTCGGCGCCTCTCATTATACTTGAAGGCGACCCGCGCGAACTCTACACGACGCGCAACATCCATGAAAACGCAATCCGCGGGGTTCTCGCTTCGATTGCACTTAATTACCGCGTGCCGATTCTCTATTCTGCGGATGATGATGAAACCGCAAAACTAGTGTATCAGATTGCAAAGCGCGAGCAGACAGGAAAGGACAATGAAATCCGCCTGCGCGTTGGAAGAAAAGGGCTTACAACCGAGCAGCAACAGCAGTATGTGCTTGAAGGCTTTCCCCTTGTCGGTCCGCAGCTTGCGCACGCACTTTTGCGCAAATTCGGGAGCATCAGAACGATTGTAAATGCCTCGATTAAGGAGCTTCAGGAAGTTGAGAAGATGGGGCCGATTAAAGCTGCGAAAATACATGAGGTTCTGAATGAATATTATAAGGGTGAGGAATGACGCGAACTTTTGGGAAAAGCGCAAAGAATTAAAATAAGTTATAACATGTTATTACATTAGGGTGATTTGAATGATTGAAGGAAAAATCGTAAGGCTTGGCAATTCGGTGGCCATTTCAATAAAAAAGAAGGACATGGTGGAGAACAACCTCAAGTTCAACCAGACAGTGCAGTTTAGCGTTATAAATCCGAAAAAAGCCGAAGCACTGAAAAAGCTGTTTGGCGCAATGAAGGGCGCAAAGCCGTTTCGAAGGGAAGAAAAGGACAGGGAGTTTTAATGTACGTCGTTGATACCTCGGTTTGGGCAGAAATCCTTTTGGGCTCCCAGCTGGGAAAAAGGGCAAAGGATATTTTGGAAAAAAATGAGTGCTTTGCCCTTGACATCACTTTTGCCGAACTCTCAAAATGGTGCATTTCAAACAATTTTAATCCGCTGGAAATAGAAGCGCTCGTGGAAAAATCCTGCAACGGAATGCTTGGCGTTTCAAAAAGGAGTTTTTTAAGGGCGGGAATGCTCTGGCATACAGTGAATAGCCCAAAGCAAAAAGGAAGGCAGGTCGGCCTCATAGACTGCATAGTTGCGGCGACAGCGGAGGAAAATGGATTTGGGGTGTTCACAAAAGACCGGCACTTTGCAAGGTTTGCGCAGGTGAAAAAGGAGATGCTTTGACAGCGTCATCTCTCAAGCGCCACAAATGAAATCCTCTCAATCACCAATTCTTCGAGCGCATCATCCAAATCTGAAAGCGTTGCGAGTTCAGTTTCGCCGATTTTGTAAAATTCCATAAGTTCTTTTTTGTTTTTTCCAAGCGCGCTTGCTTTGATGCCTTTAATTTCTTCAAAGTTCAGGGCTTTTTTTATTTCCACGATTTTTTTTGTTGCTTTTGCTCCCGCCCCGGATTCAATGAGCAGAGCAACATCCTCATCCCCAAATTCCGCTTTCGAAAGCGCGGCGTTTAGCTGCTTCTCCCCAAAAAGGCGCACAAGAAATTCCAGTTCAAGGTTTTTTGTGAATGCGCCGCCGTTTTCCCCTGCGGAAATGGCGTGCTCGAGCGCGGCGCAAATATGCCTAACTCCGGCTATTTTAGAAGCAGGGGCGATTTGAGCAAATCCGCGCTTTTGAATAAGCGCAAGCTTTTTAATAGTGGCGCTATAGAATTCAGTAATTCTGCCAATAAGCAGGCTATAGCGTCTTTTTCCGCTCTTTATTGGAATCATGCTATTGTATCCTACGCTCTTTGGCTTAAAAAAGGTTTTTCAAAATGACACAGTGGCACTCAAAATCCCAAACAAAGGTTTCGGGCGGAAAGCGCATGACAATAAGGCGCTCAGATAAGAGGCTTATTTGGAAAGGCGGGGACCCAGCGCACACAACCATTGCAATTGATGAAGACGATGAAGTTGACAGGTACGTTGCAAAAGGCCTTGGAAACACCTATAAAACCAAGGTCAAGCTTGAAAGGGAAGTAACTGCAGCAGAGCCCGGTTCAGGAAAAATGGGCAAATATGAGATTATTTCCGTAGTTGAGAACAACGCGGATGCGCAGTTTGCAAGAAGGAATGTAATCACAAGGGGCGCGGTGCTCAAAGTAAAAGCCGGTGGTTCTGAAAATTTCGTAAAAGTCACTTCAAGGCCTGGGCAAAACGGCACGATTAGCGGCATACTTATTAAAGATTATCGCAGCGCTTTGCAGGAAAAAAAGGAAACCAAAAAAGCCAAAAATAGCGATAAAAAGGCTAAGAAAGCCAAAACAAGCCATAATAAGTAAAATTTCTAATTCTTCGAATAAACCGCAAAATTTATAAAGGATGAGGGTACGAAGTATATTAGTTCCCTTTACTCATCTAAATTTTCAATTTTTGTTGGGTTTTGAGGCGAGTTTCCTGTGGGGGGAAACTAGGGAATCTATATGGGAGTGATTCAATGGCTGATGTGAAATGCCCTGAATGCGGCAGTGCAAAAGTAATGCGCGATGAAGAAAAAGGCGAAATAGTCTGCGGCGCATGCGGGCTAATAATTTCTGAAGATGAAGTTGATTTCGGCAAGGAATGGAGAAGCTTTGATTCAGACCAGGCTGAGGAGAGGTCAAGAACCGGCTCTCCAATGAAATACGTCAAGCTGAATAAGGGGCTTGTCACAATGATTGACAGGCGCGGAACTGATCTTAGGGGCAACAAGCTTTCCTCAAAGAGCAGGGCGCAAATGTACAGGCTCATTAAGTGGCACAAGAGGGCATCTATAAGCTCTTCAATGCAGAGAAATCTCTCAATTGCGCTAACTGAACTGCGCAGGATTGCGAGCTATCTCAACACGCCAGAGCAGCTAATAGAGGCTGCGGCACTTCTCTACAGGAAAACTGTAAAGAAAGGGCTCATTCGCGGAAGGCTAATTGAAGCGGTTGTTGCGGCTGTACTCTACACGGTGTGCAGAAACTACAATGTTCCAAGGACACTAAATGAAATGGCGGAAGCCTCAGGGCTTACAAAGAAGGAAATCGGAAGGACCTATAGGTTCCTTGTGCGCGAGCTCAAATTGGATATACCGCTCACAAACCCTATACACTACATCCCAAGGTTTGCTTCAGAACTGAACCTTTCAGGTGAAGTGCAAGAAGAGGGGAGAAAAATCCTTGAGGAAGCAATCAAGAACGGGCTAATCTCAGGACGCGGGCCTACCGGAGTTGCGGCAGCGGCTGTGTACATCGCTGGCCTTCTGAAAGGCGAGCGCAGGACACAAAAAGAAGTCGCAAACGTTGCGGGAGTAACCGAAGTTACAATAAGAAACAGGTACAGGGAGCTCAAAAAGAGGCTCAACATAGAAGTGGTGGCGTAAAGCCATCATTTCTTTCTTCATTTTTTTCTTTCTCTAATTATTTTTTCCTCATCAACTGCTTTTCTTAATAAATCCGGAATAGTGTGGGCCACTCTGTGCCAAACTGACCCAATGTAGCGATTTTCTTGCGCCCCAAAAAATCCTTTCCCTGTAGCGCTCATGTAATCATCTGTCACAATTTTTTTCAACTCAGAATTTACTCTGTCAAATTCATTTGCTATTCGGAAAATTTCTTTTCTGGTTTTCGGCTGTGAAATAGTATCAGGATAAGCCGATATTGTCTCACTTAAAGAAATGGTCTTGTTTGATAATGTCACTAATGCGGAGCTAACATTTCTAAACATCACTTTCTGTTTTTTAGAAGATAGTGCCAGAAAATCTTTATTCAGCCACTTCTTTGGATTTACATCTTCAGCAGTTATTTTTTCATTTTTATGGGCAAGTTTTCTGGAAAGTGACAACCCTGTTAGAAGCTCCCTGAAAAAAAGTTTTAACTCAGGATATGGGCGCTTGCCATCAATCCGGACTTTTGGCTTCGTTCTTAGGTACTCCATATATTGGTTATGCCTCTCTTTCGCGCGCTGCCTTGCAAGCCATCGGTTAAATTGAGCAGCAGTCTCTTTGTTTGCCGGCATTTCCTGAACACTTCCAAAACAGGTAAGGTTAACTCCCTTATAAACATTTTCAGCCTTTAAAAGCGGAAAAACCATTAAATACAGCGTCCACAGCATTCAGTACATGGATTTGGAACAGATAATATTGCATGAATATGACCTCAAAAGATCTGTTAAGAAAAACTGCCTTCTTTGCATGGGGCGTTCGCACCTGCACACGAACCGCAGTGACAGGAACCCTGAAAAAGAGCAGGTGCAATCAGCGCTCAGAGACCTTTACTCCGCTTTCAATGCAAAATTCGATATTTTGCGCAAGAAAAATTACAGCGAAGTTGCCATAATGGCAACTGGGGACAACAAGCGCCTCATACTTGATACACTCGAAGTTTGCAAAGGCTGCGACAGAGAAGTTGACCGCGCGAACAGGGCGCTCAATCAGCTCAAGTGAAAATCTTTTTACAATTCATTCTATTTTTGCAAGATAGCTCCTTTTTATTTTTGTCATCGCTTCTCCATATGAATGCTTATCGCAGGAATCGATGAAGCCGGAAGGGGCCCGTGCATTGGACCGCTTGTAATGGCAATTGCGGTTGTAAAAAAGGAAGATGAGGAAAAGCTTGTTGAACTTGGCGTAAAAGATTCAAAAATGCTCTCAGTAAAAGAGCGTGAGAGGCAGTTTCCCAAAATAAAAGAAATGCTTGTTGAAAGCCACACTTCTCACATCACAGCTGAAGAGATAGATGCTCTGATGAAAAGAAAAAGCCTCAATGAAATAGAGGCGATGCATGCCGGAAAACTGATTAATTCTCTAAAAAGCAGGCCGGATGTAATCTATATTGACTCTCCGGATGTTGTGATGGCCGAATTCGGGAAAAGAATAGAAAAATATGTCTCATTTCCTGTAAAAATTGTTTCAGAACACAAGGCTGATGTGAATTATCCGGTGGTTTCAGCGGCTTCCGTACTTGCAAAAGTTGAAAGGGACGCCGAAATAAAAAAAATTTCAGAAGAATTCGGAGAAGTTGGCTCCGGATACCCGCACGATGAGCAGACAATTAGGTTTTTAAAGAATTATTTGTTACACCATAGTGAATTGCCAAAAATAGTAAGGCACTCTTGGCAGACAATCAGTTCATTGAAGAATGAAAAATTTCAGAAGAAGTTATTTTGAGGGTGAAAAAACGGCTTACTGGAAAAAAAGGTCTACTGAAGAATCACAGGTTGATTTCGAGACAATGGAGACCATAATTTCCGACATCATGGACACTTTTGAAACCGACACAGTCGATTTTACAAAACAATTCAAGATCGCATTCACATGTTCGCTTGATGGCGAGGGTTGCGTGCGCATTGATGAGTTCGGATTCTTGGGCGAAGAGCTGAAAAAGAAGATGGACTCAGAGCCGCTTGTTGAAGTAATCGAGTTCAAGACCGAAATACTTGCAGTAGTTGATGCAACAAACCTCCCGCGCAAGGACATTGATTTTAAAATTTCCGCAAATTCACTTCTTCTGAGCGAAAAGGGCTCAAAAAAGTCACTAAAGCGCATCGAATTCCCGTGCAATGTAAATGAGGAGAGCGTTCGCGCAAGCTTCAACAACGGCGTTCTTGAAATCCGTGTTGCAAAGAAAAAGAGCCCTGAAAAAAAGGTAATGAGCGCGAAATAGAAAATTAAAACAAATTTTTTGAAACAGGAAATTTTATTCCGCATTAGGCTTTGATTCGTCCGGATTGTCTTCAACTGAATTTTCTTCCGCATCTTCATTTGCAGAATCCTGCGCGGCATCTTCCTTCTTTGCCTGCGGCAGGTTCTGTGCCGGCGCTTTCCCTGCATCTTTTCCGAAATATTCCCTGAACTTCGGGGTTGTGTAGAGCACGAATGTGATTCCTTTCTTTTCTTTTCGAATAAAGCCCTTCTCGCGCAGCATCTTTATGTGCTCATACGCTTTGCTGTTTCTGAAATTTATTACCTCTGATTGCTTCACAGGCTGCTTGTATGCGATATACGCAAGCGTTTTCATCATTCCCTTGTGAAGCTCTGGCGCCGCCGCCATGTGCGAAACATGAGATTCATATTTTTCCTTTACCGTCATCCTTATCCCTTCCGCCTCATCGCGGATTTCAAGGGCCGTGTCCTTTGCCTCGTAATCATGAATCAGTTCATTTACAATGATGCGCGTTTCTGCGACATTGACATTTATGATGGCGGAAATCTCCTTTATGGAAACCGCGCCAGGGGATGTGAAGAGCGCCGCTTCAATCACCCTTTTTGCCTCTTTCTTGTCCATGCAAGTGAATAGAAGTCAGAAGGAATATATAAATCTTGGGCAATTATCCTTCCTATATGCGCAAGAAAACTGCGGCATGGATGCATGGGCAGCCACAGGGCGGGGTGCAAAAGCTCCCTCAAGGATTGAACCCTCACATGAAAGGAAATCAGCCACTGATTAGAAAGCTCCTGCTCGCCGAGGCGCATGACATTATAGCAAAGCAGAGGCAGGAGGGCAAGCCCATACAATTGCCTGCGCAGAAATTGGCTAAAAAATACGGGGTGCATACTTCCACGATTAGTACACTCTCGGCGGCAATTTCGCAAGAGATTGGGGCAAGGTTTACAAGAGGCGGCAGGCATAATGTGAGATATCCAGGTTTGCCGCAGCTTCTTGAAAAAATCCTGCTTGGCCTGGAAAAGGCGGGCAAGCAGACCGTAAAAGTGAGCGAGCTGAACACTGCCATTGCGGAAAAAATCGGGAAAAAGGTTGCGCCTTCCACATTATATGTTTACTTCAAAAATGCGAGGCGGGCAAAGAAAATCAAAATCAGATTTGTTGGTGAATGAAATTTTACCCGTACTTCTCGGTCTTTATCCTTTCCTTGAGAATCCCATTTTCCAAAAGCAGCTTTTCCGTATCCGCAACCATCACCGGAGGGCCGCAGATAAAATAGTAAGCATCCGCCCCGCGCCTTGAGATGATATCCTTGATTGCGGCATCATCAATCCTTCCGGAACGGTAGCCTTCCTTTTGCTCGCGCGAAAGCGTGAGAATAAGCTCCATTCCCCTGATTTGCTTTGCAAATTCCACCAAATCCTGTTTGCAGATTATGTCCTCTTCTGTTTTGTTGCTGTAAGCCAGCGTAACTTTTGTAGAGAGCTTATTATCGATTATGAACTGGCAAAATCCCCTGAAGGGCGCAATTCCTGAGCCTGCAGAAAGAAGAATTATATTCTGCATCTTTGCCGGGTCGAAAATAAAATGCCCCCAAGGGCCATCGAGCATGAACTCTTCACCGGGCTTTGCCTCATTTAGAAGCTTTGAAATCCAGCCATCTGGCATTTGCTTTACCGTGAGCTCAAGAATTCCCTTTTTTGTAGGAGAGGAAGCAACCGAGTAGGAGCGCTTTGGTATTTTTTCCGTGCGCATGAACTCAATCATGAAAAACTGCCCCGGCTTGAAATCCGGCCGCTCGGCAGATTCAAACCTTAACGTGTGCGTGTCATGTGTTTCAGGCTTGCTCTCAGTTAGCTTCATTTTCACTTTCATTTGGGCACCGTTTTAGGGAAATAATCCATGCAAGAGTTTTAAATGGTTATATGCGGGAGCCGAATTATCACAGGAAACTAAGGCCGTCATACTTGAATTTGAGCGCGAATATCAGAAACCAGAAAGTGAATGTGAAAATGTTTGCAATTATAAGCGGCAAATCACTGCGCAGAAGGCCGTATGATAGCCAGAGAAAAACACCAAGGCAGGTGATTATGAGCATTGGCTCTGAAATATCTTTGGTGGATTTTGTTTTGTATGCTTTTAGTAGCTGCGGAAGCGCTGCAATTGTTGTGAAAAACCCGGCAGCCGAGCCAATTAATAGTGGATCAACCATACAATCACAACCCAGCATTTTCCGAAATTCCCTCAAATAGTGCAAGAAGCGACTTGTCTTCAATCACTGGCGGGATTCCCCTATCCGAGAGCTCGCGTATGTTTTTCTGAAGCGGTATGCTTCCAAGAAATTTCACTTCGAGAGTTTTCGCTGCCGCTTCCGCCCCTCCCGAGCCGAAAACGTCTCCCGACATATTCTCAACAATTCCAAGAACAGGAATATCCATGCGCTTTGCCATGTCAGCGCTCTTGCGAGCATCCACAAGCGCAACTTCCTGCGGCTGCGTAACAACAATCATTCCCTCAAGCGGCGCAATCTGCATTATTGTAAGCGGATTATCCCCAGTTCCGGGAGGCAAATCAATTATGAGATAATCCAAAGTGCCCCAATTTGCCTTGTAGAGCATTTCAGAAATCAGCTTGAACATTATCGGCCCGCGCATTATTTGCGCCGAGTTTTCATTATCAACCATATTTCCAACGGAGAGAAATTTTATCCCGTGAGACTCTAGAGGCTGCAGGCGCTGATTCTCATCTGCCATCGCCCTTGCGGTTTGCCCCAAAAGCTTGTGGCACGAAGGGCAATCGACATCGGCATCAATTAACCCTGCCTTGAAACCGGACTGCGCAAGGCTTGCCGCCAAATTTACCGCAAAAAAAGATTTCCCAACTCCGCCTTTCCCTGAGTGGATTGCAATTACTTTGTTTACATTCTCCAGGTTTTTTTCAACCAAATTTCTTTGCGCCTGGAATGGATTTGGCTGCGCTGGCCTTGCCATTGCACTTGAATTGCCAGGGGTATTTTGCGCAGAATTGTTATGTGGCAGTGGGCGCGCGTGCGGCGCGCTTTTAGAATTTTCAGCAGGAAGTATCTGGATTGGCATAAAGAAAAAGCCTATGAAATATTAGTGGAAAGATTTTCCACAGCCGCAGGTTGATTTGGCATTAGGGTTTGAAATCTTAAACCCCGTGCCATTGAGGCCGTCTGTGAAATCAATTCTAACGCCCTTTATCATGGGTAGTATTTCCTTGTCCACAAAAATTTTCATTCCCTTTTCATCAACGGTTTTTTCAGAAGCTTCAGGTGCTTGCGCAAAATCCATTGAATAATTATAACCCGCGCATCCGCCGGGCTCTACTGAAAACTTAAGTCCCCAGCCTGTTTTGCCCTCTTTTTCCATTAGCTCTGAAAACTTCTTTACCGCGGCATCTGAAAGCGCAATGTCCTTATCAGAACCCGCGCCGGCAACGGCCTCATTCATATCCTTTAGAAGCTGCTCAATCGTTGCGGGCTGCATCCCATGCCCCATTGCGCCAGCTTCAATGCTCTCATATGGGTTCACATGGCAGCCTATGCAGTGCAGGCCGTATCCAAGCATAATTTCTGCTGTTTCGGGGTAGCGCGCGACAACTTCACCTATTGTCATATCCTTAGTAATGAGCTGGCCTTCGGCTTCTGTATGCGCTTCGTGCTTGTGCTCATGCTTTGTTGTTTCCATCGTCACTAACCCTCCAAAAAAGGTCATTTTATAGGTATTTAACGCGTGTTAAGATTATAAAGGCTTTTGGTGCGGATCGGCTTTGCTTATTGCAATACTTCATCCAAGAGGCGCATTGCCCCAAAAATTCATTGCAGTAAACATTTTATATTCATGTATACACACGTATACTAGGTGATACAGATGCCATCAGAATCCATGATAAGGATAAGCAGCCCCCTAAAAAGGAGGCTCGCACTCATGAAAAGCCATGAAAAGGAATCTTATGAAACGGTAATTGGCAGGCTTATAAATATTGCCGAAAATGAGCCCGCACTTGACCAAGATGAAATAAAGCAGATAGAGGATTCCATTAAGGACATAAAAGCCGGCAGGGTGCATCCCTTTGAAGAAGGCATAAAAAAATGGAGGCATTAGTTGTTCAGGCTAATCGCAACCGATACCTTTGCAAAGGAAATGCGCAAGCTCGAAAATACCGTGCAGAAAAGAATTGAAGAAAAACTGCTTCTCAGCGCAGAAAATCCGAGATTGTATTTCGAGGGGCTTACTGGAGCTCCGCTTTTCAAGCTGCGCGTTGGTGCATACAGGATAATTGCAAAAATATCATTTCCGGAAAAGCAAATTGCCCTGCTCAGCGTGAAACACAGAAAAAATGCATATGCCAAACCATAAATCAAATTGTCAATTAACCGCGTTTTATCTTCTCTAGAATGGCGTCCTTTTTCTTTCTGCTCGTGTGCGTCTTCCCAAAGCGTACAAGCACGGGATTCACATTTTTCCAGTATTTTTTGGGGAAAAGCCCCTTTAAGTCCTCTTCAATTTTGTGCGGCGCGGAGCGCTTGTTTTTTGTCCAGCCAAGTTTTTGGGAAATATATGCCGCGTGAGTATCAATTCCAATTGCATCATGCCCTGCCTCTGAGAGGAATACATTTGCGGTTTTCCTGCCAACCCCCGGAAGCGCAATAAGCTTTTCAAAATCGTGGGGAACCTCGCCGCCGTGGTTTTCCGCAAGCATTTTTGCGCACGCAATCACATGCCTTGCCTTGCTGCGGTTGTAGTTGAGGCTTTTGAAAATTTCAAGCACATCCTGAAATTTTGCGCGCGAGAGGCTTTGCAAATTTGAATATTTTTCAAAAAGCTGCGCTGCGATTGGGATTGTTGTCTCGTCACGCGACTGCGCTGACATCATTGTTGTGATGAGCGTTTTCCAATCCGCGCCCCAACCCTCTGCGGCAAGCCTCATTTTCGAGCTTTTTGCGTGCAGTTCCATGAGCTGTTTTATTGCCATTTTCTGTTTTGCTGAAAGCTTTTGCATCAGTACCACTTTGCAGGGAAAAGGATTTTATTGTAAACAGCACTATTCATTGCGTGAAATACGCATTTGACCCTGATTGGACAGCAAAATCGCACGAAATTGCAAAAACACTCGGTTATAAGTGGGTAATGCCAGATCGGCTCACGGTTGTTCGCAGCTGGGGCTCGAAAACGAGGCGCACAATTGCGCGCATTCACTGCATCGGAAAAGTGATGATGCTTGGAATGGGGCACAAAAAGAGCTTTTATGTGATTGAACTGATCACTGAAAAGTTTGACAGGCAGCCGCAAAAAGAGCAGCTCGAAACAATAATCCATGAGCTCATGCACATCCCGCGCACTTTTGGAGGTGGCTTTCGGCACCATGACCATGTGTGCTCGCAGAATGTGAAGGCCGAACTTGAGAGATATGCAAATATGCAGGTGCTTGTAAAATGAGAAAAGGCATATTTAGTGACAAACGGCTTGTGAAAATGGCAATGGAACGCAGGCTTGCAACTGTGAGGGCCGCTGCAGAACATAAGCCATCAATCTCCCGTGAAATGGTTTCAAGGTTGACGCTAATGTACCGCTATCCGGAAAAGATGGATATCAAAAAGTTAGTGGAGATAAAAAATGAGTGGAAACAGTTGGCCAAAGAATTTGCATTAAGGGAAAGAATGGGATTTGGAGAAGTTGAGGGATTAAAAGAAATCAGAACTATGCTTGGCTCATTAACCAAGCAAATTAATATGATGAAAACAGAAGAAAAGGCCAGGAAAGTAAGGCTAGTTCGCGAAGGCACTGCAAAACCATGGCTAAATTAGGCTGGAAATTCGATTTAATGTTTAGCTTACCCTTAAAAAACATTTGACCTTTAAATAGCTTAAGATTTGGATTATCTTTAGGAGGAATTCCCAAATGCCATTTGATCTACCGAAACTGCCGTACGCGTATAATGCACTCGAGCCATACATTGACGAGCAGACAATGAGAATACATCACGACAAGCACCATTTTGCATATATTGACAAGGTCAATACAGCGCTTGACGGCAATACCGAATACAGGAACAAATCAATTGAGTCGCTCCTATCAAATATAAACGCTATACCCGAATCAATCCGCAACGCTGTTCGAAACAACGGCGGAGGCCACTACAATCATGCCCTTTTCTGGGAAATGATGGCTCCGAAAGCCGGCGGAAAGCCGGCAGGAGAAATTGCGGCGGCAATCGACAAGGACTTCGGCTCATTTGATGCGTTCAAGGAAAAATTCAAGAACGCGGGATTAAACCAGTTTGGTTCCGGATGGGCATGGCTTGCTGTTTCAAACGGGAAGCTTGAAGTTATCTCAACCCCGAATCAGGACAACCCGATTTCACAGGGAAAGCAGGTTGTGCTAGGGGTCGATGTGTGGGAACACGCATACTATCTCAAGTACCAGAACAAGCGCGCGGATTATCTGGAGCAGTTCTTTAGCGTGATAAACTGGGCCAAGGTTGAGGAACTTTTTAACAAGGCAAAGAAGTGAATTGCGCTAGCAATTTGCACATATATTGAGTGTGGCAGGGCAATTCTTTTTATACCTCAAAGAGTATTATTTTTTGCATGCCAACTCTGAAAGGCGGAACTAAATCAAAAATTGCATTAAAAGTGGCCAATTTAAGGGCGAAAAGGCGCGAAAAACTCAGGGCGCTCACTGAAAATTCTCAGCAAGCTAATCGTTTCATGAAACACGCCACAATCCAGCGATTTGTCGCTTCGGCAATGATTGCTGCTGAAGAATTTGAAGCAAGGTTCAAGGGCAATCAAATGCCTGCCCCGGAAACAATAAAGGGCATAAAAAAATCAGCCGTTAGTTTCGCAAAGGAACAGGCAGGAAGGAGTTTCACTATTACGGAAATCGAGCAGCAGGAAGCTGCGCTTTCAGCCCTAATTTCTGAAAAGATTATTGCAGCTGGCTCTAACATTAACCCCAAACTCGCTTCAGAAATGGGTGACTTTTTTGCGAGCAGGTATATCAGGAATAACGCCGAGCTTGAAAATGAAATCCTGACTCAAAAATTAATGTCCAAAGCCATGGAAAATAAAGGAAAATTTGCAGAGAAACTAATCAGCAGGCAAATTTTGGACACGCTTAATCTTGAGCTCGCTTCAAGCCACGCATTATATGCTGTTGGCTTTAGAGAGAAAGAGTTCGCCCGTGCAGCAGCCATTGTGACACCTTACATAAAAAAAGCGGCAAGTTTATACGCGACCGGCAAAACATGGGAGGGGAATGACACCCTTTCCTCCGCATTCAGTGCCCTAATCAAGGAGGGCACGGATAAAACTAAATCTCGACATTACATTGAGCATCTTGGCCATTTGCTTCAGGAACTTGGCAATGCACAGGCACTTTGACTTTGAATAAGTCAATCACCTTTTTAAGCAATTCACCATTCAATTCTAGAGTGAAAACATGAAATTCTTCCTTGATTCCGCGATACTTTCAGAAATTGAATCCGCATACGCAGCAGGCGTTTGCGATGGGATTACAATGAACCCATCGCTTGTGAAGAAAGCCGTTGAGGATATGCAGTCGCGCGGCGGAAAAATAACCCTTGAAACTTATATCAAAAAGGCGCTCAAAACCGCGAAAGGAACCCCGGTGAGCCTTGAAGTCACCGAACTGGATTCTAAAGGAATGATTGCGCAGGGAAAAAAACTCTACAAGAAATTCAACCCCGTTGCAAAGAATGTTTACATCAAAATACCAGTGAACACCTCATTTGAGGGCGAAACCGGCAAAGAATTCGAAGGGATAAAAGCGATAAAGGAACTTCATGCGGCAAAAATCCCGATTAATTGCACACTTATTTTCACTCCAGAACAGGCGCTTGCCGCTGCAAAAGCCGGCGCCGATTTTGTAAGCCCTTTTGCCGGAAGGATTGATGACATGCTGCGCAAAGAAGCAGGAATGCAATTTGGCAAGGAAGATTATTTCCCGCTCAATGGCTTTGAGCACGAAGGAAAAATGCTTGAGGATAACGGCGTTGTTTCAGGAATTGATCTTGTGGCGCAGATTGTAAAGATTTTCCGCCATTACGGAATCAAAAGCGAAGTGCTTGCGGCATCGCTGCGAAATGCTAGGCAGGTTCGCGAAGCGGCAATTGTTGGCGCGGACATTGCAACAATGCCATTTGGCGTGTTCAAAGAGCTTATGGGGCACAGGCTCACGCGCGAGGGAATGAAAAAGTTCACGGAAGATACGCCGGAAGAATTCAG
>DATDXA010000013.1:0-26144 GCA_035289485.1 archaeon | reverse complement strand
CTCCGCAATCCCTTTTGCAACCCACTGCTGATTTGTGGATTTTACAATAATCTTCCCGCTCTTGAAAAGCGAAACATCTTTCCCGCCGATTTTGAGCATCAGAAGGTATGGGGTTTCGATTTCGACAAAAACCTCATTTTTGCGCAGCACGGAAGCTACTTCTTCGAGCGCGAGGTTGTGGTCTTTTTTGGGCACAAACTCGAATGCAATCCTTGATTTGCAAGGCTGCCCGACAAATGAACTTAATTCAAGCTTTGGCATACGGAGCATAGAAAGCGCCCCTGAATATAATAATGTAACTAATATGGGAGCCTTTGCGCTAAATGAAAAAAGGAATTTGGATGAAAAAGAGAATGTTTTGAAAAAAAGAAAGGTAAGGAACCAGGGCTTTGAAGCCCAGGTCCTTGGGTGTTTGATTGTGCGTTTAATTCACTTGCTCTGAGGCAAGGGCGTGGATAGATTTCAACGCCACAATGAGCGCCGCCGGAGCGACGAACACTGCCACATTCCCGACTATACTGGAGAGGTATATTCCCGCTCCAGGAATCAGGTTGAGCCACTGTACCGCAGCCGGAGCCGCGAGCAGGGCGAGTGAGGCAATAAGGAACTTGTCTGTTTCCTTATCCTTGACGTTGAGAAATCCTACCACTATACCTAGAATGATAAGTACAAGTGGTACCCATGCGGCTGCCGCCCCAAGCATGCTTGCCTGGCCTGCTGCCGAGAGTGCGCCCACGATTATCGCAATAGCGACACCGACTAGGAACGCATAACTCCCCATTTGTTGTTGTGATGCCATTTTTGTAGCACCTCCTGGAGCCAGATTAACAAATCCGGTATATTAAGGTTGTGGTTAAAGACGAAGATTATTACGTCGTTTGCAGGAAATAGCCGAGTTTTTCAAAGCAAAAAAACCAATAAAAGTTCAGAGCTGACCCCCAAAGAAACCCGAATTGGCAGCCGAAAGGCGTTTTGGTCAATGACGATAGGTTTATAAGAAAAAATTTGTAGTAATGGTTCAACCATTAAGAAATTTTGGAGGTGTGGATTAATGGTAGATTATATTGGAGCGATTAAGAAACCTACCCAGGACATACAGACGCTGATAATCGGAATAATCTTAGGAATGATTCCGGTCATAAGCCTTCTGAATCTTGGATTCGCAGTCGGTGTGGGAAGGGCCACAATAAAGGGCGACAATAAGCTGCCCGCTTGGGACCCAAACCAGATTGTCACATACATAAAGGACATAGTGTTCGTGCTAATCATAACACTAGTATACATGATACCGGCACTCATTTTGTTCGCAATAGCACTCGCAGGCTTTATAGTAGGGGCTGGCGGAGCACTCGGCGCACTCGCCGCAGGAAATTCACAGGCACTTAGCGCCGCAGTACTCGGTGGATTAGGAACTGGCGGAATATTCGCACTGCTTGGCCTGGTACTCGCTGTTGCTGGCGGAGTAATGGCTTCAATGGGAATATTCTTCTACATAAAGGAAGGTTCTCTTGGAGCTGCATTCAAGTTCGGCGCAATCCTCAAGAAAGTGCTGACAGTGACATACCTTGTAACGCTGGTAGTGTACATAGTATACGCATTCGTTTTGGGAATTCTTGCAGCAATTCTCTCGATAATACCGGTATTGGGAGCATTCCTTGCAGCTGGAATACTCAGTTTCCTAACGAATGTAACAAGCTACACCCTGCTCGGACAGGTATTCAAGGAAACGCCATAAACTGGCGTTTTCCTAATTTTCTTTTTTTCATCCATTTGCCAACATTTTTAACGGTATTTAGGGCTGATTCAATCAGGATGTTTTCTCTTTCTTTTTCGTGAACGTTTTTCTTTCTCTTGCAAAGAGAAAGAAAAAGGTTGAAGCAGAGGTGGTGGAGCCCGGTCAAACACACCAGCCTCGAGAGCTGGATCCGAAAGGATACGAGGGTTCGAATCCCTCCCTCTGCGATACTACAACTGGTTCAAATCAGAAAAGGTTGTTTGCAAGTCAAGACTGCATACAACCGCACATTAATCTGCCAGCAAACGCTTTTATTTTCGGAAGCTGATTAGCTAATATGCTCCCTAGACTGGATTTGCTTGGCGATGCGGAATTTGCAAAACTTAAAGAGTCACTCGCTCCAAAGAAGCTCATGGTGCTTGTTCACCCGTTTTTTTCGGGTGGCAATTCTAATCTGGAAAAATTTTTGGCACACAAGGCCAATGAAAACTATGTTTTCTTTTTCCTTGAAGGCAAAGAGAACCTCGCCAGCCTTGCAAGTGCAGTAGAAAAGAACACGCACCTTCTGGACCGGGCCTACTGGCTGCCCGCATTTTCGGTGCATGACCCAACACCCCTCATGAGATGGAGCAACTTCTTCAAACTTCTAAATCGTCTCGGCATAAAAGATAAACACGTGATTGTCGGAGGGATGAAGTTTTTTGAAGGAAATCAAAGAGAACTTGGAGAAATGAAATGGCAAGAAGGACGAAACCTCAGAAGAAGGGCAATCCGAAAACTGACTCCGGAAGATGTTTCTCAGGGTGCACGCAATTACAGCAGCAGTTATTCGTCTCTCAAGGCAATGCAGAAGGGATTTGGAGGGCCACACGCCGGCTGTGCCGGAGTTACTGCGGCAAAGTTGAGGCTTGGAGGCTTCAAGACAACTTTGACGAGACGATTTGGCTGAAGATGAGCCATAACTTCTCCAGCCCATAATGATAATGATTTTGACAATAAAAGGCATATATTCGCCAGTTTTATATATTATCCATTTAATAGATACAAGCGTTACAAAAGTGTAACGAACTAAGCCATTTTCGTTACAAAAATGTAACGATTTTTAAACTGTTGCTTGCACCATTAATGCATGGAAAAAGAGAAGATTGTGAGCCGTGTCCTTGAAGCAAATTCAGAAGGCATGCAAAGGATTGATAAAATCGAGAAGAAAAGGTTCGCATATGAGAACTTGCTCAAGGTAGTGAAGGAAAACGAGTACTTCCTTGGAATAACCGGCCTGCGCGGGATAGGCAAAACAGTGCTCCTCCTGCAACTCGCCAAGGAGACCAGAGGGGTTTACTTTTCGGCAGATGACAGGGAACTGCGCGGCGTAGACCTGTATGACATTGTAAAAGCACTCTCCGAAGCCGGACATAAGAAACTTTTTGTTGACGAAATACACGCAAAGGCAAAATGGGACGGGGACTTGAAAACGATTTTTGACGAAAAACTTTCAAGCATAGCATTCTCAGGCTCCTCAGCAATACAGCTCAAAACCCTCAAGGCAGACCTCTCAAGAAGGGTAGTGATTGAGCATCTAAGGCCCGCAGGCTTTAGGGAATGGCTCACAATCAAAAAGGGGATAGAGGTTCCAAAGCTCACCCTAAAGGAGTTGCTCAAGAACAAGGCACAAATAGCAAAGGAATATGGCCACATAAACAAACACATGGAAGAATACTATTCAACCGGCGGGGTGCTATATGGCGCAAAAACCTATTTTTACAAGACGGTCACATCCACAATAGAAACAATTTCGGCCAAAGATTTGCCGACCGCAAAAGGCATTGGCAAAGATACCGAGGAGAACTTTTTCAAGCTGCTCCAAATCATAGCAACCTCAAAGCCCTTGGAACTGAGCTATTCCAAAATAGGGGAAACCGTAGGAAAAAACAAGGTATGGGTGATGAGGTTCCTCTACAATGTTGAAAAAACAGAAGCCATAAAGAAAGTATATTCGTGCGGAGCCGCATCCAAAAAGCACAGAAAGGAAGCAAAATACTACCTGCCATTCCCCTACAGGCACGCCCTTTGCACTTCACTTGGAAAACAGCCCGACATAGGCGCATTAAGGGAAGAATTCTTTGTAAACCACATTGACTGCTGCTACTTCCGCACAAGCGGCAGCCCAACACCTGACTTCAAATATGAAGGCATGACATTTGAAATAGGCGGAAAAAATAAAGGCAACAAGCAAGGCGCCGACATAATAGTCACCGACACGCTCGATACAAGCGAAAACAAAATACCTCTGTTTGCAATTGGGATGTTGTAAAAACTGGAGCAGCAAATAGTGCTAACGGGCGGCGTTTAAATGAGCTTTGCTCTATCATTTCTATAAAAACGCAGATTTGAACTCATTGTAGTATCTTACGTCCTCCGCGTCCGAGAAGCCCCTCCCCTGCGGGGACCTATCGGTCGGAAGTGGGCGGATGTCATGCCCTCTTTTGAGGGCATATAATGCCTTTTACTTTTACGCCCACGAATCTTTATTAAGGTAAAAAGAGTATTGTAGAGCATGAACTTGAATGGATTATTACTCGCGGCGTTGCTAATTTTTGTGTTGATAATACCGGCTGCTTTTGCATCCCAGAATTGTACTGATTGTAACCTATTTAGTGTTTCAGTAATAACCGACAAGGACGAATACACCATAGGCGTTGATAGCCAAGTTACCGTTACAGTAACAGGGCGAGCCATGAACAATGTGTGCATGTCAAGCGAAACTGTTGATTTGTCAAGAATAAGACTCGGTTCTGAAACTACGCCAACCCCTATTCCGCTGGCTTCAGCAGTCCCGTTGAATCAACCGCCAAACCCAGACCCGTGGGGAACTGGCACTAAAACAATAAATGTTAGTGAACTCCAACCAGGAACTTACGCAGTTAATGCAATTGTGACAAGCGTTTCCAACCCATGCGGATGGTATACTGTTTCGTCGGATATAAATTACACATTTGACAACCGTGCCACCACATATTTCATTGTGAAAAAAAAATCAACTGAGGTGCCCGAAGTGCACCCAATCTTTGTTGTTTTGATTGCGTTATCGGTGATTTTCATGCTGCGCACAAACAGGAAATAAGTTAGCAGCGCTTGCCGAAAAAAATATTGAAATAATCAGAATGAAATTCCAAGCTCTTTGAACTTGGCCTTGAGCTGCTCGTTGTTTTCAAATTTAATCCCCGCAAAGCCAAGCGCCATTGCAGGAAGCACATTGCGCAAAGAATCGTCAACGTAGATGCATTCGTTCGCCTTCAGGCCGGTTTTTTCAAGAAAATTCAGGTATGCATCAGGAAATGGCTTTATCTTCCCCGTTTCATGCGAGAGGAAAACTTCCCGAAAAGGCGAATAAAGCTTTTGTTTTCGCATGGCTTTTCCCTGCAGAAAATTGGAATTTGAAATGCAGTAGAGCGCATATTTTTTTGAAAGCCCTGCACAAATTGTGTAAAGCTCCTCGTTGCGGGGAAAGCGCCTCTCATACTCGCCTTCAACATAGGCAAGGTATTCCTCCCGTGAAATAGACGGAAAAATCTTTTTCCAGAAATCCTGCGGGGAAAAAAAGCCAAGCTCGAACTGCGCGATGTTGAGGTAATAATTTGAGAGCGCAATCCATTTGCCAAAGCCTTTAATGGCACATATGCGATCCACTAGGCGCAGCTCAATGGCTTTTGCAAAAACGCCGTTGAAATCGAAAACAATTGATTTAATCATGGAAATACCCCGATTCCAGATTCATTCTTTCCATTTCGAAACCTCGCTGTATGGCCCCGATAGCGTTATTTTTTCACGCAGCAGCTCCGCCTTCAAAACAGAGGAGAAGATGTTAAGCGGCTGAATAGAGAATTCTGGCTTTCCGGATTCGACAAATTCAAGCACAGCCTTGAGGGAATCCTTTTGCACAAGAAGCGAATTGTTCTTGGGCTTTGAACTGGCGTGCTCTGCAAGGGATTCTAGGAACACCACGTTTTGCGATTCGAACATGAATTCGTTTTCGGGCTGGGATGAAAAAATTGAGGCAAGCTTTGAAAGCGAATCGCGGCTGAATTCACGGCTGAAAGAATCATTAAAGCCCATATCTTTAAGCGAATTTATTTGCTCTGAAAAAACCTTGGAAATATATTCAAGGTGCTTTGTTTTCTTCTCAAGGTCGCCCGCAACTGTTTGGAGCTCTGAAATGGAAAAATCGAGGGAGCTTTTCGAGGTTTTCAAAAGGTCGCGGTCCTGCCTTGAGCGCTCTATTAAAATCTGGAGCTTCTCAACAACCGAATCAATTTCATCAACAGGGCGCTTGGTGTTCATAAGGGAATTGAGCGCGAGCACGAGCTTGTTTTTAATTTCCGAATAAATCTCCCCTTCGCCCTTTTCCATTAGAAAATATTTGTTCTCCTTTTTTACAAGAAGGCTAAAGGTGGTGAGATCTTTTAGGGAGCGCGAGAGAGCGGCACGCGCGGAATTTGCATTTGAATAAGAAGAAGCGAATTTTGTGAGCAGGGAATTGTAATCAATCCCAGGGTTTTGCTTAACAATTAGCAAAATTGCATTTTTTGTTGTCATCAATTAATTAACAGGTAAAAGGAATTTAAAGGAATGTTAATGTGGAGGCTGGACAATAATGAGAGTTAGGTTCACGCCTCCTCTTTGTACCATTTTTCATATTGCTTGTGGTCGCCCACAAACCAAATCGCCTTCGTTTTTGCTTTTTCATCTATGGCCAGGGCAATGCGATACTGCCCTGATTCAACAACATAATATTCAAGCCCGAAGCCCATATGCCGGGTTTGCGTCTCCTCTTTCTGCTTTTGTATTTTTTTCCAGATTTGCAGCTTAACCAAGTGGTCCATTTTTGAGAAGTGCCGATCCCACTCCGGTTTGTATTCGAGCGCGTACATTCAATTCACTTGAAGCCATATTTTTTCTTCACTTCATCTTCGCTCAAATATTTTTGCCCTTTCCTTTCCATTTCAGCCTTTTCCTTGGCTATTTTCCTCCCCACCAGCTCCAACTCAAGATCTTTTACAAGGTTGTATTCCTTGTTGAGGGCGAAAATGCCCATCCTTATGGCTTCTGTTTTTGACCTTGCAAGGCCTAGTTCAACCGCCTTGTCCAAAATCACTTCGGGAATGCCTTCAAACTCCAAAGTAGTTCTCATCCAAATACCTCCCAATATGCACTATCTATGCATCAATTACTATAAAAAACCTTTCACGGGCTTTGCTGAGCACCGAATTTGAAACTGGAGTAATTCAGGAAGTAGATTATTTAGAATTACGCCGCGGCCATAATTTCCGCTTTCTTCATCCTCTTTGGAATGACCTTGTAAACTTTCATTTTGCAAACAACACATTCTGCAATAAAGGTCGGCTTTTTGGTTTGCTTCTTTACCGTTGCCGTGAATTTTGCCTTTCCGCCATACCCCATCTTGTGCTTTCGGACGTTTCCCCTTGTTCCTATTGAAAGAGCCCTTGCTTGGCCGGCTTTAAACTGCTTTAGCTTATGCTCGGTGTGCGTCTTGCACTTTGGGCAATACATGCTCTGTTCCTTTGGGATATGCATAAAAAAACCGCAAAAAGAGTGTAGACTTTTTCTGCTAATAAAATAGGCTTTGAGAAGGTTTAAAAAGGATTGCCGGAAAGTGTTATCCTTTCCTAGACCTATTGGCGATACCGAGCCTGCTAATGCGCACAGCGCTTGGTTTAAAGCCCCGCTTTTTTGCAGGCTTAAGGCGCGTTAATTCCCGCTTTACATGTGAAATAAAGGTAGCCGCATCGGCTCTGCGTTCAGGCTTTTGCCATGCCCATGCAAGCACATAATTAAATCGTTTTTCGCCATATACCCTTGCAAGAACCTTCAATTCTTTGGCAGCAAAACGCCCTAAGAATTTGGAAATTTCGTCTCGTTCAGCAGCAACTTTGAAATCTATGCTGCCATATTCAGGAACACTGTGGAGTTCTTTCATTGGCGGCCTGTTGTTAAACGGCAAAGATGGCATAAAAAATACCTGAAATAGATTAGGTTTCCGGCTTTTAAATTTGCACCGGTATGACCCACAAACCCTTAAATAGACAAATCGCGTCTTCATTACCATGATTGGCGCACTCGCCGCAGGCTTTATTGAACTCGCAAAAAGGCCGCTTCTTTTCGTTCCTGCGCTTATTGCGATGGCACTAAACGTCCTGGTACTGCTCTTCACGATTGACAATTATTTCAATTTCTTCTTTGGAGTTTTCCTCCTAGGAGAAGTGCCAGATGTGAGCATCGCAGAGCTCCCATATTACCTCTTCACGGCATACTGGCAGGATGTGATTGTAATGGCAGCGGCAGCATTCGTGACATTTTTCATTTCACTCTGGCTTTTGTACACATACGCAGATCTGGTTGGGAAAAAAGGGCGCGGAGTGTTAAGCCAAGTCCTTGCACAGGCAAAGCGCGCGCCGGAAATTTTTGGCCTTACGATTTCAACATTCATCGGATTTTTTCTATACACAACCGTTGCGTTCCTGCTCTTCATCGGCACGGTTTCATTAGGGGACATCGGCATAATTGCATTCATCCTCTTCCTTGCATGGCTTGTTTTCGGAATTTATTCATTCTTCAAGTTCGCGTTCACGCCGCTTTTCATGGCAATTGAAAGAAAGAACATCAAGTCCGCGCTTGCAGAGAGCTGGAAGTGGACTGGAAAACGGCTCCTGAGCGTAATCGCGCTTTTTGTGGCGGTGGGAATTGTTAGCGGGGCAATCAATCTAGTTTTCTCGCTTGCATCTGATGCAACAGCGGTTGATGAAATAGCAATCATTGCGCTTGTTCTGGGCTCCGCGTTTTCAACCGCGTACTACAACATTGTTTTGATTAAATATTTCACGGATGCGGCCTAAGAGAGGCAATCCTTACCTGAAAAATATTTTGGAGCGGAAAATCAGGGGACAAAATTTCTGGAGCAGACGGGCGGTTTGATTGACAACTATTGTAAGCATAAAGCTAAAGAACTTCAAGTCGTTTCGCAAGGCGGACATTCCCTTCGCCCCCGGGTTCACCGCAATCGCGGGGGCGAATGCCAGCGGGAAGAGCAACATCCTTGATGCGCTGCTTTTTGCGATGGGAATAACTTCACTGCGGCTTTTGAGGGCTTCCAAGCTCACAGAGCTTGTAAACCATGATGCCACTGAAGGGTATGCGAAAGTGGAGCTTGTGATAAAAGACAAGGCGGGAAAGGAAATCAACATCACAAGAATGGTTGACCGGAGCGGAAAATCGGTATACAAGCTTGATGGGAAAAGAAAAACGCTCAATGAAATCCAATCGCTGCTGCTAGAGCTTGGAATCAACCCAAACGGCCACAACATAGTTGTGCAGGGTGACATCACGCGCGTAATTGAAATGAATGCAAAGCAGCGCAGGCAAATTATTGAAGAGGCCGCCGGATTGCAGGAATTTGAGGAGAAAAAGGACGAGGCAATGAAAAAACTTGAGAAGGTTGAGCAGAAAGTAAAGGATGCGCACCTCATACTTAATGAGCGCGAAGCGTATTTGCAGCAGCTTGAAAAGGACCGTGAAAATGCGCTGCGCTACAACTCGCTGCAGGAAGAGACAAAGCGCTCAAAGGCCACAATTCTTGCCGAGGAAATCAAGATTATTACTCGCGATTCTGAGGAAGGAAAGCAGAAGCTTGAGAGGATGCAAAAAGAAATCGGCGATAAAAGATCTGATAGGGACAAGCTCCAGGATGAGGAGCGCGAGCTTGAGCGCAAGGTCGATGAGGCAACAAAGCAGCTGATAGATGCCAGCGAAAAAACCTATTCCTCGCTTGGAAAGGAAGTTGAGCAAAAGCGCGGGCACATAAACCTTGTTGCGGAAAGGATTAACTCAAAATCAGAGGCGCTGCATGCAAGAAAGCAAAGGGTAGCGGACCTCAAAGAGGAACTCAAAGAGACCAAGAAGTCAATTTCGGAAAAGGAAGAGCAGCTCTCGCTTGCAAAAAAAGAGCTTGAAAAGGCAGATGAGCAGCTTCTGAGCGTGAGAAAATCAATTGATTCCAAAAGCCCTGGCTTTGACAAGAATGCGGCGCAGATAAGGGGCGCAGAGCTCAGGCTTTCGGAAATAGTAAATGACATTTCTTCGCTAAAGGATAAGCTCCACAATATTGAACTTGAAAGGCACGGCGCTGAAAGGGAAGCGCGGATTGCGCAGCAGGCAGTAAATGAACTTGATGGGGCGAGAAAAAAAGCCCACGCAAGGCTCCTTGAGAAAGAAGAGCTTGAGAAGAAAATCTCCGTGCTTGAAAAAAAAGGAGTGATTTCAAAACTTGCGGCCAAAAACGAGGAATTCCAGAAAATGCACTCAGAACTCCACGAGCTTGGAGGAAGGGTGCACGGAATTGAGGAATCACTTGAAACGATTTCCAAAACAAAATCCGAGTGCCCCGTGTGCGAAAAGCCCATTGAAGCGGAAAGAAAGGAAAAAATCAGGGGGAAGAGGGTTTTTGAAATAAACTCGGCAAAGGCGAGAATGAAGCAGATACAGGAGGATATTGCAAGAATTGGAGAAGAAAAAGAAAAGCTCACGCGAGAGGACAGGGAACTCTCGCAGCTCACGGCGGCGCTTGGGGAATTTCACGGGATTAAAGAAGAGCTCACGCGGCTTGATGGGCAAATCGCAAAATATTCTGAAAAAATATCCGCCGAGAAAAATTTGGGCGCAGGGGAAGGAAAGCAGCTTGAGAAAACAATTGCAGGCCTTGAAAAGGAAAAGGCGCTTGCGCATGAGAAATTAAAGGAGCAAAAGGGCAGCGAAAGCGGCTCGGAAATGAATACCCTGCTCTCAAGGCTGCACCATCTAAATAGCGAGAAAAACGAGAAGGAAAATACAGCAACAAGGCTTTCTATGGAAATAGAGAAAGTCCTGAGCGCGCGCATAGGCGCCATAGCTTCCGAAACGAGCGCAGCGGAGAAGGAAATATCTCCGCTTCAAAAGGAAATTTCTGAAATGGAAACGGAAAAAGAGCACACGCAAAAGAAGCTCGCTGAAATGGAAACGGAGCTTGAGAAGGCGAACCGCGCAAACAGGCTGCTTGAAGAGGAGAAGAACAGGCTCACTGCAAAAATCGACACTATTTCGCAGAAAAGGGAGGAACTCACGCGCAAAATCGAGTCGCGCGAGAAGGAAATGAACGAACTCAACATTGAAATGTCGAAAAACGAGGTGCGCTTGCAGGATTTGCAGGAAGAATTCAGGGATTACTCCGCAATAGAGCCTTTCAAGGAGGCGAACCTCAATGAACTCAAAAAGCGCCTGCCTGAAATCGAAAAGGAAATTGAAAAGCTCGGCGCAATCAATATGAAATCGCTTGAGAATTTTGACGCTTTCAAAAAAGAAGTGGATGATGTGAGGCAGAAGGCAAACAAGCTTGATGAGGAAAGGCTTGCGGTTGTTGAAATGATACAGAAAATCGAGGTGAAGAAATTCAACGTGTTCATGGAATGCTTTAACCACGTGGCGAAGAAATTTTCCGAGCTCTATTTCAAGTTCTTCGGGGGAGTTGGGCTTCTGGATTTGAGCGACAAGCTAAACCCGCTTGAGGGCGGATTGCTGATACAGGCAAAGTACAAAGAGGACACTCTCAAAAGCATTGACGCGATGAGCGGCGGGGAAAAGAGCCTCACAGCGCTTGCATTCCTCTTTGCAATACAGTCATTCGAGCCCGCGCCATTTTACATTTTCGACGAAGTTGATGCCGCGCTTGACAAGGATAACTCCGTGAAGGTTGGGAACATGGTAAAAGAGCAGAGCATGGCAAGCCAATTCATTGCAATTAGCCACAATGATGCGGTGATCAATCAGGCCGACCAGATAATCGGGGTTGCGCTCAATAAGCAGAAGAGTTCGGTAATTGGCCTGCGGCTCAAAAAAGGGCCATATGAGGCGCCTGCTGCGCAGGGGCAGGAAGAGCCGCAAGAGGCACAAGAGCAGCCAGCCGATTAACGCACTAAAACATATTTAAAGCGCCAAATAGTAGTATTAGTGTATAGGCAAAAACCACTTTGTGATTTGAAATGACCTCTAAAAAACTCCTTTTTCCATTAATTTTTACCCTGATTTTGCTGTTTTCAGCATTCGCCTTTGCAGTAACCGAGAACGGAGCAATGAAAATTTATGCAGTGACAACTGATGGAGAAGGGCTTGTTGCAACTTTGCACCTGGAAATCGAACCGGGAAATGGAACAATTTGGAGCGCAGTAACGCCACTTGTTGGCACCTCGACACAGAACGCTGAGAGGAACGCAGTAAAGGTTGCAAAGAAATTTTATCCGAACACAGGGCTGCATGATTACAAATACACAATTGACTCCTCCGCATCCGTAGTTGATGGGCCTAGCGCGGGAGCGGCAATGACGCTTCTTACAGTTTCAATGCTGCTTGAGAGACCAGTTCCTGATTATGTGAGCATAACTGGAACAATCAGAGAGGATGGAAGCGTCGGGCCAGTTGGCGGAGTGTTTGAAAAGGCACGCGAAGCGAGCAAAACCGGAACAAAACTTTTTTTGATTCCGAAAGGGGAGGCTGTGCAAACCGTTAAGCTTCCTGAAGGCGTCAAAAGCGTGAACCTTATTGATTACGCTCCGAAGACGTGGGGACTCAAGGTCGCCGAGGCGGGAACAATTGATGAGGCATTAAAGCTTGCGAATTCAAGGATTGAAGACATCAATGCCGCTGCATCACAAGGACCTGACGGAGTCCCGGATTTTGTGCCGCAAAAAATCCAGATTGAACCTGAACTTAGCACATTCAAGGCAGTGATTACAAATTATATAAATGAGACAAAGCAGGCAACTGGGGAAGCAAGAAACGCTCTTTCCTCAACTCTACTAGAAGACCCAGCGATTACGCACTCGCTGCTTGAAGTGCTAAACAGCGCCGAAGGGACAATTGACAAGGCGGAAATCCTAAATGAGCAAAACTACCTCTACTCCGCCGCAAATTTCGCATTCCTTGCAAGGGTTGATGCAACTGTTGTAAAGGAAGTTTCCACAAATCCAAATCTGATTGAGGAGGATTCAACGGCACTTGATTTGAAGGTTTTCGAGCTGAAAAAAGAGCTTGATAATTTCAGAAATGACCTTGATGAAAACCCAACAAAAAAGGGGATTGAATGGCTCGCATCAGCACAGCAGCGCTACACCTATGCAAAACTCGCAGTAGAGAGGCTCTCTACCCAGCGCACAATAGTAGTAGACGGCACAGAGGATGAAAAAATGCAGGTGGCATTTGAGCGCATGCAGGACTATGCATTTGCAGCTGAATGGCTTGGAATATCAAAGGACTTCTATGAAATTTCAAGGCAGCAGGAAGTTTATGTGAAAAGGCCGAATGATTTTGCAAATGCAATGGATGCAATGATTGCAAGCGCGGAAAAGGACATAAACGCAATCACGGACCGCGGACTTGTTGAGGACATAAGGCGCAGAATTGATGCCGCCAAATCCGAAAAGATTGCAGGATGGTTTGAGGCGTCTTATTTTGATGCGGCATCTGCCCGGGCAATGCTTGATTCTGAAAAAGAAATAGAGGGCAAAACAGAAGAGCAGCTAAGGAATATGCTCCGTGACAAAATCACCCAAGTCGAAAAGCTCATGGCGGATTCGAAAGTGCACACGGGCTGGGCAGAGCTCTATTTAGACCACGCAAAATATTACCTAGAGGCCGCGGATTACTATTCTGACCAGAACAGTTCTGTGGGAGCTGCAGATAACCTAAAGAGCGGCTATAGCCTTGCGCTTTTCTCGGAAAATCTATTCAACGCCGCAGAGGAAGTGAATTCGGTTTATGCGGGCCTTGCGCAGGTTCCGAAGCAGAATGGAAATAACGATAACGGAAAGGGCGCAACAAGCATTGTAGTACAGGGGCCTAATAATTTCACTTCAATCGCAATTTTGCTGCTTCTAATTGCGCTGATACTTGTGCTTGCAATAATGCTTCTTGGAATTGTGCACTCAAACAGGCACAGAAAATTATCCATACTAAAAGAAATTGCCGCGGCAAAGAACAAATTGAGGCAAACAGAGGAGCAGTTCAAGAAAGGCCGCATAGATGGCAGCGCCCATGCAAATCTTATGGAGAAGTACACGCAGGAACTCTCATTTTTGGAGCTTGAAAGGGAGAAAAAGGCGATGCATATCCTTGCGATGGACAATTTCTCATCTGAGATTTCCACATACAAGGAGAAGATGCGCGATCTCAAAAGGCATCTTAAGGAAGGGGCAATAACTGACAATGAATTCGCGAAAAAATCGAAAGAGTACCTTGCGAATGTTCAGGAAATGAAGGATGCGCTTCATTCAGAGATTGAGGAGATTTCAAAAATTGATGTGGAAGCGTTTGAAGGTAAAAGCGCAAAGGCGATGCTCCCTGCTGTGATTGCAAAACAAGAGTCAAAGGCGCAAAAAACGAAAAAGCCGGTGCAGAAACCCCGGGCTGCAACTCGCGGCAAAAAGAAAAGGGGCGGCGCTGGAATCCGGGACATCGCAAAAGCGGCGCTGAGGAATGAAAAGAAATCAAAAACTCGAAAAAGCAGCTAATTTTTAAAAATTAAAATCTAATTCTTGGAAAAAATAAAAAAAGAAAAAGAAGCGCTATTCCCCGCCGAAACGGGGAGTTCGCACCTGAAAGCATTTGGAATTTAGCCGAACAGGCTTCCAAGTCCTGCTGCCGCTTCTTCCTCGCTCTTCTTGTTGTCAACTTCCTTTGTTTCCTTCTTGGCTTCTGCTGCTGCCGGTGCCGCTGCGACTGCAACTGGTGCCGCAACTGCCGCCTTCTGGATTGCTTCGTCAATGTTTATGTCCTTGAGTGAAGCAACGAGTGCCTTGATTCTTGAATCATCGACTGTTATGCCGGTGGCTTCGAGAACCTTCTTGACGTGGGCCTCGTTTATTTCCTTCTTTGCCGAATGCAAGAGCATTGCTGCGTATACATACTCCATGTGTTTCACCTCGCTTAAGTAGAAAAAAACTAAGCGTCCTCCTTTATCTTTGACTTTATTTCCTTAGCCGCCCTCTCCGCTTTTGCGAGTATATCGCCAGCGGTCACGGAATTGAGCACATTTCCTTCAAGCGCAACAGCTTTTGAGTTGCTGAAAGCCTTTGAGACAAGGTGCTCGATTGTCGCTTTGTTTGTGACACCCGCGTGCACAGCAACGTTGAATGCGCCCCTGTGCGCCGCCATGAAATTGGCGAATATTTTCTCGGTGTCAATATCAAGTATTTCCGCCCTGAAAAGCTGGCTGCCTTCAATTGCGGCGATAAGTTTCATTCCGACCTTGAATGGCATCACATTCAGTTTTGAAAGAGTGCCTGCAACCGGGGCGGAAACCGCTTCGCCCTTCTTTGTGACGACCTTATCTTCCATTATGGCAATAGTTGCGCCCTGCACTGCAACCTTTAGGCCTGCGCCTTTCAAATCGCTTAGGGCCGGGCCTGGCGGGAGGCCTGTATCTCCTGCAGGGATAATTATATCATCATCTGCAATTGCGCCCACTTTTGCCGCGACTTTTCCCTTGTTCTTTTTGAGAAACCCGAAGAGTTCGAACGGGTTCATGTTTGTAAATATCACTGCGCAATTGTCCTGCGCAAAATCAGTGAGCTGCGCTGCGTGGTTGTGGCCTTTGAGGGCCATTCTAAGGACCTTGGTTTTTGAAACCTTAATCACGGCTTTTCCGTGCAGCTTCTTTCTTATCTGCATGAAAAGCGAAGCAGGAAAGAGCCTAATGTCCGCTACCGCAATCACATTGTACTTTGAAACAAGTTCTTTAAGCTCTGAGAGCTGCGATTCTTTCCACTTTCGTGTGTGCGAAGTCATTGTTTCACCTTCGCGTCAGGCTTTTGTGCGTGCCACTGTGAGTGTGAAGCATCAAGCTTCTCACCGACCTTTATTGGGCGCCCCATTGTAAGCTTCACATAAAGCGACTTGACATTTCCTTCCCTTGTCGGGAGAACATTCAGAACCGAGCTGTAAACTTCCATTATGTTTTCAACAATCGCATCATCCTTGGCAGTTTCCTTTCCTGCAAGGAAATGAATTACCGGCATGAACTTTCCTTTCTTGTTTGAAACCTTTGTGTAAGTGCTAACGCTTTTAAGGGACTGTTCAAGTGCTGAAACAGAAGGAGTAATCGGCCTTGGCATTCTGCCCTTTGGCGCGAGCTGCTGCCCTAGCTGCTTTGCAACAGCAAGAATTGAAGGCCCCTGGGCAAGGAAAACATCATAATCTCTCATGAGAATGTCCGCGTCCTTCTTTTTGAGGCCCGCGATTTCATTTTCCATTATGACCCTATTTACCTTGTTCTTTATTTCCTCGGCAAAGTTTGAGTCAGTTACAAAAACAAGTGTTCTAATATCCGCCTTTTTTCCTGTGGCGTGCGGGAGCTTTACATCGACTTCGATTCTGTTCTCTGCCTTTTTGAAGTCGATTCCCTTGAAGTTCATTGTGAACTCAACGGATTGCTCGAACTTGCGTTTCTTGCTAAGTTCCCGGGCGTACTTTAGCGCCTGCTGTATATCAGTTCTGTCCATTTTGATGACCTACCAACTAGTTGGTGGTGCTTTAAGGAAAAATTCCTGAAAGCCGCGGCCCTAAAATTAGGGCTTTAATCTAACTATTCTCACTTGAGAAGGTTTTTAAAAGGTGCTTGGACAAGGGCAAATGCAAGACTTATGGCAATACGCCGATAACGCTAAGGATGCCAGAAACTAAAGAGTTTATCTCCTGGCTTACGGGTATTCCAATTATGGTGGCTAAAATAAAAATAACCACCGGAAGAAGAACTACAATTACCCCTATTTTTAATTTAGTTTCCACTTCATCCATTTTTTTAGTATTAGCTATGTTGGTATCCGTGAATTTTTTAAGTTGCTTAAAATACCACAGGCAAAGCAAGGTGCCGGACAACAAAAATATGGTCAGTAATATATTCAATAGACTAGAGAATGCCAAGAATGAATTATTGCCAAAAAAATTCCATAACAGCGTTACTAATACAAGAACCTCTGCAATAGCGGTTATAACGAGAATGGAAAACCGTGTCTTGTAGCCTATTGCACACGCAACAAGCATCGGCAAAATTGCAAAAAAGATGGCGTTAATATAAAAAGTTTCCACATAAGCAGATGGTTGATAAAGCCCTAATGACTGCGCAAGTAGTACAAGAATTAGAAAAAAAGCAAAAAAAGCATATACATTTTTTAGTAAGGATAAACCTTTTTGAAACTCGCCCATTTTATCAATTTTAATATGCCATCTAAGATATATTAAACTATCTAATGAACTTCGACATAACAAATATTAATTTAGCCCCGCACAACCATTAAATATAACATCGTGTTTAATTTGTATAACAGGTGGTTTAATGATAGTTGTTGTGAAGGTGAAAAAAATCGGGGGTTCGCTTATGGCAAGAATACCAAGCGATGCTGTAAAGCAGCTAAATATTCGGGAAGATGAGGAGATACAGCTGGATTTGAAGAAGCCGAAAAAAAGCTATTTGGGCGCAATGAAAGGCCAGATTGGGGAATTTACGGAGGAAGATAGGCTTGAGAGCAGGCTCTAGATTTGTGATAGATTCCAGCGCATGGATTGAATACCTCGAGAATCTTCCCGGAGGCAAAAAAGCCGCACAGATACTTGAAGGCGAGGGAAACATAATAATCACGCCAAGAATTGTAATGGCAGAAATTTGCAGCAAAACGATAAGAAGTGGCGGCAACCCTGAACAGGCAAGGGAAATAATTGAATCATTTTCAGCGCCGGTTGATGAAGACAGTGAAACATATTTTGAAGCGGTAAGGATACATGCCGAGCTTCGGAAAAAATTCAAAAATGCGAGCCTTGCTGACGCAATAGTAATTTCCGTTTCACGCAGAAGCAATGCCAAATTAGTAACCAAGGATTTCCACATGAAAGGTGAAAATACAGTTTACATAGGATGAAGGCAAGTTTGAATGGAGAAAAAGAAGCGCAAGAAAAGCTATTTTGGAGTCTATAAAGGAAAATTAAGCGAGTTTACTGAAAAAGACAGATTTGATTACCCTAGAAAAGATTAGAAAAAAGCGTGATTTATTTCTTTGCCTTCTTCTCCGTGCCGAAAAAAGAATCCCATTTGCCTTCCTCTATTTCTTTTTGCATCTCCTTTCCGCGCTTGCCTTCAACTGTAACTGCCATTGAATTGCATGTGCCCACAACTTCGCGCGCTGCGGAGTAGAGGTTAGTTGATGCAAGAGATTCAAGCTTCATTTCCGCGAGCTTTTTTACCTGCTCCATTGTGAGATTTCCCACTGTGTCGGTTTTCTGGTTTGCGCCGCCCTTTGCGGCCTTTATTTCCTTTACAATAAGAGCGCTCATTGGGGGCGAACCCACGGTAATATTGATGTTTTTGGATTTGTCAACTTCAATTGTAACAGGAACCTTCATCCCGGCGTATGCCTTAGTCTTCTCGTTTATTTCGGCAACTATTTTGCCTATGTTCACTCCAAGTGGCCCAAGTGCCGGCCCAAGCGGCGCTCCGGCTGTTGCCTTTCCGCCTTCCACAAGTGCGCTGATTTCTGCCATTTTCAAACCACCTATTCGTTTACAATCCTTATCTGCTCTGCAGACAGGGTAACTGGAATCTTGACTGCCGCTTCCTGCAGCTCAACTGTAACCTCTTCTTTGGTGTCATTTACTCTCATAACTTTTGCCCTCTCTCCCTTGAAAGGACCTGCAATAATTTCAACTTTCATGCCCTCTTTTATGCTCTTCATAAGAGGCTTTGCTTCAAGTAGCCCTGAGAGCTCCTCAACTTTCACTTCTCCGCCCACAATTCCCCTTCCCTTTACATGGGATGTGTTTGCAAGGCCTCTGCGGATTGTAACCTCGTTGTCTCCTTCAATCAGGATATAGCCCTTAAGGCCAGGAATCACTGAAATCGAGTAGATGTTCAGTTCCTCCTTTCTAATCTTGCTTGAAAGTATGTCGACAACTAGGCTTTCCTGCCCAACAGTAGTTCTTACCGTAAAAATCATCTTAAATCACTCAAAAATGCATTATTATGAGAATTGACGCCTAGAATGAGTCAAATCTGATTAAACTCAATTGAAAATGTTTTAAAAAGGTAACTAAAGCCTCAGGAACCCTTCCATCAAAAGCTTCACAGTAAACCCTATTACGCCGATTAGAATTATTCCAATGCCCGTGACTTTCGCAATTACCTTGTATTCTGTCCAGTTTGGCTTTCGTGAGACATTGAATATTCTCGTGCTTGACTGCACAAATTCTCCCCAGTCGAAACCGAACATAACAAGACCTATGAATAGAAAAAAACATATAAAGGGATGCGGCTAGCACCCCCCCCTCTTTCGTTGCAATAATACTCAAAGTGGAATTCAGTCCGCGAACTGTATTCCAAGATCTATTGGCCCTGTTGGCTTGCCGTCATCATCAAGGTATGGGAACCTTCCGCCCGCGATGACAACCATTGCCTGAATCTGATTTTTAGGCACGGAGTCATCAATCATGGCGCCCCATATGATGTGCGCATTCGAACTAATTTTTGCAGCGACAGCTTCGACAATCATCTCGGCTTCACGCAGCGTCATATCAGAGCCGCCCGTGACATTTATGAGGGCCCTTCCCGCATTCGAGATATCTACATCGAGAAGCGGCGATGTGAGCGCGTTCTCAACAGCCTCAAGCGCCCTTGAATCCGAATTCGCGCCCTGCGATGTGCTCTCGCCAAGCCCTATCATTGCAGCGCCGCCTCTTTCAAGTATTGTGCGAAGGTCTGCAAAGTCAAGATTGATTAGCCCTGGCTTTGTTATCATTTCAGTAATTCCTTTAACTGCGTTTGTGAGAACTTCGTCCGCGACCTTGAATGCCGCATTTATCGGCAGGTCGGGAGCGATTTCCAAAATTTTGTCATTTGGAATCACTATTACAGTGTCTGCGTTCTTGCGTAGGTTTGCAAGCCCGTGCATTGCATTCTCTATCCTTTTCTTTCCCTCAACGCTGAAGGGCAAAGTGACAACGCCAATTGTTAGCGCCTTCTTTTGCTTGACTATTTCGGCAACAATCGGGGCCGAACCGGTTCCGGTTCCGCCGCCCATTCCGCAGGTGATGAAAACCAAATCGGAGTCGCCGATAAGCTCTGATAAATCGTCCATGGATTCCTGCGCTGAAGCCTCTCCAACTGATGGGTCCGAACCCGCTCCAAGCCCTCTTGTGAGTTTTTTTCCTATAAGCAGTTTTTTGTCTGCCTTGACCTTCAAAAGGTCCTGGGCGTCCGTGTTGATTGCAACGGTTTCTGCCCCGAGTATTCCAACTTCTGTCATCCGGTTTATTGTATTGCAGCCGCCTCCGCCGCATCCAACAACCCTAATCTTTGCCTTGCTTGCTTCAAGCAGTGTTGCAAGCTCCTCGTCGTTCTGGCCGATTTTTCTCTTGCCAGAAGGCTGCGCTGAGCCCTTGGGCCTTGCGGCCTCCTCTTTTGCCAGCTTTATGGCTTTGGTAACTATGTTCTTCATTCAAACACCCCTTCTTAAAAAGCGCAAATAAACGCCTAACTCTTAAGTATACAGCCCCATAAAAGGAATATAAACCATTCTCCCGCCTAAACACTCCAGAAGCAATTTAAAGGGCGTTTTTGGCACTTGGGAAAATATTTAGTTGAGCCAGTTGTGCAGCTTATTTATTCTTTGAAGGATTTGAAAGACAAAAAAGTAATTTGAAATTCACAAAAAAGGAGATAAGCTTAAATAAAGGCGGGTTCCTATAGATAGCTATGGGAACCAAACAAGTTAACCTTAAACTTTCCAATAGGCTTTACACCGCGGCCGAGTCTTTTGCCGATAGCTACGGGTACAGGAACGTGCAAGAACTCGCAGCCGACTCTTTGCGCGAAAAAATTTTCGAGAAGAGTGATTTTGACGAATCCTTTTCAGGGGAGGAAATACGCCTTATTGACAGGATAATTGAAAAGAGCGTCAAAAGCGGAAAGCTAATTGATGCAAAAGACTACTTTAAGGAATTTGAATGACTTTTGCAGTAAAACTCTCGCCTGTGATGGTGGAACAACTAAATAGCATGGACGATAAATCCAAGAAGATTATTTGGGAAAAAATAAAGCTGATTGAAGAAAACCCGTTTCACTTCAAGAAAATACACTCGCAACGATTCAGGAAAGTGTTCAGGGTAAGGCTGAGCATACAAGGCAGGGAAACGAGGCTCATTTACGTCGTTTTGGAGCCCAACATAATAATCGCGTGCCTGCTTGAAAGGAAAAGGGACTACAAGGACATGGAAAAATACCTGAAAAAAATATGATGCCCCACTGGAGATACTAATTTATTCTACCTTTTCCTTATTCTGCAATGATTGTATTTCCAATGGAAAGCGGAAAAAAGCTTGGCGCTGCAATAGCCAAAAAGTGCGGGGCGAAAGTGGGAGAGCTTAAGACCACGCGCTTTCCCGACGGCGAATTCCACATGCAGTTTTTAGATGATGTGCGCGGAGCGGACGTTGTGCTTGTGCAGTCCATGCAGCCAAATCCAAATGATGCCCTGCTCCAGCTAGTTTTTGCCGGGCGCACTGCGCACGATCTTGGCGCTCACAAAGTGATTGGGGTTGTCCCGTACATGGCATACATGCGCCAGGACAAGAGGTTTCATGCGGGGGAGTGCGTCTCGAACAGAATCGCTGCGCACCTACTGAATCAGAGCATTGACAAGGTTATTACAATTGACCCTCACTTGCACCGCGTGCATGATTTGGCGGAGCTCTTTCACATAGAGCGCAAAAAGCTTTCCGCAAACAATGAAATTGCCAATTTTATAAAAAAGAAATTTTCCGCGCGCACCGCGGTGATTGCCGGGCCTGATATGGAGAGCAGCCAGTGGGCGAAAACGATTGCGGATTCAATCGGCTTCGAATCCGCGATTTTTACAAAAGAGAGGTTCAGTTCGCATCATGTGAAAGTTAGCGTGACACGCGAACTGAACTGGAAGGGGAAAGAAGTGATAATTGTAGATGACATCGTGAGCGCTGGGCACACCATGGTAGAGGCGACAAAGGAAATACGCAAGCGAAAGCCAAAGGCGGTGCACTGCATCTGCGTACACCCGGTTTTCGCATCAGGCGCTTTCGAAAAAATAAAAAAGGCCGGAGTGAAAACAATTGTCAGCTGCAACACAATTGAGCACAAGAGCAACGGGATTGACCTTTCTGGAATGATTGCAAAGGAATTGAAGGGGGAATGAGGCAGGAAATTTGCGCAAATTAAAGGCTTAAATAGTACAAAAGGGTAATTTTATTATGCCAGTTGGAATTGCACAAAGGCCGGGGGGCACAAGACGCAGACCTTTACTACGGGAAATGCGGACGGCAGTTAAAAGAGCGGTGTCATCACAGCGAAGCAGAATAGGAATAGGCGGAGTGTGGGACATGGTTGTATTTGACATTTTATCCAAGAAAAAAATCGTCCCAGGGGTCACAAGGATGGACGCTTCAAGGGACCCAAGGCCGCTTATGGATGGGGATATAGTTGAAAGGCCAATTAATGGCAAGTCAATTCTTGGGCTGGTTAATGAAGGAATTATTGTGCCAATGTTCACAAGGACTGAATTAGGGCATGTCGGATGGGAAAGAATCACGGCAGAAGAGCTCATGAAGCTGAGCCATGCCGATTTGGCATTGAAATCAACAGATAGCAGCGTCATGAACAAGATTTCTGCAAATACACACAGAAGGGGCATTGTAATTTCAAAGGGAAAACCCGCAGTGCGCGTTGGTAAACGAACGATTTCAATTTCTGACAAAGGTGTAGTGACAAAAATAGAGAATCCGGCACTAGCAAAAAAATTGATAGCGCCATCACTGCGAATATTTCGAAAGGCATGGCAAACTACTTCTCCAAAAAAATATTGACGCCGGCAGTGTGCTTTGCGCCCTTCTCATCATTTACCGAAACTTCAAAACCCTCAACTTTGAATGAGGCAAGCTTTCTTGTGCGCACCATTTTCTGCAATGCCTTGGTTTCTTTCGCGCCGATTTCACCGATTCCCTTTCCGTCCATGTAAAGGTCAAGTGTTCTAAATGATAGGAATGCCCTTCCACCCTTTGTGAGTGAATTGTGGATTTTCTCGACCATTTTTTCAGGCTCTCCGATTTCGTGCAGCGAGCGGAACGAGAAAACAAAATCAACATCAATCGGGAACTGCGCTTCAAGAGCGTCCCCCAAAATCACCTGGTCCGGATGCTTTTCTGGCGCGAGCAGATCCATTCCGATTGTGTGGATGTTTTCAGTGAAAATCTTTTTCAAATCGGCAAGAAAGCCGCCGTTCCCGCATCCGATGTCAAGGACGCGAACGAAAACACGGTCCTCAAGGCGCTTTTCAACTAGCTGCTCGATGGTTTCCTTAAAGCCCATATTGCGGAAAAATGTGTTGTAGGATTCAAGGGAGTTCTCGATTTCGACCACTCCAAGAGAGTACTTGTCGACGTATTTTTTCACAACTTCGTGGCGCATAAACAGGTTGGATTGGGAAAATATAAAAAGCAGACAGGGAAATGGGAATTGAAAAATAGAGGGTGTTTTCAGGCGATGGCGGCGATTTTACGCCCTGCCCTTGGCTTTGGGAGCCGCAGTTTTTGAAAGCTCTGCGTATATGCTCACAATTCCGTAAACGGAGAAGGCCATGAGGATTGGCGAAATAATCATCGAATAAAGCTGGCTGAACGCGATGCCAAGAAGCGGGTTTGCAAATCCGAGCGCGAACTGTATTATGGAACTTGGTATGAAAAGCACGAAACTTGCAATTACCACAACAATAATGACAACAAGCCAGGAAGTGAGAATGTCAACTACCTTGCCTTCGCTAAATGCCCATGCATCCCTTGTGGTTTGCGCAATGCCCTGATCCTTTTCCAGAAATATGAGGCTTGAAAACATGAGCCGCAAAGAGTTGTAAATCACCACTAAGAAATAAACGAGGAAAACCAGCAGCCAGAGTATGAATAAAATGGCGCCAATTGGACCTAAAATGATTGTTGCAATAGCGGCAACAAAAAAGAGCACTATAAGGCCAAGGAATGCCATGAAGAATTTCTTATTGTACCATGAAATCATTGATGCAACAGAAACCCATATCTCAAGAACGAAAAGGCGCAGGAGTTTCATTAAATCAAATGGCGCGGTTTTGAACCCGAGAACCTGAAGGCTCCTGCAGTAGAGGAGCGTTTGTATGTATGATGCGGCTATTATGAAAATTAAAAATAGCGGGACAATGATAAGTATGAACGGGATGATGTTTGAAACAAGGGTTGCTATAAGAGAGGTGATTACGCCAGAATCGGCCTCATTTACAACAAGAGCGCCGCCCTGCATGTTATTTGCAAGGCTTAAGTAAGTTGTGACTGCGCCGCCGAAGAAAAACGCGAGCGCGCCCAGAAACAGAAGTGTGAAAGCAAGAGTTACAAGGAAATATACGAGCAGGTACTTCAGGGTCTCGCGGTCCTTATACCAGAGAGTGAAAGTATTGCCAAGAATCTTGTTGTAATCTATTGCCATTCAATAGGTTAATGCCCCGTTGTGGAATTTAAAGGTTTCTTTGGGGTTTTTGGCGGGATTTTAGGCATTTAAAGGGCTTATTGGGCGTGGAAAGGAGACGCGAAAAGAAGGGTTTTTATTCTTTCAATACCGATAATATGAAGGGTTATTTGGACTCAAAAAAACGGCAAAAAACTGATTCTGAAAAATTCCTGCCTGACGTTGTTTCAATACTCGATTTTTCTCGCGGCCATATAGAAGTGGTCCTAAAACAGGCCGAAAGTATGGAAAAAATGCCGCGCGAAAAAAAGGCGCAAATCCTCAGAAATAGGGTTGTTGCATCTCTTTTTTTCGAGCCATCCACACGCACAAGGCTCAGCTTTGAGACAGCGGCGCAGAACCTTGGCGCAAGAGTTGTCGGGTTTGCTGATGCGGGAGTTAGCAGCACAAGCAAGGGCGAAACCCTAAGCGACACAATTCATATTGTTG
Organism: archaeon; assembly: GCA_035289485.1. Taxonomy (GTDB): domain Archaea; phylum Iainarchaeota; class Iainarchaeia; order Iainarchaeales; family Iainarchaeaceae; genus UBA10205. The sequence goes on along the minus strand of DATDXA010000013.1, from coordinate 1,323 downwards.
AAAATTACGCAGATATCATAGTGATGAGGCATTTTCTGGAAGGCGCGGCGAGAAGGGCCGCCGAGATTTCCAAAAAGCCGGTCATCAACGCTGGCGATGGGGCAAACCAGCACCCGACGCAGACACTTCTGGACCTTTATACAATAAAAAAGCAGTTCGGAAAAATCGACGGGATAAAAATCGCACTTTTAGGGGATCTCAAGTACGGGCGGACCGTGCACAGCCTCATGTACGCGCTTGCAAAATTCAACGGCGTAACGGCCTATCTCATTTCCCCGGATAGCCTGAAAATGCCAAAGCACATAATTGACGATAACAAATCAAAGCTCAGGATTTACGAGACACAACAAATCGAAAAGTACCTAAGTGAAGTGGATGTTTTGTATGTTACAAGAATACAAAAGGAGAGATTCCCTGACGAAATCGAATACCAGAAGGTGAAGAACGCTTACATAATTGATAACGCGATTGTTGCGAAGGCAAAAAAAGGAATGAAAATAATGCACCCGCTCCCGCGCGTGAATGAAATAGCGCCCGAAATTGACGCGACAGGAGCAGCGCTCTATTTCGAGCAGGCGGCAAACGGGATTCCTGTGCGCGAGGCCCTGCTTTCAATGATGAAGGATGTGAGGAAGTGAAAAAGGAAATCAGGATTAACCCGATAAGAAGCGGAACCGCAATTGACCATCTCCAGCCGGGAGCCGCATACAAAATACTTGAAGTGCTCCGCCTCAACGAGTATGCCGTGACAGCGGGGATGAATGTTGAGAGCAGGAAGATGGGCAAAAAAGACATTATTTTTATCGAAGGCAAGGAACTCACTGAGAGCGAGATGAGCAAGATTGCTCTTATAGGAAAGGGAGCGACGATAAACACAATAAGGAACTCTGAAATAAAAAATAAATCCCAGCTCGAGTACCCAAAAAGCGTCGAGGGCATAATGAAGTGCATCAATCCAAAGTGCATAACTAACGCGGAGAAAATCCCGACGAAATTTTCCATTAAAACAGGCCCTCTTGAGGCCAAGTGCCGCTACTGCGAGACAAGGATGGGCGAGCAGGACATAATCTCATCGATAAAGAGTGATTGACAATGACACTCCACATTGAAATGCCAAGCCCATCGAGCCACAAGGCGAAGATGGGGTGCTCCCTCCCGACCCTCTCACGAGGGCCCTTTAGGGGGAGCATGCTCGGGAGTGATTGAGATGCTTGAAACGGAATTTTGCGGTGTGCGGCTAAAGAACCCCACGCGGCTTGCTTCCGGAATACTCGGCGTGAATGCCGGGCAGCTTCTAAGGGTTGCGCGCGAGGGCGCGGGAGC
>DATDXA010000012.1:0-10966 GCA_035289485.1 archaeon | reverse complement strand
ATCATCTTTTACGGCGAAGGCAAGAAGTAATGCCAAAAACAAAAGTTGTTTAGTTTAACCCCGCAACATTTTCTATCGGCTTATTCCCAATTTCTGCCGCCGCACGCCTTTTAAACTGTTCGCTGTTAACGAACATATGTTCGGCTTGGCTGAACAGTGATATTATGGAAATCCTAAGAAAACTGGTCGATTCGGAATCAAAATCAAGGCTTCTTGCCAGGCTGCTTGAAAGGCCCGGCTCCGTTTTTTCGGTTTCTGAAATGGGCCGCCTTGCGGATTTGCCCAAGGCATCGGTTTCCGCAATCATAACCGGGTGGGAGCGTGACGGCCTTGTTTTGTCCAGATTGCAGGGCAGAAACAAGCTTGTCTCCCTCAATCCGAAGTTTTACCTGCTGCCGGAATTGAAAAGAATTTCAGAAAAAACAATGGATTTCCAAAGACCTTTAATGGAAGAGCTGAAATCGATGCCTGTTTTGAAGGATTCCAAAATCAGGGCGGTTGTTGTATTCGGCTCACGGGCAAGGGGGGGATATTCTGCCGCTTCCGACCTTGACGTGCTTGTCGCCATTGAAAACAAAAACACTCCCCTCACTGAACAGATTGTGGAAGGGTTTGTGAAGTCATCTGAAAGAATCGGCGTGCGCCTCTCCCCCACATTGCTCGATAAAAATGAGATTAAAAGCAGGCTGAGGGAAAAGGACAAATTTATCCTTAATATATTCAATGAAGGGAAGATACTGAAAGGGGGCGACTGGCTTAAGCACCTACAAACAGCACCTTGATTTGGCAAGTGAGCGCTTTCAAACGGCAGAAGAACAGCTTAGTGAAGAAAAATTTCACACAGCAGCCCACCTTTTCATCAATGCCGCAATCAACTACCACAATGCAATATGCCAGAAATTCCTAAGCCGAATACCAAGCCACAAGGCGCACTCCGACACAACATATTTCCGTGAACTTGCCGATTTTCTGGGCACTGACCTTTCAGAATACCGTGATGCGTATGAATTCCTGATGGCCCACAAGGGACAGGCGGATTATGGGGCGGAACTGTCCTCAAACATCGCAAGGCAAATACACAGGCGCGCCAAAAAAATCAGGGAAATTGCACAGCGCCAATTATAAAAAATCAGGCGAACATCCGTTCATTCGACTTATCCATATCAACCGGCTGCTTTGTAGTTTTCTGAATGGCCTCGTTGAAATCCTTGAAATCAATCTTCTTCTTGCTCTTTCGCATCGCCATCATTCCCGCTTCCGTGCAAGCGTTCTTTATATCCGCACCGGTGAAGCCTTCTGTCAAATCCGCAAGCTCATTTAAATCAATTGCCTTGTCCATTGACATTCTCGCGGCGTGAATCTCAAATATTTTCTTTCTCGCTTCCTTTGAAGGGAGCCGCACTTCAATAATCCGGTCAAACCGCCCCGGGCGCAGAAGCGCATTATCAAGCATATCAAGCCTGTTAGTTGCGGCAATTACCTTAACCCCCTTCACCTCATTGAACCCGTCCATCTCCGCGAGCAGCTGCATAAGGGTTCTCTGCACTTCGCGGTCCCCGTTAGCTGTCGCGAACCTGTGCGAACCCACCGCGTCAATTTCGTCAATGAAAATTATCGCGGGCTTTTTCTCTTTTGCCATCTTGAACAAATCGCGGACAAGCTTTGCGCCCTCACCAATATATTTGCGCACAAGTTCCGCTCCCGAAAGCGAGATGAAAGTTGAATTGGTTTTATTCGCAACCGCCTTTGCAAGCAGCGTTTTTCCGGTTCCCGGCATTCCATGCAGGAGCACTCCATTCGGAGGATCAATTCCAAGCCTTTCAAAAGATTCGGGCTGCGTGAGCGGCAATATCACCGCCTCTTCAAGCTCAACTATTTCCTTTTCAAGCCCGCCAATCTGCTCAAACGTAACTTTTGGCTTTTCAATAACTTCCATTGCGCTGACACGCCAGTCCTTGTTCTCGGGGAAAACATTTGTAATCACAAGGCTTCGCTGGTTCATTGCGACCCTTTTTCCGGATTCGAGTTCGCTCTCCAAACCGACCATCGGCTTTACCAAAAACTCCATTCCATTGCTGTGCTTTACAATGACGCTTCCATCAGGGAGAACTTCATGAATCGTTCCAACAATTAGCGGAGGCATTTTGAGTTCATTTATTTCGCGCTTCGTTCTCTCAAGCTCTAGCTGTATTTGCGTGAGGCGCGCGGAAGTTATTTGCTTTTCTGTTTGCAAGCTTCGGAGCTGCTCTTCTATTGAAAACACATAATCGTAGACATCGTACGTTCCAGGCCTTTTCGTTTCGTTAGCTTCCGGCATAAAAACCCTTCTTTAGCAATACTACTTTGGTAAGAACAACTATTTTAAACCAAACCCAGCGTTGATTTTTTAACAATGTACCAATTTGGCTGATTTGAATGGAACTCTCACTCGCTGCAATTGCCCTCATTTTCCTCGCTATTTGCGCAATAGTGACTTTTCTTATAAAAAAGTTCACAAAAAGCGACACCTATTTTTTAATTTCTCTTATAAAAACCCAAAAGCCGCTTGGTTTTTTCGACAAAATGTCAAAGCACAAGGGCTTCCTTGACACTTTCACAACAATCGGCCTCTTTTTGGGGTTTGGCGCAATTGCAATGGATTTTGTTTATGGCAGAAAGCTCAAGGGCACAAAGCGCGCATTGCTTTTCGCGGGCTCTTTTCTCTTCCTTGCCGCTCTTTTGGTAGGATTTGATTCATTTATCCTCAATAAGGGGCTTTCTAGCAGCGTTCTCATAGGGCCAACATTCCCTTTGCTTGTTGCGGTGTTTGGATTTTCCGGGCTTGCTGGGTTTACACTCTTCTCGCTTTTCGTTCAGGCAGGAGATATTATTTCAAAATATTTGCTAGGCATCAAGGGCTGCCCAGGAGTTGCTCCGCTAATTCCGGGTGTTCAAATTCCGGGCGTTCCTATAACTCCGCCGCTGCACGCATGGCTTTCGCTTCTAATAATTCTTCTTTCGCACGAAGGGATGCACGGAATTGTGGGCAGGCGCTTTGGCTTCAAGATAAAATCAACAGGAGTTCTGCTCTTTGGCCCGGTTCCTATCGGTGCATTTGTCGAGCCGGATGAAAAAGAGCTAAAGAAAGCGGATGATGAAAAAACCCTGCGCTTTCTTGCGGCAGGCCCTATGGCAAATATTTTCCTCATGGGCGTTGCAGGCCTAATACTTCTAGGTTCTCTTGTTGCAGTCGGGCCTCTTACCGACCACTTGTATCCTGGCCTTCAGCAGAACCTTGTTTCTGGAGTGAAAGTTTCCGGCGTACTCGAAAACACGGCATTTTGCGGGGAAACTTATCCCTCAAGCGCTTTTGGGAATATGCAGGAGGGCGACATCATAAAATCCGTGAACGGAGTTGAAATAAAGAACATGGGTGATTTGTTTGCGCAGCTCCAAAAGGACAGGCTTGCGCAAAAAACATTCGTTCTTGAGCGCGGCACGGAAATGGTTACGCTTACTCTTAGCCCGAATGTGATGGGCCAGTTCGGTTTCCGACCGGAAGGCATAAGAAATGAAAATTATGCTGTCCCTGAGTCATTTGGCGCCTATTTTACGGTAGTGAATACCTTCACTGACTTCATTTACTGGCTCTTCCTATTGAATTTCCTTGTGGCGTCAATTAATTTCCTGCCGATGAACCCGTTCGACGGCGGGAGAATTGGCAAAATCGTGCTCTCGCCATATTTTAATTTCCTCAAAAAGCCAAAGGAAGAAACGCAGAGAATAATAGAGCGCGCGCTGCTAACGATTATACTGCTGCTTCTTGTAATCAACGCGCTGCCGCTTTTTTTCTAAAATTAATATTTTTGCCCATTATGCGTTTGGTTTTCTTCCACCCTTTATAGATTTTGTACCGCAAATCTGTCCATTTATACTCTTTCCAAATTCTTTTGCTCAACGCTTCGCTGTTGGGTGACGAAAACGTCACTGAATTCCATTTGAATTTATTTTTCAGCCCCTTGACGTGTCCACAACCCACCAAAACAAAATCAGTTCTGATGCCACTCAATTTCTTAATCCAATCTGCCTCCCTTGCAGCCATCCTTATAATCTCGGTTTTATATTCTAGTTTAGGGTCCTTGGAAGACTCTTGTCCCTTTTTTTCTAAGAGTCTTCTTATTTTGGGGCTTTCTAATCCAACAACCCTGATATGTTTAATTGAAAAATAACTGTAAAGTTGGAAATTGAATTCCAAATTCCCAATGACAGATTTCTGCAATTCAATCTCTTTAAACAATTTTTCAAATGTTTGCCTGTCCTTAGTTTTTCTGATTTGGTGTTCAAGTTTTTTTAATTCTAAATTTTCTAATTCGAGCAAATCCCTTGCTTTGCCATTTTTTAAGTTTTCAAGAACGGAATCATTATCTAATTGAGTATTTTCAACCGTAACAGTATCTCCATCCTTCAATCCTGCCCTTTCAAGTGTTCTAATTGTGTCAAGTGCCTCTTCCAGCCCGAAATGAATTACTCCAACCAGATTAGGGCCTTTGTTACTCTCCATGTATAAAAGTAGGTTTAACTTTTATTTAATGCAATCGAAAAAATAGAAAAGGCGGGGAATTAGTCCCCGCACTTTATTAGGAATTTACATGTAAGCTAATCCAACCGAGTCCTTTGCGCGCGCTTTCGTTTGCTGCCCTGACTTTATGTACGGGCTGTGAACTCCTGTGAAGATTGCTATTACTTCAATCTTATTGTCGTATGTGGGGTCAACTCTTGCTCCCCATATGACCGCCGCTTTCGCATCGATCTGCTCTGTGAGCTTTGTGCCTATCGCATTGGCTTCACCGAGTGTGAGTTCAGGTCCTCCAGTGATGTGTATAAGAACTCCCACAGCGCCGCCGATGTCAACATCGAGCAAGGCGTTTTTGAGCGTGTCCTCGCACACTTCTTCGACCTTGTTAACGGATTTGCTCTCTCCAACTGCAATTACTGAGAGGCCTTTGTTTGTCATCACTGCGCGCACATCCGCATAATCCAGATTGATTAGCGAAGGCTGTGTGATTGTTTCTGTAATTCCTCGCACTGTCCTTGCGATTACTTCATCTGCGACCTTGAATGCGTCCTGTATCGGAAGGTTTGGCACAAGTTCAACGAGCCTGTTGTTGTCTATTACAACAACGGTGTCGGTGCACTGCTGCAGCGCCGCAATTCCTTCCTCTGCTTTAATCATTCTTGCCTTCTCAAGCGCGAACGGGTATGTAACCATTGCGATTACAATTGCTCCCTGCTCTTTTGCGATTTGAGCGATTATTGGCGCTGAACCTGTTCCAGTTCCGCCGCCCATTCCTGTTGTGATGAATAGCATATCAACGCCATCAAGGACTTCCTCAAGCGCTGCCCTGCTAACTTCCGCTGCCTTTGCCCCAATTTCGGGGTACCCGCCGGCTCCAAGCCCTCGTGTAACTGATTTTCCTATGAGGATTTTGGTTATCTCATCATTAATTATTGCAAGGTGCTGCTTGTCGGTATTGACCGCAACTAGCTGCGCTCCTGCTATGTTCATGTTCGCAAGCCTGTTTACTGCGTTGCATCCTGCTCCGCCGGCTCCCACGACCATTATTTTTGGAGTTCCGAACTCCTCCATTTTTTCCTCTTTTCTGTCCGTTGATGTTGTTGTTACTGCATTCTCAATGATAGATTTCATCAATGTTCACCCCTTCTATTCACTTGAGACCTTAGTCTAATTGGCTAAACTCAAATATTCTTCTACTATTGCGGCTGAACTCCTTTATATACGTTCTGTTTTATGTATCAAGCCTAAATAACGCTTATTTATAAAAATACGACACTAAACGAGTAAATACCTTATGTATATGTCGTTAATGTGGGGTATTTTTGATAAAGAATGTTAATAACTGATTAACAATGCCCTAAATTTGAAATAGAGTGTTATAAAGGGTTTTTTCAGCCCCTAGGGGCAGCGTTTTCATTAACTTTTATGTAATGTGGATGAGTTTGTTATGTTTTGGTAGTTTTGAGCCTCTCTAACCTGCATGCCCATTTCCAAAAGGAATATATTGTACAATCGCTTTCATTATTATGAAAATTTGAGTGATTCCATGCCAAAACCTATGAGACCACAGTTTACCAGGGCACATCTCCTTTCCGGGGCGCCAGAATATTTTCCACCTCGTGAGTTTCGTACGCGCGTTCCTCAACCATCTTACAATCTGCTTAAAGCTCTCGAATCCCTTCCTCATGATTTAACTGTGAGAGAGTCTAATTCATTGATTAGAACCGCCAGATTAATGGACCAAATGTATGCAAAAGCCCATGGCAAAAATTTGCATGAACATGAGACTCTTGTAAATCGAAAATTGAAAGAACTGGACAAAATATGAGTCCTGCTTCCATTTAGTCGCATTTTAAATAGTTCCGCGGCACATGTATTCTTCGTGGGCATGGTTGGGGACATAGCGGACCCCTGTTACCGGAAATCCGCTTCAGCCGGAACTAGAGCCTGAGGGGCGGTTTGTCACTAATCATAGTGCCTTTCCATAACAATGACCTTCTGTCCCTTGAGGTTGCTTGCCTAAGCCAACCCCGCGAGGACCGGAAGGTAGCAGCGGTAACTTTTGCATCCAATGCTTAAGGATCAACGGAAGCAAGGAAGGACAAGGGCAAAACATTATGGTTTTGCGGCACAATCCACCCGCGGCGTGCCCACGCTTACTCTTAATTCATGGCATTGTTGCCAAGAATTTTTTGACTCTGGCTTTTTCTAAACTAAGCGGATATGCCTTTATTGGAAATCCGCTTATCCCCATTTTTATTCTCTGTGATTTTCCAAAATAATGCCCTCTAAGTGTGTAATAGTGGCGTTCCACATCTTTTTTCATTGGCTCCCATGTGCGAATTGTCGGGTCAACTAGCCAAACTTTCAAAGAATCTTCGCGCGCGCCAAGTCTTGGCCGAAAATCATTGAGAAGTTTTTCAAAAAGCAACTCTTCTGGATTTCTAACTGGGAGAGTTTTTTGAAATTCCGCTTGCCGCCGTCTTTCAACCTCGCGATTTTGTGAACCAACTTCTTGAATTGTTGTTGATGCTCTCTGAATATATCTAACGTATATGTCTTTTCCAAACATGTCATATGCAAGAACAAAGCGCGGTCTTCTCTGCAAGTCGCACATGGCTATATGAGGCAAAAAAACTTCATGGCCATCGGGGTGAGTGTATTCATTAAGCTTTTGGAATTGATACGATCTTCCTTGCACAGTATCTGCAAATAATTTATCAAAATGCTCCTGTGGCTTAAAAAATGGGTTTCTCATTCTTCTTTTTACTGCTTGGAAACCGTTAGCAATTTTTAGTCTTCCGTGTTTTTTTTGAATTCTATTCATCTTTTTCCCCTGATCCAGTCGCCTCAATCGCCCTCCTAATCAGCGCCGCATACGCCCCCGCGAGATTGGAGATAAAAAGATTGAGAACAAACATCGCAAGTGAGAGAATCCCAAAAGTATTTATGAGCCACAAATAATCTGCCATCAGCCCAATCATTGGAGATTGCCGGCGCAAAAATTCAAAAGTGATCGGCTGTGAGCCGCTTCCCGATGCCTGCTGCTTTCGCATCTCATCAATCACTTTCTGCCTTGTCTGGGGGCTGTTTATCTGGTCGCGCAGGCCGTTCATTGAAAGCACAAATGCCTGCACATCGGGGTCGGTTTTCTCTGTAAGCCGCGTGAACTGGTCGCTTTGCATTATCGCCCCCACCGTCTGCTTCTGGTTTGCAATTAAGGAATCCGCAAGCGCGCCTGTGAGATCCTGCGTCCCCTGCTTTTGGTTGAATGTTAGTTCCATTACCTTTTCCCCGAAAATCTTCACATTCGCATCATTATTCGCATACGCAATAGAGCCCGCGGCGAAAAGCAGGCCGATTGCCATTATTATCCCGGCGCTTTTGGCCGAGTGCGCCGCCGTTCTAAACGTTACAAGCGTTTTGAGCTCCTTTTTTTTCATGAAGCTCACTTCAATGAGCACAACAAGACCCGCGAGGAAAAAAATCGCGAGCAGTATTTTCTCAAAGCTTATTCCGAACACCGCAAGTGAAATTGTCGCAGCGGGAATAGCCCCTATAAGCGCTACCGCAAACACTTCCATTTTTTCCTTGAAGTGCGTGAGCGCAGAAATTATCGCAAGAGGTATCGGGAACACGAGTGCAAGCAGGACAAGGTTTGTTGAAAAGAGCAGCGCAAGCCAAGAATCCAAATCAGAAAAAGTAATTAGGTTTATTGTTATGATTCCTGATGCCTTAAGCAAAAATGCCGATGCCAAAAGCGTGAAGAAAACAATTACGGTGTAAATCCCAAGCTCCGCCTTTTCATCCATGCAAACACCATTTATGCGCTAGAATCAACTCTTTTCCCATATTTAAACGATTCCAAGGCTAAATTCCGCTTAAGTATTTTAAAGCTATTCCAAATCTAATTAATGCTACGGGCCGGGGTAGCTCAGCAGGCAGAGCATCTGGCTGTTAACCAGAGGGTCGGTGGTTCAAATCCACCCTCCGGCGCCTTAAATTTTAGTGCGTTTCCCGTATCCAAATTCTCCAATCAACATTGCGGTTGATTCCCCTTAAACGCCAATTATATAACCCGCGGGAGCGCGGATATTTGCGATGGGCACGGATTCTGAAATAGAACTTCTCTGGCAATTCTACCGGCACATTTTCCCAGACTTTTCAATAAATCATTTGAAGCTCTATGCGCTTCTCTGGAAAGCCGAGCCTAGGGGCGGTTCCGAACTTATTTCGAATTCCGGATTTTCAAGGGCAACGGTTTATGGCCTGCTCCGTGAACTTATTGCAGCAGGCCTTGTGAGAAAAAGCGGAAACAAGCCGATAAAATATTTCACGCAAAACCCAGCGCGCGCATACTCGCTCCATTCAAGAAAAGCAATCTCGCGCATCCGCGCGGGGCGCAAAACAATAAAAGAAATCCTCTCGGGCTCTTTGCAGGCGCAAAATGAAATATTTTTTGTAAAGGGTGAAAATGGATTGCACAGGTTTCTTAGCAAGAAAACGCGCGGGGAAATAACCGATGAATCCGCGCTGCGCGAAATCCGCAAGGCGGCAGAAGAGCAACTAACACATCTTTGCATTCAGAAGAGCAGGGCATGGGCTTCATATAGGTAATGCGCTGGCAAACCAAGGGCTTATCCTGCGCGCTTCTCAATCTGCCTTTTCACATACCTTGTCTGCATAATTTTGTGATAAATTGAAGGCGCCACTGCCTTTAGAATCACCGCGAGCTTTTCGCGCAGCGTTGGCACAACCTCGATTTTATTTTTTTCAATAGCTTCAAGAATAAGCCGCGCGATTTCCGAAGGCTCCATCATCCTGTCATAGTGCAGGCGGTGTGGGTGGTTATCGAATGATTCATTGTCAAAGAAGTGCGTTTTTGTTCCAATTGGGCATATTAGATGCACCCCGATTCCTTTTCCAAGCAGCTCGTGATAGATGCTCTCGGTGAAAGCCGCCACAGCGAATTTGCTTGCGCAGTACGCGGAATAATTGGGAAAAGAGAGTTTTCCAGCCATCGAGCTCACATTTACAATGTGCCCGCCTGAGGGGATTGCCGCAAGCAGCTCTTTTGTAAAATATGCGGTGCCAAAATAATTAGTTTTCATGAGCCGTTCAAGCTCCTCAATTTCCTGCTCTGCAAAGGCGCGATAAATTCCAAATCCTGCATTATTCACAAGCACATCAATCTTGACAAATTTTTCTTTAATCGCTTCGCAGGTTTTTTGAACCTGCCCATAATTGCTCACATCGCATTTTACAAAAACCGCGGTTTTCGCTCCCGCCTTCATTACTTCCGTTTGAACTTCCTGGAGCCTTTCAACGTCCCTTCCTATCAGAATTAGTTCGGCTCCGCGAGCGGCAAATGCGAATGCTGTTTCTTTTCCAATTCCAGAGCTCGCTCCTGTGATAACCACGATTTTTCCGCTAAAATCCATGATTGTAATGGTGCAAAAGGGGTTTTATTGGTTTTCGCGTGCGGCATGCCCGTAAATTGCCTAAAAAGCCCAAATCTCCCTTCAGAGAGCCGTTTTCTGCACGTGTTTATAAACCATCTGAGGGGTATAAATGTATTCAAAGAGTGACTTTTTAGATGAAATTGGAAGGACTTACCCTAGACGAGCGCCTTGTAAAGGCGATAACAGAAATGGGCTATACGGATTTTACTCCCATACAGCTTGGCTGCATCCCGCACATACAAAAAGGCAAGGATGTGCTTGGCCAATCAAGCACCGGCTCTGGAAAAACAGCGGCATTTGGCCTTCCTATACTTGAAAAAATAACCGCGGGCGCGGGAGTTCAGGCGCTTATACTTACCCCGACACGCGAATTATGCGTTCAGGTCGCGGATTCACTTTCAACTTTTGCAAAATACACAAAGGCAAAGGTTGCCGCGGTTTATGGCGGCGTTGGAATAGGCCCTCAGGTATATGAAATAAGAAAAGCCGACATTGTTGTCGGAACACCTGGGCGAATTCTTGACCATATGAGGTCCAAAACAATTTTCTTTGATAAGGTAAAATTCTTCGTTCTGGATGAAACCGATCGTATGTGCGACATGGGATTTTACGATGATGTTGAAAGCATAATCAAGGCGGTGCCAAAGCAGAGGCAGACGCTTCTTTTTAGCGCCACCTACACAAAAGATGTTGACAAAATTATTTCAAGCCATATGAATTCTCCGGTGAGCGTTAAAGGGGAGGCGCAAGTAGACCCGTCACATCTTGACCAGTCATATTACGATGTCGCTCCCGCAGAAAAATTCTCGGTGCTTGTTCATTTGCTCAAGAAAAATACGGTCGGGCTTTCAATGGTTTTCTGTAGGACTAGGCGCGAAGTTGATGTCGTTGCAAAAAACCTAAAGAAGAATGGCATTGATGCAATGGCAATTCATGGCGGGCTTACGCA
>DATDXA010000011.1:0-13812 GCA_035289485.1 archaeon | reverse complement strand
ATTCACTTTGAATCCCACTTTCTGCGAATGGCTTTGGAACGTGTCAAAAAGGCTAGGAAAGCCTTTGCAGAAAATGATTTTGCCGCCTCAAAAGAAGCGCACTCCCACGAAGCCTTTGATAGCGACCACCACAATGGCGGGGCAGGGGAATACGTCGGCGACATGGTTTATGGCGCGCTTGACGGAATTGTAACAACTTTTGCGGTGGTTGCAGGCGCCGCAGGAGCGGGGCTTGCTCCCGGAATAATACTTGTTCTTGGCTTTGCAAACCTTTTCGCGGACGGCCTTTCAATGGCTGTTGGAAATTTTCTTTCAGTGAAATCGCAGCAATCCTATTACCTTGCAGAGCGAAAGCGCGAGGAATTCGAAGTTGAAAAATTTCCCGAAGGCGAGCGCGAGGAAATAAGGCGGATTTATTCTAAGAAAGGCTTTGCCGGAAAAAACCTGGAAGCACTTGTGGCATTAATTACCTCCAAAAAAACCGTGTGGGTTGACACCATGATGAGTGAGGAGCTCGGGCTCATGCCAGACCCGAAGAATCCCGTGAAAGCCGGATTGTACACTTATGTTGCTTTTATTGTTGCCGGCTTTTTGCCGCTTCTGATTTTTGTTATTTCACTTTTCAACCCCCTTCCTGCGAGCATACTCTTTCCCGCTGCGTTCATTCTCACATTTGCAACAATTTTCACAGTGGGCTCACTGCGCTCACTTGTAATTGCAAAAAATTGGTTCACTGCAGGCCTTGAAATGCTCCTTATCGGAGGGCTCACTGCAATTGTTTCTTATGGAATAGGTTTGGTGCTGGGCGGATTGGTTCTCTGAATTGGGCATTTTGTAAAAGTTTGCCAGCAGGTTAAAAAAATTTGGTATTATGTATAAGATTATGCTTATATACTACACCCCCCTATACTAACTTACTTCAACATCCCATGTCGGGGGTTGAAGCGTATTATTGTATTTATTTGAGTTCTGCGATGGGGTAATTGAGCGCAACAAGTCTTTCGAATTCTTTTTTTCCTTTCTCTCCGAAGTACAGAAATTTATCGCCCTTCCTTATTAGGCGGCTGTCATTCCCCTTTTCATAATACTTGAAACATCCGCCCTTCTGCACTATTTCCTTCAGTGCCTTGCCGAATTTTGGGCTGTTCTCAATTGTCTTTGTTTCCTCTTCATCCTTTGGATCTTCCTTTGCAATTAGGCATATGGGGTGTGAAATGAATTTTTCGGTTTTGATTCTTTGTGTGTCATTTGGTGAAATCTCTTTGAGATATTTCTTGCCAAGATAATCCTAAATCACTCTGCCCAGTATGATGATAAATACCGTGGCACTTTTAACACGCCTGCAAGCGGGATTGCGGCATTTGTAAAATTTGCCGGAATTGAACGTGCGTGTGCAATTATGCAAAAAGTTGAACCGGGAATTGTGGCTAGAGAAATACATGAAAATTTATTAAGAAATAATCCTGCAAACGCAATTGAAGGCAAGGAGCCTGGAAATATATCCCTCACTATCGCAGTTGGCAAATTGGATGCAGAATATGGTGCTGCAAAAGCATTAGAAAAACACAGAAAAAAAACTGAACTGCAAAAGTAAAAATAATGAGTATTTTTTTGCTACTTTTTAAAGTTACTCAAAAATTTTAGTTATATTCCAAGGCGGCGTAAACATCCTCCTTGGCAAGCTGCGGGTAGTCCTCAAGGACCTTTTCAGTCCTACCCTCTGCGAATCTTTTCACTATTGCATATACCGGTATCCTTGTTCCGCGGATTACCGGCTTTCCCGCCATTATCCGCCTGTCAACCACTATCCTTTTTGCAAGATTTGTAGCCATATAGAATACCTATTCATTATCTGGGCAGAACTTATTATTATTTCTGATGTCGCGATTTAAGGGCATCTAAAGATGCCCATATTTTAACGCGATTCCCCGTACTCCTCTAGAAGCGCGAGCATCCTCTCCTCATAATGCCCCGTATCTTTCTTATTTTTCCCTCTTTCAAAATTTCTCATCAACTAAATCACCTCGAAAAAGCTTTGCGCGATGTGATACAATAATCTTTGGGAGCAGGGGGCTCGGTGCCGGTGCGGAACTGCACTGGTTTTTTATAGATACCTCTCGGTCATGATACTCGGAATTTTCTGTCTACACTACTATCTTTTTTCTTCAAATATGTCTTTGTGATAATACCACAAGAACTTGTCTAATTTTTTATAGTTAACTTCATCTGTTATTTTGAAGCTTTCCTTAAATTTTTTAATTATTTCTCGAAATTTATCGTAGTTTTTTAAGTCCTTATTTTTCCATTTATGCTTTGAAAAATTAAGTTCTGGCTTTTTATTTATTGATTCTTTTCGGTATTCTTTCAGCAATCTTTCCACAAAGCTGTCATATATTGGGTATAAGTCGTTTTCATGCCAGTTGCAGTATTTAGTGGCGAATGAATACATATTTTTTTTGATTTCTTTCCCTGTTTTATCTGGAAATTCTAGATTTGCAATTTCTTGTACTATTTTGGTACTTGGGTTTTTTAACTTCTGGTCAATATTCAATTTCAGAATGTGTTCTGCCATTTTAAAAGTATTGTAAATGTTTGTACTGTAAAGTGAGTTGATTGCAGCCACTTTTAGAAGAATTATATGCAGTTCGTTGTTTTCTTTGTGTTCTTCTATTAATTTTTTTATAGCCATGTCTTGGGCGTTGGCTTTTTCATCTTCATCGAATTTTTTGTTGTAATTTTCTATCAAATCCATAGTTGGGAATTCAAAATTTTTGTTTTCTCTTATTATCCATGTCATCCAAATCCCCCATTTTTTTACAATTGTCCGTATTTTTCACCCCAAAAGCCACTTCACAAGCTCATCCTGCAGATTTGTCCCGTCAAACATTCCCGTTCCATGCCCCGCATTGTGCAGCGCCCTGAGTTCAGAATTCGGAATCATGCCCTCAAGCGCTTCTGAAGTCGTGTATGAATAAGAATCCTCCTCACTTGCAACAATGAGCGTTTTTGCGCGCACCGCTTTTGCGGCGCCTGTGATTTCAATTCCAAAATAATCCATGCCGGGCGAGAGCAGAACTATTTTTTGAATTTCCCTGTCCTGTGATGCTTGCATAAGTGCGGTGTTCGCGCCGATGCTTGAACCCACAGCGGCATACAATTCGAAACCTTCCTTTTGCAGCAATTCCTTCGCGGCTTTCGCATCAAGGAGCATGTCCTGAAAATCCTTGTCTGAAAATGTCCTGAAATCCCTTCTTTTGCCGTTTTGCAAAACGCTCTCCCCGTGCCCGCGCAAATCAATAGCGAGAGCGGTGAATCCCGCATCACTTAGCTTTTGCGCAAAGCTGCTGTAACTTGATTTGTCAAGCTGGAATTGATGCATTAGAAGAACCGCTTTCTTTCCTGCGCGCAAAAGGTTCCCATGAATAATGAAACCATCTTCCGAAGTGAAAGTTATGTGCTGCGCAGGTGATTTAGCCATACTTCTTTTTCACTTCCTCCATTTTGGAATCGATTTTCTTTTCGGACTCTAACCTCTCAAGCCCCTTGAACTCGCGGTAATCCGCAAATTTCATGTGCTCAACAAGCGAGGGGTGCACCGCTTTCACTTCATTAAGCATTTTGAGAACAATTCTTCTGTAATCGGGGTGCCCCTGTATTGTTGAGCGCAATTCTACAAGGTGATAAAGTTCGCGCAGATTCACATAGTTGCTCCACCTTATCCTGTAAGCGAACGGCACAACATACTGGCTCTGCCTTCTGAAATCGGCATGTATTTTTTCATGCGCATCCTTTGCGCCCTCCATTTCCTCAATGAATTCCTTTTCAATTCCGATTTCCTTCATCTCAGGCGGGATATCATAGCCAAGCTTCACGCCAAGGTCCTGCCTCTGCTGCGTGAGCACGCGGTGCCTGTGCAAATCCCTATAAGATGCGTAATTGCACACAAGGTCGAATTCGTAATAAGTGTGCTCAAATCCGCGCATGGGCTTGTGCCTTCTGTTCTCGCGCCTTTTCACATACTCGCTAATTATTCCGGTCTTTTCCTTTTCAGGCATCGCAGCGATGCGCGCCTTCACATCAGAAAAAGAAACTTCCGCAAAAGGGTACAGGGCAGATGCGGCAACCCTCTCAATCGCGTCCTTATCATATGCCATTAGCACAACTTCCTCTTTCATTCCAGCTTTTTCATCTGCAAAAATTTCATCCGCGAGCCGCTGCATGCCCTCCTTCGTTTCCGCCATGAACTTAATTGTCGGGTCGCCGTATTTTCCCGTTGCGCGCTTCACAAATGAGGGTATTATTTTCATGAACTCGGTGTGCATTTCAGATGCGATTTGCTTTTGCTCTGAGAGTTCGCCCGAATAAAGTTTTGTTATGAGGTACTCAAAGCTTCTTCCGTTCCCGAACATTCCCACATTTGTAAGCGTTGAGGCCGGCAAAAATCCGCGCAAAATATCGCATGCCTTTGCGCGCACGGTTGAGTTGTATGCGCGCTCTGTTTCTTCCCCGCGCGGAAACTTTTCCATTATGTACTTTTTAGTTGGCTCTATGAATTTTGCGTAAGAATCAAAAAGCGAATCGCAGGTTTGGGTGTAAAGATCCGCATGTTTTGAAGACATGATTTCCGTGTCGATGTAATACCTGTACCTTCCTTCAATTTTCTCATCAAAATAAATGTACCTTGTGCTCTTTTCAAGCGGCGAAATCCCGAGGCGCGAATCCTCGAGCAGTTTCGAGGCTATGTTGCTCACATTCTCGCACGCGATGTGCGCGCCCCCAAGCTCGGCTACGCTGTCATCCCCGTACCCGACAAGCACCCTGTCATAGAATTCCTCCGCCTTCTGAGTTGCAACTATCTGGTTCTCGCCCATGCCTTCTGCGTGCGCGACGATTTCGCTAAAGCCTGTGCTCTTGTCATTGATGAACTCATCAAGCAGCAGCCTTCGAAGGCTTTTTGGGCTCCTGCTGTAGCGGGAAAAAAGCGCGCCCTTAACGACTTCTGGAAGATTTGTGAGAACGAATATGTCGCCATCCATGTTAGAGCAAAATGGCGTTAGCACCTTGCGCTCTTCAGATGTAAAATTCTCCAAGCAAAACCCCAAAGAAAAATAAGTGTGTAAAGCTTAAAAATCGGGGTTTCATTGGGATTATTTTGGGGTTACTTCTCCTTCTTCTGCGCCTTGCCCTTTCTTTTCTCCCCAAAGTACCTAAAAACGAGTTCTATTCCTTCCACCTTGCCCTTTTTTACAATAGGCTGGTAATTTACTTCCGCAGTGAATTCGCTCCCGTTCTTTCTTAAAAGGTCAAGGTGATATGGCGCTCCTGCGGGAAAGCCTGAAATGGATTTTGCAAATTCCTTCATGGCAAGAGGCATCGAATCCTGCGCCACTATTCCCAAATCCGCAAAGTGCTTTCCCAATAGCTCCTTTCTGCTATAGCCCGAAACCTTTTCCGCCGCCTTGTTCATATATGTGAAAAATCCCTTATTATCGAGTGTAACAATAGGGTCAGGCGCTTCCTCTACAATATCTTGGAATTTGCTCTGGCTTGAGAGAAAACTCAATTCCGCATCCTCTTCCATCCTTTTTTTCTCCTCTGGCAATGTGACCTTGAGAACGAATGCAAGGCATAGCATAATCACAGCAACGCTCTGGATTTTTGCGGTAATCCATGGCGCCACATCAAGAAGCGCCGCGGTTGCAATGGAGAGCGCTATTGCAATTGCTGCAAACAGCACTATTGTCTTGTGCTTGAAAAGCGGTATCTTAATTGCGCCCATATTAACGCTGATAGAAGGGTTTTTGGGTATATATACATTGTGGGGGTGGTTTTTTGAAAGTGTTTTTTCTCACTTTCTTGGCAAGGCCTTTATCCTTAGATTTATTTTCGCCCTTGTACCAAGCAATTTTTGCCTCAGTTGGCTGTTCTTTTCACTGCCTATTGCATTTGTCAGAAACCTTTAAACTCAGATATGAATCTTCGGCTTTCAAGACGCATGAATTTGCTGGTAAGAATTTCGAGATCTGCGATTCTTTGTATCGGGCCTCTTGTCACATCCAGAACACGCCTAGCATACGCGCTTCTGCTTTTTCCATTTGGCCCCTTACCATAGTAGAATTGGAATGCGGGTGCCTGAGGAAAGCCTGAATGCATTGCAGGAAGAAACCTAGTAAGCGGAACTGCACAGGAACAATTTTTCTCTTCGCCTCAGGTGGATGTGACCTTAATCCTGCAATATTTGGCATGTGTACTGCATGCCTTGAAGTAGATCTTGCGACTTTCACCAAATTCACTTCCAGTAATTCGGCGCCTCTTCTGTAATCGTCACATCATGCGGGTGGGATTCGCGCAGGCCCGCGGAAGTAATTTTTATGAGCTCGCTGTTTTTTCTCAAATCATCCACTGTTTCAGACCCAGTGAGGCCCATTCCTGAGCGCAACCCACCGATTAACTGGTAGACAACTTCCGAAACCCTTCCCTTGAATGGCACAACGCCTTCAATTCCTTCAGGGACGAATTTGCGCTCCTCATCAACATGTGACTGGAAATACCTGTCCTTTGACCCCTGCATCATTGCGCCCACTGAACCCATGCCGCGGTACTGCTTGAACTTGCGGTTGTTCATATACACCGTTTTTCCGGGGGTTTCATCACACCCGGCGAATAAAGAGCCAATCATCACAGCATTCGCGCCAGCAGCAATCGCCTTTACAATATCCCCGGAATATTTTATCCCGCCGTCAGCAATAATCGGGACATTCCCCGCTGCCTTTGCGCATTCCAAAATCGCGGTTATCTGCGGAACACCGACCCCTGCAATCACGCGCGTTGTGCAGATGCTTCCAGGGCCTATCCCGACCTTTATTCCATCCGCGCCCGCGGCAATTAGCGCTTTTGTCCCTGTTGCGGTTGCGACGTTGCCTGCGATTATTTCAATATCATAATCCTTCTTGTACCTTTTCACCGCGTCAATTACATTCTTCGAGTGCCCGTGCGAAGTGTCAACTACAATCACATCAACTTCCTTCTCAACAAGCGCTTTCACGCGCGCATCATCGCGCGGGCCCACTGCCGCCGCAACAATCAGCCTTCCGCGCTTATCCTTTAGTGAATTCGGATTCTTCTGCCTGTTCTGAATATCAGTAATTGTAATGAGCCCTTTTAGAAGCCCGTCCTTTCCAACAATCGGGAGCTTTTCAATCCTGTTCTTGTGAAGGATTTCGCGAGCCTCCTCATACGAAACTTCCTTTTCAATTGTAATGAGGTCCTTGCGCGGAGTCATTATTTCGGAAACTTTCTTGTTATAATCCTCCTCAAAAAGAAGGTCCCTATTCGTTACAATCCCCACAAGCTTTCCGCCATCAACCACCGGGAAGCTGTTGATTCCGAATTCCCTTTTGAGCTCTCTTATCCTTGTGAGGCTATCTGTTGAGGAAATGGTGGTTGGGTTATTGATTATCCAGTACTCGGCGCGCTTTACCTTTTCAACTTCCGCTGCCTGGTTTTCCGCGGAGAGATTTTTATGTATAACTCCTATTCCGCCTTCGCGCGCCATTGCAGCTGCAGTTGCGTGCTCGGTAACCGTATCCATTGCGGCGCTTACAATCGGAATATTTAGGGTAATTTTCGGGGTTATTTTTGTGCGAAGGGAAACATCCTTTGGAAGGATTTTCGAAGCCGCCGGCACAATCAGTACATCATCAAAAGTGAGGCCGTAATCAGCAGAAACCCTTTCCTTGCCCATATTTATTAACCGCCGGGGGTTCTTAAAAACGTTGCGTTTCCGCACCCGAAAGCCGCTTTTCAGGAAAATTCTATGGCGAACCCGTTCTGCAGCGCTCCGCCTTCATAGAGTTCTTTGGAAATAGTTGGAGAAATTTTTATGGTGATTGTGTGGTCATTCAATGTATTTCCTCTGTCTATTTCAGCCTCCGATTTTCTCTTTCCTGAAATAACAGTGGCTTTCCTGATGTTTTCAAGGCTTGGTTGGTATTTTCCTAAAATTCGTGTCGGATTTTGCTTTGCCATGCTGTCAATGAACAAATTGTTGGATGCGCTTTTTGCAAATGTCAAATCCGATGTAAGGAAGCACTGGGAATATATGCTTTCAAGCAGCGAGAAAGTGCCTTTGTCCAGTGCGCCCCTTATTGTCCCTTTAGGGGTGAATTTCGGCTCGAGAACTTTTGCAGATTTTCCATCATCTTCTATTGCAAATGAAAAGTTCACCGCACCTTGGTAATCCAGCCCGAAAATCTTTGGCGGAACTGCCGCGATGTAAATATTTTGTTGTGCATCCGCACGCGGCAGTGTCATCGGGTATGAGCTTATTTGCCCGCCTGCTGCAATCACATTGAGGCTCATTTTGCTTATCTGGCCGGGATTTACGGGTTTTTGGAATTCCAAAGTTCCTGCCCCTGCAGCCGCAATTTCTCCTGTAACATATTTTTGCCCTTGCTTGTCAGTTGCCTGCGCGCTTATCTTAGCGTTTAAATTATTTTGCATGTTTTGGATGCATGCTTTCGGGTCAGAAAGTGCATTGGACCTCAAGAGCAGCTCAGCACCCGGCTTTGGGAATGTTATTGTATTTCCTTCGGCTTTCACAGTCGGGCTTTTTACCGGGAATACAATTGACGGATCCCCATAAAGAATCGTGTATTTCCAGTATATTTGGTATATTTTGTCCCTGTAGATTTCTGCGATTTCTTTGACTGATTTTCCTATTCCTATGTCCTTGCCAAAGTTCAGCACCGAGACCTTTATCCCATAGCACGCTTTGTAGCATCCGACATATGCAAGTGCACCGTTTTTCATTGCGTTCTTTCCTTGTACCGATGCTGTGTGGCATGCATCCCCAAGAAGTATCGGATGTGAATTTTGTGATGGCAAAAGGCTGATGCTGCACTTTTCATAATCTTCAATATTTAAGTTAAAGAAATATTCCGGTTGGCCATGTGAAAATATTTCCACCTCATCAGCATTGCCAGCAATCCCACTGAGAAATTCGCTGGTCGGGTTCACATAAATCGGTATTTTTCCGCCAGCTACCGCCGGTTCTCCAGCGCCGCCATTGGCGAATTGATAGCCATAGGGGGATATCGCAAACGCCTTTTGCATATTCTGTGTTGTGTAGTTGGCGGGCTGCTCTTCTTCCTGGCTGTAAGAATTTGTTGCCTCAATAAGGTTCTGTAGTCGTTCCGACAACTTAACTAGGTCCTTTGGGGGCTGCTCGTTGCGGTACTTATAGCCATCAATGAGTTTGCGGACCGTCTCAATGCTTGTTTTCAGGTCATCAGGAATAAGTGCCATTGCAATTTTTGGCTCCGGCCCGAACTCCTTGCGTATCCCAAAATAATCCTTTATGCTCTTGGCATCAGACATTGGAACCCTACCAACCGCAACATCCGGCACGCTATCTCCAGTATAATCGGCAAAAAACATCTGGTCAAGCACGGCGCTCCCTTCCAATACCTCGGGAGTCAGAATCGGTATCTGGTCGTCATCCCCGAGTATCATGAGGTATTCAAACTTTTGCTTTGAATAAAGTTCCTGCAGTTTTTTCTTCGCGTCTTGCGCTATTTCGGACGCAGCCCTGCTTTTTCCATCCTTTTGGCTTTCAATTATTATGTCTTCCCAGCCTTTTATTTTTTTTACATGCTCTGCGGCATCTTTGAGCTGGTCAGTTGCAAGGATGGCGCCTGTTTCGTTTACATTAATCCTGAGTTTTATTGCCGGGCCGTGGCCGCCTTCAAATAGCTTGTAATCTATTTTCACTTCTTTTTGCAGTTTCTGTGGCAGGGTGCTGTTGTTTGCAGTTAATTCTGAGTAGTTTAGGGTTATTTTCATACTGTATGGCTCCTTGCCGTTGTTGTCCGCCATTTCTATCTTGATTCCTTTTGTGGGTGCTTCTTTTTGCGGCAGACCGTCAATCAATATCATGCCGCTGTCAGGAAATGAAAAATTATTTATGTATTTTCCGTTTGCGAGCGGGATATTTTTTGGGTTTACCATGTCAAATTCGAATGCGGGATTTGGGTTGTTTGCTGTAACTCCAAGTTCTATTTCTTCTGGCCATGGGTGTTGTGCCAGGAGTTCCTGCCGCTTTTTTTCTGCTTGTGCGGTTTCTTCGGGTATGGAATTTTGGGCCGGCTGCTGAATTGGCTGTGCAGGGTGTGTTTCTGGCTTGTTTTGGATTGTTTTTGCGAGCTCACTTTCAGTTTTCGCTCTTACGCTATCAATGGCGGCTATCACCTGGCTGAACTGGCCTGCTGGCGCCGCGAAAAATGCCGCTCCGCCTTCCGTTTCACCTTCCCTAAAATTTCCCTGATTTGAAAAAATTTTGCCAAATTTTGCGGCGAGCGCATTTTCCGCCTCGTTGGCTTTTGCGTCCTCAAGGTTGAGTTCTGCAATGCCCTGCAATTCTTTTGCAAGCGCATTTTTTTGCTCCGCGCTCAGGGAATAAATAAAATTTTTAGGAAAGATGGAATTTATGCTTGCGGTATCGCTTCTAGCCTTGTACCTGATTTGAATGGCGGCAGATACGCTGCCCAGCTCAAAGTAAATGACTGGGTCATCTGCCCACACCTCCTTTGAGCCCGCAAAATATACTTCCATTTCTTCGGAGTTGCCTGCAAGGCTTTTGGGTATTGCCGCAATCAGCCCATAATCTTGAGGATTTGAAACATGGATTGTTTCTGTCCTTTTATCGGACAATTCAACCGTTTTGCTGGCCTTGACCAAAGGGTAATCGATTGAAAATTCCCGCTTCGAAATGCCGGAATTAAGAAGCATTGAGCCGGCAATCAGTATCAGAACAATCGCTAAAATCTCCCGACCATGCTTTGCCACCAAATCAGCCAACTCCAATTGGATTAGCGCTTTTTCCTTTTTAAGTGTTTGGTGGAAGCGCCGCACATTAACGAGGCTTATTTTTCCGCAATAAAATTTTTAGGATGGGAGTGCGTGGCAACTTGACTGCTTGTTATCTTCCAGTTTCATCAAATCTTCGGGCACTTTGCCTAAGTGCATGCAACGCTTCATTTACTTTTCGGGTTTTTTGTTTAGGCGTAGCATGTGGCACTATTCTCACACCCCCAGATACATTTGGCGCGATGTTCCTAATTTGTTTCCTGCGGTTTCTTCTTGGCATGCTTTATCACTTTTTCAGGCTTTCAATCCGCTGCCTTATCTTCGAGCTCTTGAACATCTCCGGCTTGTGGGGCTTGAGGCGCACGATTTTCGCCTTAATCCCGCGCGCAGAAAAGCTCTCCCTTAAAGCGTCCTCATCAGGGCGCTGGTCATAACCAAGTGCCACAATATCAGGTTTTGCCTTCTCAACGCTTTTCATCATGTCATCTTCAAAACCGACAACGGCATCATCTACAAGCCCGAGCGCGGCAACAAGTTCGCGGCGCGCCTGCTGCCCGTTTACTGGCTTAATCCCCTTCACCCTGAAAACATTCGAATCGGTTGCTATAATTACAACAAGCCTCTCCCCAAGCGCCTTTGCCTGCGTTAGGTAGCTAATGTGCCCTGGGTGGAGCAAATCAAATGTTCCGAATGCGAGAATGGTTTTTGGTTTCATAAGAACAAATCAATGATTCAAAAGGTTTAATTGGGTTAAGGTTTTGGATTGCTGTGTTTTGCCCTGTTCTGCGAATGGACATAAATCCACTTGAGCAATTCCCTTTCAACAGGCACTTTAATGCTGTGCCTGTGCTCGAGCCAGTCAAGCCCTGCCAAAACCTGCTTTGCATTCATCATTGCTTTTTGCAGCCTGCCATTTTTCTTTCCAGCACCTTCCCGCTCTAATTGTTCCCTTTTTTGTGGAGTGTTTACCTGTTCAATCATCTCCAATAATTGCTCTTTCAACTCTGTAGCGCTTAATTGCATGATTTGGGGTATTTTAGGGTCAAATATACTTTCTCCATGCATTCTCTTGTATTTTTCCAGGAACGCACCAGGCCTTGCTGTAATCCTGCGTTCATCTTCTATTGAACGGAAAAAATCCGGGATTATGTTTCCCCTGTAAACATCTGAATATGCCCATCCATAAGTCCTATCTGGGCGCAATTTTGCATGGTTTGCAAACGGCTCGACATAAAGGGTTTGTATCTCCCCGGTAGCTGCAGGTTTTCCTCTCCTTCGTAGCAATGTGCTGTCGATTTTCATGCCAAATTCTTTTCGTAGTACTGAAATGGGGCCACTAATGTCTAAGGGTTCAAATTCACTTCGCAATGTCTCTGCCGAAACTTCCTGCCTGCCTTTTGCGGCGGCAAAAACCCGCCCAAGCAATGTTCCCGGATTAGGTTCCGCCCTTTTCTTTTTGCCCCTGGGCCTTGGCATGTGCATTTGAGCCATTTATTGATATTGCCTCCTTGCGTTTAAAAGCTTTTTCAGCCTATTTTTCCTTGATTGCATGGACATAGAATCGCGCCTTTCACTAATCCGCGAGGTCGGCGAGGAAATAATAACCGAAGCCGACTTGCGCACGCTGCTTGAAACCAAAAAGGCGCCTATTGCATACGATGGATTCGAGCCATCCGGAAAAATTCACATCGCGCAGGGGATTTTGCGCTCGATTAATGTAAACAAGATGACAAAAGCAGGGTGCAAATTCAGGCTCTGGGTTGCGGACTGGCACGCATGGGCAAACAGCAAATTCGGCGGCGATATGGAAAAGATACAGGCCGCGGGGGAGTATATGGTCGAGGTGTGGAAAGCCGCAGGGATGGATCTTGGCAAGGTAGAATTCATCTGGGCGTCCGAATTTATGGGCAAAAAGGAATACTGGTCGCGCGTCATGAACATAGCAACGAATTCAACCCTGCAGCGCGTGATTCGCTGCTCGCAGATAATGGGTCGCTCGGAATCTGACACTCTTCACGCCTCGCAGATTTTCTACCCCTGCATGCAGGCGGCGGACATATTCGAACTTGATGTCGACATTGCGCAGCTTGGGCTGGACCAGCGCAAGGTAAATGTTTTCGCGCGCGAGATGGCGGATAAGTTCAGGTGGAAAAAGCCGGTTGCCGTGCACCACCACATGCTAATGGGCCTTTCGCAGATGCAAACAAGCGCGGAAGGAATCGACCGCAAAATCGCAATGAAGATGTCCAAGTCGCGCCCTGATTCTGCGATTTTCATGACCGATTCTTCCGAAGAGGTTTCGCGCAAAATCTCCAAGGCATATTGCCCTGAAAAAGCGGTGGAAGATAACCCCGTGCTCGAGTACTGCAAATACATTATTTTTGAAAAATTCAAGAAAGTGGAAATTGAGCGCCCTGCGAAATTTGGCGGCAATGTTTCATTCTCCTCATACGCTGAGCTTGAGGGCGCATACACTTCCGGAAAACTCCATCCGATGGACCTCAAGAGCGCCACCGCTAAGCACGTGAATGAACTCCTTGAGCCCGTGCGCAAGCACTTTGAAAAGAATGCGAAGGCAAAGAAGCTTCTTGCGCAGATAAATACGTTCACTTAAACCATTAGCCAGTGCTTTTTCGATTTGCAGCTATTTCTTTCTCGCTATTATCCCAATCACAACAAGCGCTATCAGTGCCGCGAATATCACCGGCAAATCCGGCGCCGCGGTTTTTTGCTGGGTGATGTTTATGCTTGTTCCTGCCGCGCTTCCTGTTTTGGCGCATTTGGGCGTCCCATTGACTATAAATGTATACACACCCGTTTCAAAGGTTGAGGAATTTAGGGATTGCGGAGTTATTGTCACTTCGTCTTGACCCTGGAATAATGCCGGTATTCCTTGGCCTGTCACGGGGATTATTTGTTTCCATCCTCCGCCGGTTTTTGACTGTG
>DATDXA010000010.1:0-26209 GCA_035289485.1 archaeon | reverse complement strand
GTTTGCTTTTGGCTTTCCCGCAAGTTTTCTGAGTTCGGAGATTTTTCCGAACGCGATAATTTTCCCGCCCCTTATGAGTGCAATGCGATCGCAGAGCTGCTCAGCTTCCGCCATGTAATGCGTTGTAAGAAGGATTGTTTTCCCCTCGTTTGAGAGTTTTTTTATGAGCGCGCGTATTTGTATTGCGCTTTGGATATCAAGCCCAACGGTTGGCTCGTCCATGAGTATGAGTTTTGGGTTTGAGAGAAGCGCTTTTGCTATGTAAAATCTCTGCTTGAAGCCCGAAGAGAGATTCTGCGCGGTCTGGTTTCTTTTTTCCGCAAGGCCTGTTTGCGCAAGCACCGTGCCAATCATTTTTTTCCTGTCATCAATTGCATAGAGCATGGAATAGTATTCAAGAAGATTTTCCACGCTGAGCCCGTGCAATAGCCCCGCAAATCCGGTCACAAGGTTGACATCTTGCGAGACGCTCTCTTTTTGCGTGAGCGGGTTTTTCCCAAACACGCTTATTTCGCCCTCATCAAGCTCTAGCAATCCGCAGATTGCAGAAATCAAAGTGGTTTTCCCAGCTCCGTTAGGCCCAAGAAGCCCGACAATTTCTCCTTTTGAAATTTTCAGGCTCACATCGCTAAGCGCAAGGGTTGTGCCGCTTTTTTCTTTGAATTTTTTCACGGCTTTGGCAACTGAGAGCGCATCCATGCAAATTCCCTGAAAACAATTAAGCGGATATCTCTATTATATCGCCGTTTTGGAGTATGTACTCTTTTGAAACCTTCTGCCCTGGAAATTTTGCAGAGCCCCACACCCTTGCGTACTTGATGCCGCTTGCAAGTTCCTTGTGAACGAGCTCTGCTGCTTCCCCAATGGTTGCGCCTTCATGTATGCTTATCGGTTCGCCCATGTTCGCTTCCGCGCCAGGCCTTTTTGTATAAACCATTATTTTGCCAAGGAGCGCAAATACTTTTGCCTTCAAATCCTCAGCGCCGCCCTCTTCAGTTGTTTTGATGAAAAGCACGTTCTTATAATCGAGGTTCTCATCAAGTGCCTCCGCGAGTTTCTCGGCTGTTGTATCTTCCTCAAGCAGCACGCTCGCTTTGTGGATCCCCGCACCTTTGAGTGCCGCTTCAAGGTCCTTTTCCTGCATTTTGAGGAATTGTTTTCCCGCGATAGTTATTCCCTTGTACTCGGAGTTCTGGATGATTTTGATGCGCGGCTTTTTGTGCATGACAATTATTCCGGTTTTCAATAGCTCATTAATTGCCATCTGCTTTTCTGCCTCATCCCGGTGCATTATGATTATGGCATCGGCATTCCGTGCAAGGCTTAGAAGCTGCGTTCCGTTGGCTTTCCCTTCGCTACTCCCTTCAACTATTGCAGGCACTTCAACCAGCTGCACTTTCGCCCCCTTATAGGCCATCATCCCGATTTCTGGCTTGGTTGTTGTGAAGGCGTATGAGGCAATTTCAACATCAACGCCTGTGAGCATTTTAAGAAGGCTGCTTTTTCCGGAATTGGGGGCGCCCAAAATCACAACCTGCCCAGCTCCCTCTTTTTTTACATTAATCGAATTCCCGCCGCCGCGCTTTGAGAGCTGAACTTTCTCCTTTTCAGCCTCCTGCTTTAGCCTTGATAATTTATAAGTGAGCTCTGCTAGGAGTTTTTCGCTTGCCTTGTGCCGCGGGCAGAACTTTATCATGTCAGTGAGCGCGAGTATTTTCATCTGTGTTGTCTTTGCAGCATCGTATCGTTCCTGTGCAAGAAAATATTCCGGCCCCGGGTTTGTTGTCATAAGAAGAATATTGGAAAGTTCCTTTTAATAATTAATTGAATCGGCGTGCGCGGGTTTTACTTCTTCCAGCACCCAAACACCGCAAGCTCTTCGAAAAAGCCCCTCTTTCTTGCAACGATTTTTGACTCAACTCCTGCCTTGCGAAGTATTTCCCGTGTTTTGGCGTATCCATTAAGGTCAGTTTGCAAAAACCAGCACTCGCCATTCTTTGAGAGGCGCTGCGGCATCTGCTCTAAAAACCTGTCAAGCACTTCCCTGCCCTTTTTGCCTCCGTCAAGGTCAACAAATCTTATGCCGTCGCTTTCCACATAAGGGGGGTTGAATATGATGCAATCTGCCTTGCCTTTGAATTTTTCAAAAAGGTCGGATTTGATGCCTTTCACTTTTCCAGAAAATCCCGCGCTTTTGCAGTTCTCTTCCGTTGCCCTTAGCGCCTGCACATTCACATCTATCGCATAAACTTTGGATGCGCCCTTCATGAGGGCATTTAGCGATTGAATCCCGCAGCCGCACCCCATATCGGCAACAGTTGCCCCTTTTTTCACATTTACATTTTCTGCAAGAAAATAGGAATCTTCCGAAGGGCAGTAAACGCTCGCAGGGCAATTGTAGTTTTTGCCCCTGAAAAAGAATTCCGCAGCCTTACTTGGTGGCATTTGCATCCGCCGCGCACGCAGAAATCTCTGGGTGTATCTCGCAGAATGAATCTTTCAGGTGCTCAATGCTCGTGGTTTCTACGCAATCAATGAGGAATGTTCCTGGCCTGCTTATGTGCAAATCTTTTGCAGTTTTTTCAGCCTGGTTGTAATAGAATGCCCTGTTGTCAAAGCAGCTTTTGAGTGAATTGGAGTCCATGCCAGCCCTGTTTGATGCAATATCAAGTTCGACCGGGGTCAATGGCGTTCCGTAATGATTGCTGATGCTCCGGCACCCCAATACCTCGGGTTCCGTAACTATGGTAGGGTCGCCGCTGAATGGGTTGTTGCAGTATACTCCGGTCATTGAGTGTTCCAATTCAATGTATTTGCCCTGCTGGCTTGCGCACATCAAGAACAGATTTCCAGTCACTGAGTTGTTGTCAGTGGAATTTGCCGTCTGCGTATAGCTGAACTTTACATCTGTGGTAGCATTGAAGTCTGAGAGGAAATCGTAGAATATTTTCCTTCCAAAAGTGTATTCCGGGGCATAATAATCATCGAACTGCACGATTGTCGGCTTGCCGGCTTCGCAAAATCCTGGCACCTTTTCAAGATAATATAGCGGATAATAAAAATTGCTGTTCCAGTTCTGTTCCGGAATAATATAAGCCGAGCCTATTTTGTCGAGAGAGCCCTTCTTTACTTCCAAATCAAAATCGCTTTTGGTCTTGGGGTAAAATGCAACTTTTTCCGAGTCAACTATGGCAGTGGGCACGCGATCTATGCCGAACTTGCCAATTATCTGTTTTCCTTCCGCGGATTTTGCTTCCACTTTTTTGAGCGAATATGCTATTTGCCTCACCTTGAAAAGCTCCTCAATCGTTGTTGTCTGCCTGCACGATTTGCATTCTGCAGAATAAACCACGGTTACTGGCACGAGCCTGTAATTTGAGTCATTTATTGTCTGGTTCTGGTCGGGTTGTGCACCGCCATTGTCTGCCGCGGGCTTTAGGAGCGTAATTGTTGCCGCAACCCCGACAAGCAACCCTAAAATTATCAGCATTGCAAGGAGATAGGCCGGCGGCTTTTCTTCATTTTTTTTGCCCTTTTTTGGGATTGCGCTTTCAAGGAATTCCTTCTTTTTTTCCACTGTTTCAGGGCTTTCAGCCGCTTTTTGCTTTTTTTCCGCCATATTAATCACATAAAAGGTTTTCTTGTATTAGCGGTTATATTGGGGAACTTTTTTAAAGTGTGATATTTTTGTTAGCCGATTCACATTGCCATCTTGACTCTTTCAAGGCGCCTCTAAAAGCCATTGAAAATGCCCGCAAAGCGGGTGTTGCGCGCATACTTACAGCGTCCACTGGCCCAGAATCAATGCAAAAGTGCCTCTCCCTTGCCAAAAAATTCCCGCAGGTCCTCTGCGCTCTTGGACTTCACCCATCTAACATTCTTTCGATGCAACAAAATGAGATTGAAAGGGCAATTGCGTTCGCAGAAAAGAACATTTCAAATGCCGCAGCCATAGGGGAGGTAGGCCTTGATTTCAAGCACGCGAAAACGCCTGCCCAAAGGGCATTGCAGGAGAGTGTTTTGCGCGAGTTCATCCGCCTTGCAATGAAAAATAGCCTTCCTGTGTGCGTTCATGCGCGCTATGCTGAGACAAGATGCCTTGATATCCTTGAAGAGGAGAGCGCAAGGAAGGTTCACATGCACTGGTTTACAAACAGCAAAAAGACCGCTTCACGTGCTGTTTTGCTTGGTTATTTCATCTCCTGCGGGCCCATAATAATTCACGATTCTGCCTCTGCAGAGGTCGTGAAATCAATCCCGCTTGAAAATCTCCTTCTCGAAACCGACGCCCCTGTGCCTTTTGGCGGCCGGAATTCCGAACCTTCATGGATTGCGGATGTGTGCAAAAAGGTTGCGCAGATAAAGGGCGTTTCGCAAGAAGAAGTCGCAAAGGCAACGGGAAATAACTTCACTTCACTTTTCGGGAAATAGCCATTAACACTTAAGTAAAAATGTCTCCAGATTCAACAAAAATCGCTACCGGCGCAGTCAAGACAATTCATTGTAATCTAATAAAATTTCATTTAAGCTCATTTCTTTTATTAAGCCGAGGCTGATTGCAGTATTCAGGTGTTTTTGCAGTTCTTGTTTTGTTTCTTGTGTCAAGGCGATTTCTACTTTGACGCCTTTTTGCATTTTTGGTTCTAGTGAAGCCATTTCGGCATAATTCGCAGTAGAAAGGGAATATCTTGCTATTTCAGAATACCATTGATTTGCCTGCTCGCTATTTTTTTGATAGTATTCAAATGCCTCTTTTACAGAGTTAATAAATTGTTTTACTTTTTCTGGGTGTTCATTGTAAAATTTGTTATTCACAGCTATAACTCCAAGACTTTTATATTCCGTTACAGGTTTTGCAAGACCCTTAGATAATGCAAGTGTTACTGTTGGGTCATAGGCAGCCATAGCGTCTATTTCCCCCCAAGAACCGTTTGCTGACTGCATAAATGCGAGTTGTGCTCCTACATCAAGATTTTTTACAGTGATTTCTTCATCGGTTATTTCTTCATCGTTTAGGAGTTGTATTGTATCTCGGTAGGTTGTTGAACCTATCCCGGTTGCAATTGTTTTTCCCCTTAAGTCCTGTACCGATTTTATTTCTGAGCCAGTTGGCACGAGTATTGCAGATTTATAGTTTACTAATGGAGACACTATTTTCCAAGAGTTATCTTTTGCTATCAGGTTGAATGCAGGCTGGTCGCCGAGGAAAAGTATATCCAACTGTCCGCTTAGCGCCGCTTCTGTCATTGGCGGACCGAAAGAAAAACCAGTAAATTTTGCTTCAACACCGTTCTTTTGCAATATATCGGTTTTTTGCAATATGGCAGATATCTGTCCTTGATTTACCCAGGGCGGTTGCCATCCAACCCTAATTGCTTCATTTTTTGGAGTGGAAAATAAAAACAAGAATCCAAGGACTAAAATTATGGCAATTGCTATAGGGATAATGGCTTTATGCATAGATTTATTCCTCCTTAAGTAACTTTGAGATATGTTTTCTATACCTGAGAAAATCCTCCGAGTGCCTGAAATCAGGATTTTCTTTATGCTTTCTTAGAACTTTTACAACTGATTTTATTCTTGCAGGCGAGTTGCTTAGCACAACTATTCTATCCGCAAGAATTAGGGCCTCGTCAATGCTATGTGATACAAAGAGTGTTGTTTGATTCTTTTCCCTTACTATTTTTTGCAGTTCTTCTTGTAGAAATTCACGGGTCTGCATGTCAAGTGAACTAAATGGCTCATCCATAAGGAGTATATCCGGCTCCATTGCAAGTGCCCTTGCAATTGCGGATTTTTGTTTCGTTCCTCCAGACAATTGATTTGGGTAATAGTTTGCAAACTCTTGTATTTTCAGCAGATTCAAGTATTTTTCTAATGTGATACCCCGACTGGCTTCTTCCACCCCTTTTGCTCTGAGTCCAAACTCAATATTCTCTGAAATGGTTTTCCAGGGGAACAAATTCAGGTCTTGGAAGATTATTGTTCTTGAACAATGAGGCTCGTCAACCAGCTCCCCGTTGTGCAGTATTTTCCCTTTTGTTGGCTCGATTAGGCCGGCAACTATTTGGAGCAACGTGCTCTTGCCGCAAGCATTTGGCCCTATCAAACAAACAGATTCCCCTTCTTCTACTGATAAAGTTATTCCATCAAGAACCTCTTTCTCTAAACCTTCGGCCTCAAAGTTTTTAGAGACATTCGAAATAACAAGTTTCTTCAGCGCCATAGGTTACACCTTAAACTGCTACCTGGTAATGAAAGAATCTCTTTTCGACAAAGGAAATTAGAGTATTCATAGCATACCCTATTGCGCCTATTACTAGCATCCCTACTATGACATTGTCAACGCGGAGCAGTAATCTATTCAGTTCTATAAAATAGCCAAGCCCAGATGTAGCTCCAACAAGTTCTGCCGTGATTACAATCATCCATGAAATTCCAAGGCCTATTTTCAAACCAGTTATGACACGCGGCAGAATAGAAGGTATGATTATATCCAAAAGCAAAAGTTTTGTATTTGCCCCCAACACCTTGGCAGTATGCAAATATTTATCCGGGATATTTTTGATTGCCTGATAAGTGTTTGTGTAAATTGGAAAGAAAGAGCCTAAAGACACCAAAAAAATTGCCGGCTTATCTCCTAAACCAAAAAAGAGAATTGCAATAGGAATCCATGCAAGTGGAGGTATAGGCCTTATAATTTCTATCCAAGGAGTCGTGATTCTAGTGGAAATGCCAGAGTAAGCGTTAAGGGCGGCAATAATTAGCCCAATAATAGCCCCACCCAAAAAACCGAGAAACACCCTTGTGATACTTGAAAAGATGTCTCCGATAAAGGTTCCATCCTGAATTAATTCTACTAACGATTTGAAAACGTCTAATGGGGTCGGCAAGAAGTTCGCATTAACCAATCCAAAAGAGAGGAGTGCTTGCCATGCCGTAATCCCTAAGATTATACTGGCTATGCCAGCAACATGGCGGCCCAAACTTTTTAGAAGATTTGATTCCATTATACATATTGACATTCCATCGTTATTAGGGGCTAGTGGTAGCTACCGCTACTACTTTAAACACTTCCTTCACACATATTTTTATGAGTAAGATTCTTGAAGAACTTGGCTTGTCCCAAAATGAATCAAAAATATACTCATTTTTGCTCTCTTCAGGTTCAAGTACAGCCGGGGAAATAATTAACAAAATTAAAATACATAGAAGAAACACCTATGACGCATTAGCAAGACTTATCGACAAGGGGCTACTCTCTGAGACTATACAGGATAACAAAAGGTATTATGAGGCAACAAGCCCAGAATATTTGGTTTCACTCATTCAGGAAAAATTTGAAGTCGCACAACAAGAGCTACCTTCCTTAATGTCAGTGTATGAAAAGTCAAAATCCAGACAACAGGTCAAAGTACTCCAAGGAGTGGCAGGAATGAGAGCTTGTTGGGAAGATATGGTACGCAACGCGGATTACCTATACCTACTCGGTGCTACAGGTCTTCAATATGAATATTTGAGAGTCTATACCCCAAAATGGATTAAGGCGTTGAATGAGAAAAAAATTGATATGAAAGTATTATGGAATTCTGATGCAAAACACTTGGATTATTTTCTAAAAGAATGGGATGTAAAAAGCAAGAAACTTCCTTCAAATTTTATAACAAAAACCCAAATATTTCTCTACTCAAACAAATCCGCAATTGTAATCTGGTCCAAAGAACCACTAGCAATACTCATAGAAAGCAAAGAGATAAACGAAGGATTCAAAAAATATTTCCAATTTATCTGGAAAATATCTAGAAGGATACAAATACCAAATTAAAGTAGTGTCAGTTAGGGGGGAGTGATTTTTGCAAATATATTTCCAGCTATTTTATAGCTACCTTGGCCAAATTCTGGCGGGTTCTTTTTGCCATATTCCCCCTCTCGATTTTAACTCCTGTTTTTAACAGGCTTTACCTCCCAAGGATTTACCAGAACCCTCTGTGCGTTAGGTTAAAAAACGGTTTTCAGGCAGATTATTTCATGAGTGCAACAACAATTTTTCTCGGAGTTCTGATACTTTCGCTTTTTCTAGGCAATGTTTTGCTATTTTTTATTGGCCGGAAAACTCACATGCAAAAAATCGCGCAGGCTGTTTATGGCAGCTCCGCTGCGCGCATTGCGCAGCCTTCCGTCGTTTCATATGACTATTCTGCCACTTCCCAAAACCCGGGCCTTGTTCCGCTTGAAAACAAGGTCGAGCTTGCGCATAGGCGCATTCAGGAACTTGAGTCGCAGCTTCGCGCCTCAAAATCCCCCGGCGGCTTTTCAACTGACGAGCTGATGAAAAGGAAAATTGAGCGCCTTGACAGTTTCCGCTCCATTGCAGAATCCGAGCTCATAGGGATTAAGGAAATCTTGGCGGAAATACAAAACAGCAACATCACTGTAAAGTCGCGCACATACAAAAAACCAGCCAAGGGCAAGGAAATTCCGGTTGATAAGATGCGCAAGATGATTTACCGCTCTTCATCCTGATTCTGGGCAATTCAAATTTATTCTATGTTTTTCTTGCCTTCTTTTGTATTCCATGTCTTGCGCTCGCCGCTATCCGAGGAAATATTGCGCAAATGCTTTGCAACGATGCTTGCCGCGCCCACAACAGGCTCCGAATCATCCGCTTTTGGTGCGAAGTTTATTTTTTTGTTCGCGGTTTTCATCGGGGCTCCGTCCGCGATTATTTTCGCTTCGCCAAAAATTGAGAGGAACTCTGATATTTTATCCATTGCAGCGGCCTCGATTTCATTGAGGTTGAGCCCGCGCTTCCTTGCAAGGTCCACGAGCCTTGAATTTAGAACAACTGAAACCGACCCGAGCATTTTTTCGGAGACGATTTTTTCTTTAGCGGCAATATCCGTTGTTTTCTTGCTGTCGCGCACCTGCCGCAGCTCATTTGTGTCCGCAAGCACTCCCGTAATCACAAGCGGGCCGGTTTTTTCACCGCGCCCGGTTTCATCCATCCCTATTACGAGCTCTTGCGAAAGCCCCATCATTGAGAGGATTTCATCTTTCACTTTTGCTGCATTGGGCCCCTGGATTGAGAGCTTTCCGGATTCGTAGAGCGTAATTGTGCACCCGTTCCTTTTCACACGCTGCTCTTCAAAGTAGTTTGTTGTCTGCGCCTGTTCAAACCCGAAGAGTATTTTGCGGATATTTTCCTTTTCGCCTTTGCCAAAATTAAGGGTTTCCTGCATGCAATAATTACATCCTTGTGCCTATTAATATTTTTCAGTGGCGAATTTTAATATGCGCATCCAAAGGGCGTGCCTGCGGGGGTTTAAATAAAGTTTCAGGGTGATTTTTAGTTTATGGATTCAAAGCAGGTGGGTTTAGTTGTTATCGCATTTGGCATAGCGCTCATAGTTTATGAGCTCTTTTTTTCCTTTTGCTCGGAGAGGATTTCAAATTTGTGCTATTTTCCGCTCTCCGCTTCTGAACCTGGAATTAAGTTCCCATGGTATTCAATCGCAATATTTGCATTCGGCCTTTTGATATATTTCGGCTCTGGCTCTTCAGAATCAAAAAAGGAAGATTCGGAATAATTGATTGCTATTTTGCCGCAGGTTCTTGCCTATCCGCTGCAGGCGGCTTGAAGAGTTTTTCCTGGTTGCGCGAGTGCTTTTTTGGGCGCTCGCTATAAACTATCTGCATGTGCGGGTATGCTATCTCAATATCACTGCGCTTTTCAATGGCCTCCATAAATGAGCGCACTATTTCGTTTTTTGTGTCCCTCACGGAGTATAGGTCGGTTTTGTACATGACATTTAGGTCTATTGAGGATTGGGAAAGCGACACCAGTATGTTAGGCTTTGGTATGCTTATTGCGGAACTGCTTTCTGCGGTTTTAAGTATTTCTATCTTTTCCTGCACGGACTGCTTTACAAACCCTCGTCTGAGCCTTTTTGTTGCCTCCTGCATAAGGTCAATTGCTTCCTGCCATGAGCGCCTCTCCGCAAAAGTTGCCGGCAGGTTGTTTTTGATGAATTTTTTCATGGCGTTTTGCGCAATGCTTTCAAGTATTTCGGCGGCTTTTTTCCAGTTGCTCTCATATGTAAGGCTCACTGTAATGTCATCAGTGTAGAGCCCGCCAAGCCTTGAGAGGTTTATCACCGGGTTTGTGAGCATCAGCTCATTTGGGACGGAAATTACCTGCTCACTTTTTGTCTGGGCGTTCTGCATTGTTCCTTGTATCTTTGTGTACATTACATGTATTGACAGTACATCCCCCCTTACATTGTTCACCTCTAT
Organism: archaeon; assembly: GCA_035289485.1. Lineage (GTDB taxonomy): Archaea > Iainarchaeota > Iainarchaeia > Iainarchaeales > Iainarchaeaceae > UBA10205. The sequence continues at coordinate 15,916 of DATDXA010000010.1, read as the reverse complement.
CTTGTCGCTTATGTTGAACGGCTTTGTGATTACGATTGTAAGCCAGCCAACAAAATTGAGTATCGGCTTTTGCAGGGCGAAAGTTATCCCGAATCCTATAAGCCCAATTGAGGTCAAAAGGGCGCCGATGTCCTTGAACACCGTGGTGAGGAGCAGAACGCCCATGAATGCCCATACGAGGTATGTGTAAAGGGTTAGAATTACCCGGATTTCCTTTTTCTTGCCCCTGTTTTCGAGGTATTTGGAAATTGCAAACCTTGTGAGCACAAGGAATATTTCTGTTGCGATTATGAGCGCTGCTATGTTGAATAGGTGAGGCCATATTTCCTGAACGGACTGCGACTCTAGGAATTCTTTTGGGATTATTCCAAGTATTAGGTGCCCATAGAAGTAGAGAAAAACCCCCGCTGCCACTGCTGCGAGTAGTTTTCCTGCAAGGAGTATTGTGTGCTTTGCGCTCTGCTCTTCCAATTTTTCACCGCCGGTTCCGCTGTCAAATAAGGTTTCTAAATTGTGCCTAAAAGTTGTATTAAATGATTCCTTTCCTCTCATTTCCCTCACTGTGCCTTTTGGCACCGGCACTGGCGTTTTGATAAGTTTTTAAACTCTTAATTGGCAAATATGTCCGATGGTGGGGCCTGGAACTGTAAGCTCCTAAAGGGCTGAAATTTTGGGTGAGCCATCACTTCTTTTGGAATTTGCAAAATTTTTATTCTCTTAATATTTAGCCTGCCGGTTTCATTCCGAAAAAACGCCCACAAATATCTTGCAGAACTTCAGTTTCAGCGCCTTGAGCCCTATTTTTCCGTCTTTGGTAAGCGTGTAAACTATTGTTTTGCCCTCTTTCCTCTCTTCAATAAGCCCGCCTTCCTTTAGCTGCTTTAGCGCTGGGTAAATAGTTCCAGGGCTTGGCCGGAAACCCTTCCTTTTCTCAAGTTCATCTGCAATCTCCTGCCCGTGCATGCTTTTTTTGGAGAGCAGGAAAAGTATCAGAAAGCCGAGCATGCCGCGCATATCGCAGCAGTCCTCGTATTCTTCGTTTTTTGTCATGTGGGTATTCCGTTTTTTTCCAAAAGTATTTGTCTTCCATATTTTTAATATTTAGCTTCTCAAAACCCGAGCTTTTCCTTGATTAGTATCAGTTTCATTCTGCCAGGCACGGACTCTTTTTCTATAATCACCCATTTTGATGTGTTGCTGCCAGAACCATAAACTTTCTTTGCCCTCTCATTTTCAAGCGGGAATACATATTCTCGAACCCTTTGCATTGCCTTTTCCAAATTAGGCATTATTTTCTGCGCCCCAGCAACCAAAATCACATGCTTTGCGGCAAATGGGTATGCCGTTACGCGAGAACCTGATGCATCAGCCGCCACAAGCTCCCCGTTTTGGGAGATTGCATTCACGCTGCCAAGGAAATATTCTGCTGCCGATGCCTGCCTTCTCAAACCGGATCTTTTTTCCCTGTTGTCTTCCTTTCCGATTTTTTCATGCAAATCAATCCAGCCGTGCTCTCCTGCCTTCAAATAATCAGAATATCCGATTTGCTGAAGTGTTGTGGATGTTCCATTCATCACTTCAGAGCCTTTTGGTATGAGCGCTTTGATTTTTCTAAGCGCCTCTCCTTTTGTATCAACAACAAAAACCTCGATGCCCCTCGCCTCAATTGCCTTGGCGGTGGCTTGAATTGTTTTATCCTCTGCCAATTTGTCCCAATTTCGCATAGTAAACCCTCGGATATATTGGGTGCCCGATACATATATAAAGAGAACTTCTTACATATCGGTTACCCAATATTCAATTAATTAGGTAGGAGGGATTTGGGATGAATTGCACAAGTTCGTGCGGATGCACAGGCGACTACTCTGCGTACAGGGGATTCCTGACAAAAGAGGAGAAAATAGAAATGCTCAAGGAGTATCAGGATACCCTTGAGAAGGAAGCCAAAGGGGTTGCAGAAAGGATAAAGGAACTGCAGAAGAATAACTGACGTTTTCCTTTTGGCACGGCAAATTTCGCCGTGCCTTCCACCCCTTTTTTAAGTTTTTTTGATAAAAATTCGAATTTTTCAATTCTTATGCTCCGTTAGTGGCCGCATCAACAATTTTATATTCACCTCGGTGCAGAAAGTGCTTGCCAATTTTATTTTTGGTTTGCGAGGTGAAACAATGAATATGAAAATACTATTTGCATGCCTGGTTGCGGCATTGGTGCTGCTTTCTGGCTGCGCACAGTACCAGTCGGAGGCTTCAGTTCAGGGAGAGCAAAACACTGCTGTAGGGGCTCAGGAAAACCAGGCCCCCGCAGACACGACTCCGTCAAATAGCGCAGGAACTTCTGCTAAGGGCGAACTTGAAGTCACTGTAACGGGGCCGGATGGCAACCCAGTTGAAAATGCAGTTGTTGAGATTTTCGCGGGCGATAGTTCCGATGCCCCAAAAATCGGCATGAAGAACACCGATTCTTCAGGCAAAGTGACGTTTGAGAATGTCACTTCAGGCGAAATTTACGTGGCAGCTGCGGATGCGCAAAACGTTTTCGCCGCAAATTCCGGTGAAATAGACATTGAAGGCGGGGAAACTGCGGGCATTTCAGTTCGGCTCCAAACGCGAGTTGAGCCAGCGCAATCAAGCCCCTCTCCAGATGCCGTGAGCTTCATGCTCGAGAGCGACGATAAGGGCTTCTATCAGGACGGAAACAAAGTGAGCGAAATCATGGTCCCAAAAGGCGCCACTGTGAACCTCACAATAAACCAGAGGACACAGAATTCGGTATGGGGCGGAGCTGACATTCGCAGCAGCGCATTTGAAACCTTCAACGTCCCAAACGGAAAAGATGGCACAATCTCATTCACGGTTGATTCTGCCGTGAAAGTGAGCTCATTCTGGCCAGGAAGCAAGTCCAAAAAATCGGATGTAACATTCACCCCGCAGTAGCGGGGCTGTTTTTATTTTTTTAATTTTTTACTGCGGCTTTCCAGATTTTTCGTTTTCTGGGTGTTTTTATCAAGCGGCGGACCAGTGCAATCTTATAAATAGGGGTTTAGTTCTTAATATCACAAATTTTGGAGGCATTGGCACGCGCAGGTTTGCTTTGATTGGCTTTGCAGTACTAATTTTGTCAGCATTTTCCTATTCGGCAGAAAATGACCAATTTGGCGGGCAGGGCTTTGCAGAAAACGACTTCGGCTTTGGCATGGAAAAGGCAAGCTATGCGGACCAGGAATATGTCGCATCCCAGCAACTAGTTGAATCGATGACCAGTGCCTATACTTGGGTTTCGGAAAATAGCGGTGCATTCGTGCAGGGCTGCAGGGGCGAGAGGGACGCTATCCAATCCCAGATAGCTTCGGTGATAAGGCAGTCTGGGGAGACTTCAACCGCGTGCGCAAGGCTCAAGTCAGAAGCCGATTCATGCACTCCGGACCTATATTGCCCTTCGTTTAGCGAGGGCGGCCTCCCATTTCCTCCGGGGATGAAGCGATACCTCGAAAAGGCAGGGTACACTGCCGAAAGCCTCACTTTTGAGACAATGAACGAGACTGTTATAGAAAAAGTTTGCATCGCACAAATAGATGAGCAGAAAGAGAGGCAGGCGGCAAGGGAGGAGGAGTTCTTAGAAAGCATCAAGGCAAAAATTCCTGAGTTCAGGCAGAAGTGCACCGAGTTCAAGCAGAATTTAAAGCAGATGCAGGAGCGCTCATTCGACTTCCATTTCCCGGAATTTAATGTGCAGCAGCAAGGCCAGGGAAACAGGGAGCCGCAACAGGGCTATGGCGGCCAGCAGCCCGGTTATAGGGACGAGTGCTCATCACAGCCCCCACAATGCCCTGGCGGTGCAAGGTCCTCGTGCACAACCGGAAGATGGGTCTGCGAGCAGCCGCCATATCAGCAGGGCAGCGAGCCGGCACCCCAGCCACAAGAAAATTATCCAATGCCGGTGCAGGATGCGCCATATGAAGATTCGGCGCCACAGCAGGAGGAGACACCCTCAGAAAATCCGCAGCCGCAGGAAACTGTGGCACCGCCTCAAGAGCCAGCGCCTGCACCAGAGCCTGAACAGGCTCCGGCTCAGGATTCCCCCGCTGAAACCGCCGCAAAAAGGATAATGGAGAGGATATTTCCGGCAACAGGGTTTTTTACAGTAGGCAATTTGGAAGAGGCCGATTCAACGCAATCTTCTCCTGGCAGCTCCACAGAGGTGCAGCGTTCAGAGCAATCCTCCACAGATGTTCTCCCAAGTGCAGGGTCTAGCTATGTGCCTGGCAGTGGAACTGAAGGCCCTGATTTTGGCCAGCAGCCTTATGGTTCGGGCCAGCAGCCAAGGGGCTTTGAGGGCCAAGGCTATCAGCCTTATCCCGGGCAGCAGTATGGGCCAAACCAGGGCCAGCCCAATTACGGCCAGCAGCAGGGTTACCAACGCCCGGACCAACAAAATTATGGGCAGCCCCCGCAGCAGGGCGGATACGGGCCTCCGGGGCCAAGTCCGGAAGAGATGTGCGAAATGAGCGATGATGAGCTCCTTGACCAGTTTGCCCCGCAGCAGGGCGGTCCCCCGGCAGGCGAGTTTGAGAGGATGAAAGTGAGGTGCAAGCAGGAGGCTTCAAGGGCAATTGGGGATTTGGGCTCTGTGAAGCTGCGCATGGCAATGTGCAGGGCAGAGGCAGCAGTGAACTGCTCAGCCAAGCAGGACGCGGCAAGCAGCTGCCAGTCATCGATTGAAAATCCGGAAGAGCTGGCTTCACAGGTAGTTTCGCAGATGTGCAGGCGCTTTGGCGTTATAAAAGCCGACAAGATAGCCACAGACAACTTCCAGGGCGCCCTTGCAAGACTTTTTGATGACGACCCCGCCCTTGCAAACCAGCTCGGGGACACGGTCGAAAAAACCGCAGAGGACCAGGAAAAACTCGGTTTCATGAGCTATTTATTCGGCGATGGCGACTATGGGGCAAAGGTGCGTGTGCGGGCTGACAAGCTTAAGGAAATAAGGACAAAGCTTGAGGCGAGCGGTGTTGATGACAAAGAGACACTTGCGGCGCTTGATGAGCAGTCAAGGCAGCTTGAGGAAGAATCAAGCAAGTTCTCGGACCTTTTCAACATGGGGCGGCTTGGCGGACTCTTTGGCGGAAAATGACCTTCGGTTCAAAAATTTCTTTTTATCCATTTTCATAAAAAGAGCTAATCCGCTTTCGGCGCATTTATTTCACAATGGCATCTGAATTATGTGTCCTCAGCTCGAACCTAAAACGCGCCAGATTCCAACAGTTTAGTTTTTTGTTCTTTCATTAACCTTATAGCCCATTGTTTTTTTATTCTCGGCTGTTAGCAACCTTCTTTATGGAAAAGCAAACCAGCGTTTTTTTCTCAAAGGCGAAGGGTCGCAAGTATTTCAAAGTCAGCGTGCCCTATGACTTCGCCGTGAACCTCTTGGGGCTTCGCACGGACATAAACGGGCAAAAGCTCACATGGCGCGTGCAGGATAAACAAATAATCGTTAGCGGGGCGGGAACATGAACCCGGCGCTAATTCTCGCCGGGGTTCTCATGCTTGTAAGCGCAGCTGGAGCCGTAGTAATTCCTATCCCTGATTCTGTGGCATACCAAAATCTTCCCCAAACGTGCCAAAAAACATTATACGAGGATACTCGGAATATCTTTTGGAGTATTGGCACGCAGGAAGCAAAATTATACTTTGAAGCAAATAAAACGAGGTGCGATTAATGGCAACGCAAGCCCAGCTTAACTCGGCGGCTTCTGCTCTCGCTCGGCAATCAGCAGCGAGGCAAGAAGCTCAAAAGCAATTTGATGAAACTAAAAAGGTTTTTTGGCAACAAGGCCCTGAAGCCGCAAAAAAACATTTTGCCGGATACGGCGGCGGTGGCGGTTCTTCGGGTGGGGGTGCGGTTGCGCCTACTCCTGCGGAGGTTCAGGCTCAGGCTAGCTTGGTTAATAGAAATATTCCCACAGAACCGGTTTCAAGAGCGCCAATAACTCCGGCTCCTGTTCGCAAGGTAGAAATTCAAAAACCGCAACAGGATTATGGCATTTTCGGAGGTCTTGGAGCTACAGCTTATCAACAGTTTGCGAACACGCAAGATAAAATCGGGACAAGTGGAAACGTTCCTATTATCGGGCCGATACTGGAAGCCAGACGTTTGATTCCTAAAGAACAACGGGCGCAATATGATGCTGTCATAGGTCGACCGGTGTCTGCCATGGCCGCGGAAGCCGGTTCTGTTTATCCTATCGCCAGAGGTGTAAGATTTTTAGTTGGCGGTTTAGCCGGGTTGTTGGAACGCGCGGCTCCTGTGGTTTCGCGTGTTGCTTCTCGCGTTCCGGGTGGAACTGCTGCAGTTCAAACGACAGAACGGGCAATTCAAAAAGGTGGCGGGGTTGTTTCTCGTGTGCCCGGTTCTGTTAAAAGTGGGGCTGTTTATGGCACTGGGATTGGTTTGCATTTGTGGGGTGCAACAGCAACGCAGGGGGCAAAAGAAAGCGAAGCAACAACTTTGCAAAAAATACTTGGCGGGCAAAGAGAACAAAGGCTCGGAGTGCTGGAAACATACCATTCCGAATCCATAAGCACCGGTCTTTCAGGTCGCATTAATCAATCGGTGGATGAAACAGGGAAAGTGATTTCGAGCGAAATCATACGCCCTGAAGTCGGAGGAGACGATTTGCTTGGAATGGGACAACGTTTTGGTTTATCAGGAATACAGGGTTTGACAAGTTTTTTTATATCCGAAGAATCAAAAAAAACAGCCGCGACAAAAGCCCTGCAATCACAAGGCTATCCTATAACCTCGCAGAACATAAGCGCGGTAATCAAGAGCGGTGAATCTGTAGGCTTTTGGTCATCGCTTGGTATAATCGCAAGTGAAACGGGAAGCGAATTTATCGGCAGCCAATGGACACGCGGAAGTTCTGCGGCACTTCGAGCCGCAAAAACTCCTGCCAAACAGGCTCTTGCACTTGGAGCATTAACCGTTCCTCGTATCGGTGCCGTTGCTGTTGTTGAAGGCGGGGGGCAAACGTATAACATAGAAACTCTTACCAAAAGAGAAGCCGATTGGTCGCGAGTGTTTTTTGGCGCGGCGATTGGCGGTGTGAGTGGTGCAACATTCTCCGGTCTTCAAGCGGTGGCTGTTCCTTATGGTTTTGGAAGGGTGATCCAAGGAGTGGGTTATGGTGTTGATTTTCCGGGTGAACCGGGAGGTGATGTTGCTGAAAAGCTTATAAGTCGTGCGGTTGGGCGTGAAGCCGGATTGCGTATACCTGTTCTCACGATGGGCGTATCGGGTTCTGGAACTCCTGTGGTTACACAGAAAGCCGCGCCAAAAGGGAAAGCAAAAACGGGTACTACGTTTTTTTCGGATGTGTTCACGCCTTCGCGCACGGTAAACATTGGCGGGCGCAGCGTGCTGGTGGACGAATTCGGACTGCCCACGTTCACCACAACGCAAACGCCGAGCAGAACAGAAACACCAAGCATAACCCAAATCCCGACAAAAACAAATATCCCAGAAATAACAGACATCTTAGGGCCGGCTGAAACTACGACAGAAACAACCGTGCCAACCGCAACAAACATTAACGTTCCAAGCATGGTAAACGTCCCCACCCTAGTACCCACGGGCTTGCCATTCTTCCCACCCGGAAGACTAGGCGCAGAAGGCGGAGTAGGAACCAGACGGACACGACTAGGGTATTTTGATGAATGGGCAGCTGCTTTCGGGAACGCATTTGGCGAAGGCAGAGCTGTAAGTCGGGGGCAAACGGGCAGGAGCAGGACAGCACCACGCAGAGCCATGCCAATCTTCGGCAAAACCTCCGAGTTCGCAGGATTCAACGAATTCTTTGGAAGCCGCCCAGCTCCGCGAGCAAAAAAACAAAAGAGCAGCTCGCGCTCGCAAATATTCCCACGCTTCGCCATCAGGCTTTGAGGTGCGCACATGAATGAGCGCGGAGTTTTCTCATACGTTTTTGTTTTCGCAATAGTCGTGGGCTTGATGGCGTTCATGTTCTCCGTGCAAAACCCGATTTTAAACAGTTTCATTACAGGAATGTTTGACGAATCCAACGCAATCCTATCCGACACAAACGCAAACATCGGCAACCTCGCACCCGGAACAATCAAAAACGAAACAGGCAGGGTAATTGCCGACCAACAAAACGCCTCAGCTGGAAGCCAATCGATTGTCGAGAGTGTTGGAAAATATGGCTGGTTCTACATCCTTGTAGTTTTCTCATTCGCGTATCTTTTGATTGCCCGACGCAATGTCGAATACTCCGGCGGCGCATACGGCGGAATGTAAATCCTAATTCTATTAATAACAACAATCCAATTGTTTTCAGCATAGCTCGCAGAGAATTTTAAGCGGTATATCGGAAAAAGTCTTTTGCCAACGACAGGGGCAAACGAACAAAAACCTCATACTAATTATTTAATCATTAGCGTGGTTCAGACCATTTCATAACCCTCGAATAAACCTGCTGACTCAGCTCGAGCTTTGCCTGTTCACAATGCAGGCAATGGCGTATGGCTGTGCGAACCCACCTAGCTTTAGTCAAAGAACCAGAGCCACATTCAGTATCCAGCTGCCGCCAAAGATTCTCATTCATGCGAATCATAAGCGCCCTGCCAAACCTCTTTTTCCTTACTGCCATTGTATATCACCTTGAACGGTTTCCAGATTTGGAAAGAAAAAGCCCGAAATCCCATCCCCCTCCATGATAGAGTGGGGGCATCTTATCCTTTTCCCGGCAAAACATCCCACAGGCAATCCTCCGACCTAACACCAAACTCTTCAGGTCGCGCGCTCTTTACAAAGACCTGCGCGTAAGGCGACCATGCTTTAAGCATCCTTGCCGCCTGCTCTGCCAGCTCCTCATCATGGAAGGCATAATACTTTGGATTGTCCCCAAGTGCTAGTGGTATGAGCGCACGGCCTGTTAAGCCACAGGATAGTTCACCCACCCGGAACTCATTCGGGTTTAGCTGAACGACCACATACTCGTTGCCTGTCGTACGCTCGACATTCTCCCTGAACGCAAACGCTTCCTTCTCCGAACCGAAGCTCGGAGCATCATTCGCTATGTCCACCCTTTGCGAATAAAGCACATACGTTGGCTCCTCCTCTGGTTCCTCCTCGTCCTCATACTGTTCTTCGTTGCCTTTCATAACCAGCACCTCCTGCCCAGTTTTCCGAACAATACATATATCATAATTTTATGCGCCCTACCCCTGTGTGTGGAAAGCATCACGCCACCCCCGGATAGTGTTTTGGTTCTTGCGGCCCTTTGACAGGCGCGAGCGATTCGTCCTCGCCTTCGAGAATGTCATCGTCATACTCCCCTTCGCCCAGTTCGTCATCCAATAACGGTTCCGAAGGCAATCGAAGAAGGTAAATTGACAATGCCCAAAAAACATTCTGCCTCGAAAGCTTTAACCGAATACCAGCATCAGTAACCGCTGTCAAAAACTTGTCAAGCTTTTTTGCATGCGCTTCCTGCCGAGAGGTCATCGGTTCACCTCGCTGAAATATAGTTTAACAAGACCGGGGCGCAGCTCTACCGTCCACCACGCGGAAGGGCGTGCAGGTTGCGGAATTGCCTCGCTGACAGAGCTTAAACGCTCGCCCACTTGTGTAAAGCTATGCGTTTTTTGCACCCCTGCCTCGCTTTTTTCGTGTAAAGCTGGTGCAGAATGTAAAGCATCGGTGCTGTGATATAGTCGAATCGCCTTTTCCACGAATTCCGCCTGATTCGGCTGCGCCTCAACAATACTGCAAATATCATCAGGCAATCTAAAATTTTTAAGCCGTTTCAAGGTTTCACCCCGTTTTTGAGCCGCTCAAGCAAACCCTCCAGCTTGTGAACCACAAGCCGCGTTCCAAGAAAAGCGCCCACCGCAGTTCCCGCGCCTGTAAACACCGCATTAATCACAATCTCGGACACTTCAGGCATTCACAACCGCCCCCTTTCCTTTTTAGATAAAGGTTCTCCTAAATCTGCGGTGGCTCTGCTTAACGCCTGTTCCAAAGCGTCTTCGGGCGACAAATCCAAAAGATAGCAAAGCGCGGCTAAATTTTCAAAAGCCACAGGCCCAAGCCGAACCGAAACGGTAACCTCGGAGGTCATGGAGAACCACCGACCTGCGGAGCGCACCCCGGACAATAAGGCCTTTCATCCCGAACAAGGAACTCGCCGTTCTGCAATTCAGCGCCACATTTAACGCAATTGAGGATAGGCGCACTCCCCGCTACTACCGCTACCTTCGCTACCTCCGCTACTTTTTGGCGATTTTCAGTAGCAGTAGTAGCGGTTGTAGCAGTAGTAGCGGAGGGCATCCATGATTCCGAAATATATTTACGAAACAATTGCTCCATATCCGAGCGCTTCCAAATAATCCCCCGGCGAACCTTCCCGTCAACTTTTACGTTTTTCGTGGCAATTCCAAGCGCCCTCAACTTCCTTCCCACCCCCGCTGGGGTTAATTCAGAAAACCCGGCTCTGCCTTTAAGAGATTCCAAAATATCCGCGCTGGAAATTGTAGATTGAACTTCCTTATCTATTTCATCGCGGCGCTCGAAAAGATATGCTATAATTGCCCCATCAACGCTGGCTTCTCTCTGTTCGATTAAACCGCGCTGATATTCATAAACAAAAATTTTGAATTTTTGAAGGAGTTCGGGCTTATTTGCCAACAAGATTGAGAACCCGGAGAAAGCCTGCCTTAATCTCCGTTCAATGAGCTGGCCGAAGTCCACACTGGAAACAAGGTCGAGGTCTATTTGGTCGCGCTCAGTAAGGCGGAAATAAAGCAATTGCTCGCGTAAATCTTCTTGCTCCTCGTAAAATGCGGGTGGAAGTATTGTCGGAATGTCATCGCGGGAAGTTTCGCGCATCACTTCGGTTAAGCACCGCGATTCAAGAGCTTGGTCGTAGAATGGCTGGCGTGAACCCAACACCTTCGGGCCGAACACATCATGCGCTTCGACATCGTTTGGGTTATTGACATCACAGCGAAGGACGGGGTTGTTTATCTCAAAACCACAGTTAAGGATTTTTGTTATTTCGTCAGCTTCATCGCTTTTTTTTCTGTCGCCTTCGTCAATTACGAGGGTTCCTTTCCAGAATCCTTGCAGGCGGTAGATTGGTGCGGCGGTTACTGTTCCGGCCATGCGAATAGGTTTGTAGCATAGGCCTCCGACCACGTTTAGGGCGCGGCTCTTTCCTGTTGAGAAGTCGCCGAGGAAGCGCAGATATGGAATTGTGTTAAGGCGGTCATAAACCCATGATAGAAGTATGTAGTGCGCGGCAAACACTTCATAGTCCGGGGAAACGTCAAGGTATTTCTGAATAAAGGCTTGCACCTTATCGAGCAGAATGTTCACGGATTCGTATGGCTTCGCCGCTTTTGGGAGAATAATCGCGCCTTTTTTTAACGCCTCTTGAAGCGCGGGCTGATAAATCACATCACCGATTGACACATCAGCCAAATACCGGGGCTTTCCCTGCACGAGCGTAACGAAAAAACTTTTCTCCCCGTCATACACGGTTTCGTAGAGGAGCTGACCCTCGGAATTGTAGAGCGCCGCGACCTGCTCGGTTGGCGGCCCTGATTCGCGCTTTTCTCGCTTCATGGTCGCGCCTCCTTGTTTGGGGCGGCGGCTTGATGGGGTGAAACCGCCGAAAGATTAAATGGAAGATTTTTTTCGCACCATTGGAGAGCTGATGGCATCCCTGAAAGCTTGGTGATACAATAGGCGTGAAGCCATGTTACGCGGTTGCCGGAGGCTCGGAGTTTATACATTTTCGCGCCGTTGGGGGTGTTACAAACGGGGCAAGTGTGCCGCACGGCTGATTTCTTATATTCTGGGTGAGAAGAATCAGTTAGTGCCCCTGCTTCTCGCAAGGTTGTGGGGGAGCTATTTTTCATTTCAAAAGACCCCCAATTATTGCATCCCGCGCCTGCTCAACGCTCACGCCTTGCTCGCGGGCGAAATCGGAAAGGAAAGAAGAAAAAGTCACGTTTTCCCCTCTTCTGCTTCCAAACCGCGAAATAACAAAAATCGTGCGGCTGAGTGGGTTGATGGAAAACCGTGGGATTTTTCAAAAGTTTCGAGCCGACGGTAATCCGACTCTGATACTCGTGTGAAAATTGCTTTTAGTTTCTTTTGCATCATGCAAATTAAAGGGGTTATAAGTTTAAAAACCTTTGCATCGTGCAAAGTTAATTTTTTCCCTGTGTTTTTTGCATTCCGAGTCTATCATCAAAAGTTAAAATTTTTGGAATGGCATCTTTATCCGTTTTAAGTAAAGAAAAAAACTCGCCAAACGTCCTAGCCCTTTCCAATATGTTTTCGTTGGTCTGATAGAATTTATACACATTGGTAACTTTAAAGCCGTGCTTTTTCAAAAATGTCTGCGCCCCGATTTGAGATGCGATTACCCGTGCAGGAATACCCCGCACTCCTGTGCCCGTTATATTTTTGACAAGTGCTTCATTTCTTAATGGAGTTAATTGCTGGCTTATGACAGGAATTGATTTTCCCGTTTTTACTGAAACTTCATCGTATGTAAGACCTTTTGAATAAAGAATTAATTTGTAAATTCCGAAACACTCTACCGATTCGAGTATTTTATATCGTTCTTTAGCCACATTTATCCCTCCTTAGTAAGTCTTTTCTGGTTTTTAGTCATTTCGGCGAGTGCTTTAACCCCTAATGGGCGCAAGTATGCGGCTATCGCTTCGGTGATTTCGCCGTGCATCATTTGGCGCATTGCTTCGGCTTTTTGCTCGCGGTCTTGAGTGATTCCTTCCATTGTCAAGGGTCTTGAGCAAACAAGGTTCTTGCATATTGCCGCATCGGCGCTGTTTGTTGTTTTGCAGTATGGGCATGGTATGGGCGCAAGCTCCTGCCCCGTTTCCTCTTTCTTGATTATTCCCGCATCCTGCATGAGCGCCATTTTCACGGCATCGCCTGATAGCGAGGAGTAGAAGCTTGGCATGGGGCTGTTTGCGCTCCATCCGAACATTTGCCGCATCATTTGGTCACCGTAACCTTTTTGTGCCATGAAAGTGGCTCTTGATTTTCTCAGTGCGTGCGGATTCACGGGCTTTTGGATTTTGGCTTTTTTTGCGGCTCTTGAAAGAATACTGGAAGCTACTGAGTGGTGCAGTATGCCTCCGGGTTGTTTGTTGCCCATGGAAAAAAATAGTTTTGCGTTTTTGTTTTTTCTAAATTCATGTTCGGCGAGCCAGTCCATTAATGCGGGCGCGGATTGAATCAAAAATACCTGCCTTTCAGCTTCGCGGGTTTTTCCTTTGCGAATCCAAACGGAAACAACCTTTTCGCTTATTTGCAGGTCATCCACGAGGACATCTAAGAATTCCTGTATCCGGCAGCCCGATTCCCATAAACAGAATACAATGGCTTTGTTTCGTTTGCTTCCACATGAGGAAACGAGCGCGAGAATGTCTTCGGGCGTTAAAACGTCCTTGGGGTTCAGTTTTTTCACAACCTTTTTGTTTTGCTCGCTGACATCGTACCATTTCATGCATTCGGGTTTTCCCTCGAGCTTCATGTGCCATTTGAGGAAGGTTATGAGGTCGAGCATTTCGCAATGCACGCTTTTGGGCGCGTATTTCTCGGATAGCTTGGTTTTGTATGCCATGATGTCCTTGTCGGTGTAATTTGCGAATTGTTTTTTTGGGGCGAACTCTCCCAGACGGTGGACGTGTAGGGAGTAGAGGGTTTTGGTGCGCGCGCTTTTGCCTGTGGCTTCCAAGTAGTTTTGGTAGTCCAAAAAGGCGTTCTTTTTTTCTGTGGGCCAGCTGGATTGTTGCACTTTTTCCCTGAGTTTTTGGGTGTAGTGTGCATCGTTTTTCATGTTCAGATTGCCTCTTTTGGCATATAAAAGAACAATCTAAACTGTGTATATCAGGTCGTCCTCAGCTCGAACCAGTCTCAGCATCCTTTTCACAGCTCAGAAATCTCGAATCATCATTGGACTATTTATTGGGGCTGGCGGGATTTTTAATGGTTTTTGGCAAGGCCGGCTTTTAGAAGAAGGCGCTTTTGCGCTTTATGCCGGCGGCTTTATTTCCTCGAGCCTGAATTCAACATTCATGTCCTCATCAAGCTTAAAATCCTTAACTCCCGCACTTGCATATTTGCCATTTTTGTAAATTGCGATGTATTCCTCGCTGCCAGGAGATACTCCCGCAACGCTTGTTACCATCACTCCAAAGGAAAACTCCTTGTACTCGAACGGAACGGAATTCTCAATCATTGCTTCAAATAGTGATTTGCCTTTCTGCACTGTTATCTGCTTTTCATAGAGTGTTTCAGAGTCCCTGTTGACGAGCTTTATATCCACAGCAACATTCTGCATTTGTGGCTGCTGCACCTGCTGCATTTGCGAAGAGCATCCAAGCAAAAGCACAAGCATTGCCATTGCAATCACCATTTTTTTCATGTTTGTATCCTCCGGCTTAGCAGTGCGTATTTTGCCGCGTTTATATATCCTGCCATTTCCTTCATGATTTGCACATCAAGGAATGGAGTTATGAGAACAATTGCAAATGCAGCAGAAACAAAGTGCATTATGGTGAAGGGAATCTGCATAAGCAGCGTAAGTGCAAATGATTGCCCAAAGAGTGCGGAGCTCATTACCGGGCCTGTGATGAAGTCAAACACGAGAACTCCCGCAGCGCCGGCTTTCATGTAACCTGCAATGGACGCTTTTTTGTTTCTGAAATAAAATGTGAACGCAAGGGCGATGAGAGCGTACATTGTGCTCGTTACATAAGTCCAAGTCCCGATTCCGCTTGTAAAAATATCAAATGCAAACATTGTTGTGAAAGCGAACAGCGGGGCTTTCCACAGCGGCTCGTTTTTTGCAGCGGGGAGAATAAACCCCATTATAGGGTCGGAGTTCGGAAAAATTCGTAGTGCCCTGTAAATTTCTGTTAGCACTCCGCCGATGAGATATTTGAACCGCATTTTACCAGCACCTTGCTGCAGTAGAATAAGGATTGCTCTTTGCCTTTTTAATCTGAACTGGTGAATTTTTTCCGAAATTCCATTTTGCGCAATCAATATAAACGGGTTTTCGCATAAGAATAATGCATGGTAAATCACACACAATCATATTTCATTATTGCCGCTATTGCAGCGATTTTGCTTCTTTCAGGGTGCACCTTGAAACAGTCCCCTAAAGACGAAAATGTCTTTGTAAACTACAATATTGCCGAGCCTGCACCTCCCATAGGCTCCGGGCAGCAAACAGAGCCGCCCGTGATGGCAAATGTCGTGAAATCCCCGATTCTGTGCAACGATGAAATTATTGCAAGGAATGTGATTGCTTTGTTAGGCACTGAATATACATTGGTAAAGAGTCCGCCAGCTGTTGGCCAGACATTCCAGTCCACGAACTGTTTTTTGAAAAATGGCAATGTTTCCCAGGTCACCTATTATGTGCTCGAGCAGCCAAACAAAGAGACAGCCGTTGAAGTGCTTGATGATGAGGCGATACAATATGAGCAGCAGCTTTTCCGCAAATCATCTGCACAGTACACCATCGGCACAAAAAGTTACCTGTTCGAGCAGCCAACGAATGACGGTTCGCTCTACAGGCTAATTTTTGTCGATGGCACGAATTCGAAAATAAACGTTTTCATAAAAAGCAACGTGGAAATTGACAAGTCGGTTGTTGAGAATCTGGCGCAGGCGCTTGAAAAGTCTATTTGAATGCTGCGCTCGCATTTAAACTTAAATTTCAAAAGTGGGCTCAGCTGTTGAGTTAACTAATCATTTTCCGTGAGGAATCATTAGGTGTTAACTTCTTCATCGCCCGAATAGATTTTAGGTTAGCTTTCCTTTTAAGCCCACCTTCTATATTCCGCCCTAA
>DATDXA010000009.1:0-10901 GCA_035289485.1 archaeon | reverse complement strand
AGGGCAGGCGCTCGCAGGTCTGGCTTGGCAAGGTGCCAGATTTTGCAAAGCTCGCGGAAGCGTACGGGCTGCTCGGAATCAGTGTTGAGAGGCCCTCTGAGATTGCGGATGCGCTGCAGCTTGCAATGAAAAACGAGGAATCGAGCGTTCTTAATGTGCATGTGAATAATGAGGCTATAGTGCTTCCGATTGTTCCGGCCGGGGCAAGCAACAGTGACATGAAGGGCGCACGCATCCCAAATGATTATTTCAAGAAGTGAAAATGCGGTTGAATTGAAAGCGGAAAATGAAAATTGAAACGGAAAAATGATTTGGGAATGGGTGTGATTTTGTGGAAAAATTCTTTATGAGATTGATTGTCGAGCAAAGGAAGGGCGTGATGGCGCGCATTGCAACCCTTCTTGCGCGCAAGGGATACATCATCGGCTCAATTTGCGTTGGAAAGCACCTCGAAGAGGGCGAGGCGAGCATTGTCCTTACGCTGCGCGGTGAAGAGGCCGAGGTCAAGAACGCGAAGGATTTGCTTGGAAAACTAATCCATGTGATAAGCATTGAAATGTATCATGAGAGCGATGCCGTGGAAAGGGAACTGTGCCTTCTAAAGGTTGAAAAGGGCGAGGACTTGAAGGCGAAGCTTTCAGGGTTTGATTTTAAGGTTGTAAAAGAGGGCAAAGATTTTGTTGTAGTTGAAATAATTGATTATCCCGCGCGCATAGAGGAACTTGTGGCGCTTGCAAGGAAGAACTTCAAGGTTCTTGACATTTCGCGCTCCGGAGCGAATGCGATTTGAATTTAATTGCAATATAATGTATTGTATTAGGAGAATTTTGCATTTATTGGGAGGATGGGAAAATGAATTTAATGCGGGACAAGGACGCGGATTTGAAGGATTTGGAAGGAAAGACAATAGCGGTTTTAGGATACGGCGCGCAGGGAGCTGCGCAGGCCATGTGCATGAAGGATTCTGGCCTAAATGTGATTATCGGCCTTCGCAAGGGAAGCGAGAGCGTCAAAAAGGCAAAAGATTATGGCTTTGAAGTTTTGGAAACCGCGCAAGCCGCAAAGCGCGCCGATATTATACATGTCCTTCTTCCAGATGAGAAGCAGGGAGAGGTATATGAAAGCGAAATAAAGCCGCACCTAACAAAAGGCAAGACACTTTCATTTTCGCACGGCTTCAATATCTGCTTTGGATTCATTAAGCCACCTGCAGATGTTGATGTGCTAATGGTTGCGCCAAAAGCCCCCGGAACAGAGGAGCGAAAGCAGTTCGTTGCTGGTTTTGGTGTTCCTGCGCTCATAGCAATAAAGCAGAACCATTCGGGAAACGCGAAAAAAACCGCGCTTGCAATGGCAAAGGCGTGCGGCTTTACGCGCGCGGGAGTAATGGAGTGCACGTTCGAGCAGGAAACATATGAAGACTTGTTTGGAGAGCAGGCGGTTCTCTGCGGCGGAATGTCAGAGCTTATCAAGACCGGTTTTGAAGTGCTTGTTGAAGCCGGATACCCTCCTGAAATGGCATACTTTGAGTGCCTGCATGAGATGAAGCTCATCACTGATCTTGTGTATGAGGGCGGGCTCTCGCACATGTGGCACGTAGTTTCAAACACCGCAGAGTACGGCGGCCGCACGCGCGGGAAAGCGATTATTACTCCAGAAACCAAGAAGCGCATGAAGGAGCTTTTGAAGGATGTTGAGAGCGGCAAATTCGCAAATGAATGGATTGCCGAGTACAGGGGCGGAATGAAGAATTTCACCGCGCTGCGAAACGAGCAGAACAATCATCAGATTGAAGTTGTGGGAAAAGAAATCCGCGACCTGTTCAAGAAGAA
Organism: archaeon; assembly: GCA_035289485.1. Lineage (GTDB taxonomy): Archaea > Iainarchaeota > Iainarchaeia > Iainarchaeales > Iainarchaeaceae > UBA10205. The sequence goes on along the minus strand of DATDXA010000009.1, from coordinate 9,069 downwards.
GTGAATTTTGGAGGGAATAGGATGAGGCCAAGACCGATAGCAAAAGCGCGAGTAAGTGCCATGAAAAGAGTCGGAAGCACGACTCCGGGTGAAATTGCTAGGCAGAGAATGCATGTTGCCTCTGAAAGCCACCCAACTCCGAAAAATCAAAAAAGAGGGCCAATACGAAGGCGCCGCACCGAATAATATTATTGTTGGGATTTCAAATGCCTAAAATCGCAGTGCTCGCAGGGGATGGAATCGGCCCTGAGATTACAGAAGAAGCCGTGCGCAGCCTCAAGGCGGTTTCGGAAAAGCACTCGCTTGATTTGGAATTTGAGAATGCGCTTGTCGGTTACGCCGCTTATGACAAGAAAGGGCAGTGCCTTCCTGCGGATACGCTTGAGCTGTGCAGGAACTCTGATGCGATACTTTTAGGTGCTGTTGGCGACCCTCGCGCGGATAAGTTGCCGCCAAATGAGCAGCCAGAGCGCGCAGCGCTTCTTCCACTTCGCAAAATCTTTGAATTGTATGCAAATCTTCGCCCCGCAAAAATATTTCCGGCGCTTCTTGATGCGTCACCGCTTCGCAGGGAAATATTGGGAACCGGTTTTGATTTTTTGATTGTGCGCGAGCTCACTGGGGATGTTTACTTTGGCAAAAAGGATATGGATGAGGCCAACACCTGGCGCTCGGATTTGATGAAGTACTCCCGCCCCGAGGTTGCAAGAATTGCGAAGAAGGCGTTTGAGCTTGCGCGCACGCGCGGCAAGAAAGTGACTTCAGTTGACAAGGCAAATGTCCTCTACACAAGCACTCTCTGGCGTGATGAAATGGAAAAAGTTCACGCGCAGTACAAGGATGTGGCGCTTGAGCACATGTATGTTGACAACTGCGCAATGCAAATCATAAAGAACCCAAGGCAGTTCGATGTGATTGTTACCGGAAATTTGTTTGGCGACATTTTGAGCGATGAGAGCTCGATTGTTACGGGTTCTTTGGGGATGCTTCCTTCCGCTTCTTTGGGCGATTCCAAGTTCGGGCTATATGAGCCGATTCATGGCAGCGCGCCAAAGTATGCGGGGCAGGACACCGCAAACCCGATTGCAATGATTCTAAGCGGCGCTATGATGCTGCGTTATACATTCGGCCTTGAGAACGCTGCTAAGGATATCGAGCGCGCGGTTGAGAAAGTTATTCAAGAGAGCCGCACAAAAGACATCATGAGCGAAGGCAAGAAGCTTGTGGGAACGCGCGAGATGGGAAAGCTCATCGCAAAAGAGATTTAAATCGCTCAGCATTAATTTCTATTCATGCTCTTTGACCCAATCCTGATTGCATTTTTCGGCATCGCGCTTGGATTTGTTTTCCAGAAGAAAATCGGCTTTGACCAAAAGTCGGTTGCGGATTTGTTAATTTATGTCGTTGGCCCGGCGCTCGTGTTCTCCGCGATTTACTCAAAGCACATTGAACTATCAGAACTTGCAATCCTTGGAGGCGCATCGGTTTTCATTATTGTCGCATGCGGAATCGTTGCTGCGATTGTATTCCGGCTTCTCAATTATAAAAACAACGGGATGCTCCTGCCCGCGATGTTCATGAACTCGGGGTATTTGGGCTATCCAGTGGCGCTCTTTGCATTTGGAGAAATCGGTTTGCAGAAGGCAATAATTTTCGATGCGGTTGAGACGATATTGAGTTTCACTCTTGGTGTTTTTCTTGTGCAGGATGATAAGCTGCACTGGAAAGAGAAGGCAGCCGAGATTTTTCGCATACCCCTGGTTTATGCGATTGTACTGGGGGTTACGCTTAATCTCACGTCTGTGCAGGTTCCGGCGATTCTTATTGATGCGCTCACGCTTGTTGGCTCGGCAACGATACCGCTTGCACTGCTCGTTCTTGGCGGAAGGCTTGCAACGCTCAAAATCGGTTCTCTGAAGGTTCCGGTTGCGGTGCTCCTTGTGCGGTTTTGTGTGGGCGCTGCCGCTGCAATTGGTTTCATCAAATTTTTCAACGTGCAAGGTGTTGTTGCGAGCGTGATACTTCTGATTGCAGTGATGCCTCCGGCAGTAAATAGCTATGTGTTAAATGAAAAATTCGGAAAGGACCCTGAGAACGCCGCAACCGCGGTGCTTATCGGGACCTTGCTCTGCGCTTTGCCGATTGCGATTGTGCTTTCGATGATTTAGTGGCGGCGTTTTTTCTCAAATCACGAAGCGCTTTCCTAACAGGCCTGAACTGGTTGCGCAAAGCATTGGGAATAATTGCCCTTGCAACATCTGGACTGGCACTTTGTCTAAGATGCTTGTAAAGCCTCTTTTGTGCTTCTGCTTCGCTATAGCCTTCAAGCGCGAGAAAGGTGGCATGAGGAAGTGAATCCCTGCCTTCCAAATGCTCTCCAAATCTATTGGCCCTCCTGGCCATTTCTCTGTTTGCCAAAGTCTTGGCTTCCTTCAAAAGCCCGATGTCTTTAGTTACCCTTCCAAGTCTTGGGCGATTGTGTTTAGGCATCCAAATAGGGGATGGCAAAAGGCATTTATATTACTTTAGGCTAATATTTCTTTTATGCATTCAGTTGCCTATATCACGAGCAAAAATACGGTTCAAAAGGCAGCGAAGGCAGTCGCGATTTATTTTAATTCCTTCTTCTATTTCTTTTGGTAATAAAGGCTCTCTACATAATTATGGAGCCTGATTCAAAAGTCTTAGACAGGAGTGGAATCCGCGAAATCGGAAAAAAAGCGTTCGGAAAAATTAAATGAGTTTTGCTAAAAATTGCCAAAAAGGAAGCTGGAAAAATGGACATGGAAAAGGCACGCGCACAGATAAACAAAATCGACGCCGAAATGGTTGATTTGCTAAATAAGCGCATAGGCCTCGCCCTCGAAATCGGCGCGGAAAAGAAAAAGCGCGGCGAGAGCGTCTATGACAGCGCGCGCGAAGAGGAAATCATTGCACTTCTAAAGAAAGAGAACGGGGGAACATTCCCAAATGATGCGCTTGAGCTGCTTTTCCGCGAAATATTCAGCGCTTCAAGGCAGGCGCAGCAGCCGATGAAAATCTCTTATCTGGGGCCTGAAACGACATTCAGCCACGGCGCTGCGATAAAGCATTTTGGCTCAAGCGCGGATTATGAGGCGCACGATTCGATTAAGGAAGTGTTCAACTCCGTTGAAAAGGGCGAAGCCGATTTCGGGGTGGTCCCGGTTGAGAACTCGCTTGGCGGAAGCGTAACTTACACGTATGATATGTTCATCAACTCGCCCCTAAATATCGTGGCTGAAATTTCAGAGCCCATTTCGCATAATTTGATTTCAAAATACAAGCTCTTGGAAATTGAGAAGGTTTATGTGCACCCGATGGCGCTTGCACAGTGCCGCGAGTGGCTTTTGAAGAATTTGCCGAAAGCGGAAATTATTGAGGTTTCCTCAACTGCAAAGAGCGTTGAATCCGCGAAATTGTACATTAATTCCGCAGGGATTGGTTCGGAGCTTTCCGCGGCGCACTTCGGATTGAACATTCTCGCGCGCAACATCCAGGACCGTGCAAACAATGTGACAAGGTTTCTTGTGATTGGAAAAGGAACCGCAAAGAAATCCCAAAAATCCAAAACAAGCATCCTTTTCACGGTGAAAAACGAGCCAGGAACTCTCTTTACCGCGCTCGAAGCGCTAAAGCGCAACGGAGTGAACATGAACAAGATTGAATCAAGGCCGAATGCTTCCAAGAACTGGGAGTACGTGTTCTTTGTGGATATGGATGGATTTATAGAGGACAAAGGCGTCAATTCTGCAATTGAGGAAATGAAGAAAAGCACCGGCTTTCTTAAAATACTTGGAAGTTATCCTGATAAGTCGGCGCAAGCAAAATGAAAATTGGAAATAATGAAATTAGCAAAAGTGAAATTCATATGGCAACAAAGACAGAACCAAAAAAAGGAAAGATTTCAAAAGACGAAGTGAAGAAACTTCAGGCGCTAGCAAGGAGCATGCGAAAGGACATCCTTGAGATGACAACGCTTGCAGGCTCTGGCCATCCAACGAGCAGCTTTTCGTGCATTGATATTCTTACAGCGCTTTATTTCCATGAAATGAAATACAATGCAAAGCAGCCTGAATGGGCCGAGCGCGACCGCTTCATAATGAGCAAGGGACACGCTGCTCCTGCGCTTTATGCGGCGCTCTGCCAGGCAGGTTATTTTGCACGCGAAAACATAAAGCATCTTCGCCAGATTAATAGCATGCTGCAGGGGCATCCGGACAGATTGAAAACTCCGGGAGTTGAGATTTCCACGGGGTCACTTGGCACGGGCTTAAGCGTCGGGAATGGAATGGCTTTCGCGGGGAAGCTTGACAAGAAAAATTACCATGTGTATGTGCTCTTTGGCGATGGGGAATTGCAGGAAGGGCAGTGCTGGGAAGCTATAATGGAATCGCCATTCCTCAAATTGGACAATGTTACAGTTATAGTTGATCGCAACAATTTGCAAAATGACGGCTGGGTGGATAAGACAAAGGATGTCGAACCCGTGGACAAGAAGTTCGAGGCGTTCGGGTGGAAAGTTTTGAAAATCAACGGGCACAAGTTTGAAGAGCTTATTCCTGCTTTGCAAAAGGCGCGCGCGGATAAGCGGCCAACCTGCATAATCGCAAAAACGGTGAAAGGAAAAGGCGTGAAATTCATTGAAAATGACCCGGACATGCACGGGAAGGCACTTACTCCTGAGCAATACGAAAAAGCGTTGAAGGAGTTGGATGGATGAAATTTAAATGCGAAGCCAAGCCCAGTGAAACTGGGCTATCGCACCCAACAGCCGAAACTGTTGCGCCAGAGCAATATGAAAAGGCGATAAAGGAGCTTGGATTCTGACCAATAGAGGAAATGATGTTTATGCCAATTGAGATGAAATACAAAATCGGTGAAAAGGTCGCGACCCGAGACGGGTACGGAGACGCGCTTGTGGCTCTTGGTGAGGAGCACGAGGATATTGTAGTGCTCGATGCCGACCTTGCAAAAAGCACCAAATCGATACTTTTCGGAAAGAAATTCCCTGGCAGGTTCAGGTATGTCGGGATTTCAGAAGCGGATATGGTTTCGATGGGCGCTGGCTTAGCGCGCTGCGGTAAAGTTCCGTTCGTGAGTTCTTTTGCTTCGTTTTTGGTGAACCGCTCGCTTGACCAGATTCGCGTGAGCGTTGCGTACTCGCAGACCAATGTGAAGATGGTTGGAAGCCACGGCGGAATCATCACAGGCGATGACGGGCCTACTGGACAGGAAGTTTCAGATATTGCGGTGATGAATAGCATTCCGAACGTGAATGTTTTTGTCCCAGCGGATTATTACGAAACGGTTGCATGCGCTTATGCGATGTATGAGCACCAGGGTCCTATGTATATGCGCACAGCGCGCGAGAAAACGCCAATACTTTATGACAAAGTTCCTGAATTCGAAATTGGGAAGGCAACTGTGCTGTGCGAGGGCTCGGATGGCGCAATAATTGCAATCGGGCCTCTTGTTGGAGAAGCCATGAAGGCGGCGGATATGCTAAAAGCGCAAGGGATTTCCGCTTCAGTATTGGATTTCGCCTCGGTTAAGCCAATGGATGCGAAAGCTGTGCTAAAAGAAGCGGGGAAGAATTTTATTGTTACAGCAGAAGACGGTGTTGTCCACGGGCTCGGAGGCTCGGTTGCGGAAATAATCGCGGCAAGGAAAGGACGCGGCGGCTTTGGAATGATTGGAATGCGCAATTCATTTGCGGAATCAGGAAAGCCCGCAGAATTGTACAAAAAATACCAGCTTGACGCTGAGGCTATTGTAAAAAGGGTGATATCTTGCACAAAGGAGGGGACGCAATGATAATTGTAATGGAAAAAGGAGTCGGGCAGAAGGAACTAGACCATATTTCGGAGATAATTAAAAAAGCCGGGCTCAAGGCGCACATCTCTATTGGCGAGAGCAAAACCATTGTGGGCGTAATCGGGGATGAGTCCAAAATAGACAAGGAAATATTTGAAAGCCTGGATTACGTGGAAAGCGTAATGCCTATCCAGAAGCCATATAGGAGGGCTTCTCGCGAAATCCATCCGGATAATACTGTTGTTGATTTGGGCAAGGGAGTAAAAATCGGCGGCAATGAAGTTGTGATGATTGCAGGCCCTTGCAGTGTTGAGAGTGAAGAGCAGATGTTTACCATCGCAAATACGCTCAAGAAAATGGGCGTGCGCGTGATGCGCGCATCAGCTTACAAGCCGCGCACTTCACCTTACGCATTCCAGGGAATGGGCCCAAAAGCCCTGAAGATTCTTGACAAGGTGCGCAAGGAAACCGGAATGATTGTTGAAACCGAGGTAATGGATACGCGCAATGTCGAAGAAGCGGCAAGGCATGTTGATATGCTCCGCGTTGGCGCTCGCAACACCCAGAACTTTGATTTGCTAAAGGAAGTGGGAAAAGTTGACAAGCCCGTGATTTTAAAGAACGGGATTTCAACAACAATTGAGGAATGGCTCTTTGCCGCAGAGTACATAATGAACGAGGGGAACAACAAGGTGATACTCTGCGAGCGCGGGATACGCACATCCGAGCCGTTCACACGAAACACGCTAGACCTTAGCGCAATTCCAATATTAAAAGAGTTGACTCACCTCCCAATAATCGTCGACCCTTGCCATGCGGCGGGAAAGCGCGGGCCGATTCCGGCTCTAAGCAAGGCCGCAATCGCGGTTGGAGCGGATGGGCTATTAATTGAAGTGCACACCGATCCAGAGAACGCGCTTTCAGACAATGCGCAGCAGCTAAAGCCCGCAGAGTTTGAAAAGCTCTATAAGGAACTAAAAGGCGTTGCGCAGGCAGTTGGAAGGAAGTTTGGGTAAGAGAGCTAGTTATTTGAAGCTGATATAGCATCAGCTAGTTTTTGGCGCCTGCGGCCCCGTGCGCAAATCCCTCCAGTTCGTGGCGTCAGTAAATATGAGTTCATACGCATTGGTTTTCGGGTTTATCGAAACCAGCCAGCTGCCATATCTCTTATGGCGGTCATCGTATGCAAATCCACTTGAAGTTATCTGCGACTCCAGCAGGCTCATTTTTTGGGCAATCTCCCTTTGAACAGAAGGTGGAAGATTAGGAATGGTCTTGTGGATATCATAAATGGCAGGGCCTTCGACTAATACCCTGTCCTTGCGCCTCAAATCGCTCATCTCAACAACCCAGAAATGCCCGCTTTCCCCCTTAACCGAAACCGGCCTGAAAACCTTCGGGGTTTTGATGCCAAGCCTTTTCACTTCGGCGGCCACATTGGCGGAATGGGCAGCGAGAAGAAATGATATTTTCTCCCAGTGTTCTCGCGGAACCGTTTGCAAGCCACGCCTGCCCTTTTTTGGCGGTTGCATATCCCTGATAGGGATTGTGTAGGTATGGGCAAGCCTAGAAATGTAATTGATGTTTCCACCCATGTAATAGTGCTGCGAAATCCACGGAAGCCGGAAAACCTTGTGAACAACCTTCTCTTTCCGGTTCAAAACAGGGCGGACAACAGATTCCACTCCAGAGCCAATGCTAGCGCCATACTGCGGCTTTTTGCGCAAAAAGCTATAGCCTCTTTGTGGCGGCATATACAGAATATAATTCGCGCAAATAAATACCAATTGGTGGCCAATTTGCACTGCACAATTGTTATTCTCCAATTTTTTGCAGAAAAATTTTTAAAGAACGCAAGCATAGATATAATTCCAGTGCAAATAATGGGAGGCTCTGACTATGGGAAAATATGTTGATGGGTTTGTAATACCAATTCCAAAAAAGAATTTGAATGCCTATAAAAAAATGGCAAAGATGGGCGCAAAAGTGTGGATGAAATACGGCGCATTGGAATATTTCGAGTGCGTGGGGGATGATTTGAAAGGAATGCCGGGCTGCCTTCCATTCCCAAAAGGAATCAGGGCAAGAAAAGGGGAAACAGTTGTTTTCTCATGGATAGTATACAAATCCAAAAAGCACCAGAAGGCGGTGAATGCAAAAGTGATGAAAGACCCGAGTATGAATGCGGGGTTTAATGAAAAATCAATGCCATTTGACATGAAGCGCATGATGTATGGCGCATTCAAAACCATTGTGAACAGGTAATTTTAAATTTTTCAGGTCTTCTTGAGCGAGAGCCTGAACTGCCCTGCGGTTGTTTCGCCTGCAACGAACTTTTTTGCTTCCGCAGAGCTCACAGAATAAATTGTTGACTGCGCGCCGCTGAAAACTTCCACTTTGATGTCCTGGCCGTTGTCCGCAAGGTTTGTGGCGGCGCCGATTGCATAAAATGCCGCATTTTCCTCAATCATCCCTGATGGCAACTCGAAGGCCATGAGAATCAGATTATTTTGAACATCCACAGCGGCGTCCGCAATGCCACCGGTTGCAAGCGCGCTCGAAAGCGCCGTGTTCTTGGCAACAATGCCCGCATCAGGCGCCTTGGGAGCAGAAGCCGCGGGTGCCGCATCTGCGGGGGCGGCTTCGGAAGGGGCTTGGCTCTGTGGAGATTCTGTTTGCGCGTTTTGTTCATCCACAGATTGTTCTGCGCTGGGTGCTGCGCAACCGCTTAGGATTGATAAAACGAGGAAAGCCGCAAAAGCCACACGAATCATAATGGTTTAATTGGAATACCTTGAATAAAAATGTTCCTTTTCCCATTTTTGCGGCCAATGCCATTTTCAGCGGTTAGGGCGGGCAAGGCTTTGAGCCTGAAAAACTGGGTGGCAAAACAAAGGCTTTTATATGGAAAAAAACGTAATGCAGGTCATGAAATTGCCAAATGGAACGGCTTTTGCAAAAATCCTTGCTGCGTTTATTTTCATCTCCAGTTTTGGAGCGGCAAGCGCAGGGCCCGTGGGCTCGCAGAGCGAAATTGACGGCGTCACCGGATACACGACTTTTGATTACACGCTTTGGAACAACATGGGCTTTGAAGACTGGCCAAGCGACTATGCGAACCTGTGCCTGAAGCACTTGCGCGCGGTCACAAAGGCGTGCGCGAATCTTGGCTATGACAACTGGCAGGTGAGCAGGGACTTTTCCGGCAGGCTGTTCTCGCCAAGCGAAGGCAGG
>DATDXA010000008.1:0-11196 GCA_035289485.1 archaeon | reverse complement strand
GGGAGCATGCTCGGGAGTGATTGAGATGCTTGAAACGGAATTTTGCGGTGTGCGGCTAAAGAACCCCACGCGGCTTGCTTCCGGAATACTCGGCGTGAATGCCGGGCAGCTTCTAAGGGTTGCGCGCGAGGGCGCGGGAGCGGTAACTATGAAGAGCATTGGCCCGCGCGAGCGCATAGGGCACAATAATCCAACTGTGATTGAATGGGAGCACGGGCTTTTGAATGCTGTTGGCCTTCCTACCCCCGGATACAAAAATTATGATGAGGAATTTGAGGAGCTAAAAGGGCTCAAAAAAATCGGGGTTCCGCTCATTGCAAGCATTTACGGCTCTAAGTGGGAGGAATTTTCAGAAGTTGCACGCTATGTTGTGGAAAAAAAGCCCGACATGATTGAACTGGATATTTCCTGCCCCAACACTGAGTGGCATGATATACAATTCGCCGCTGACCCCGAGATTTCCGCAAAGATTGTTTCAAGCGTGAAAAATGTTGCAGGGAAAATCCCGGTGATTGCAAAGCTAACTCCTGCCGCAACTTCTCCAGTAAATGTTGGCAAGGCATGCGAAGAGGCGGGAGCAGATGCTCTCTGCGCGGGGAACACGATGCCGGGAATGCTGATAGATGCTGATGCCCGCAGGCCTATACTTGCATTCAAGAAGGGCGGCATGAGCGGGCCTGCGCTAAAGCCCATAAACATGAAAATAGTCTACGAGCTTTATGAAAAAGTAGAGATACCAATAATCGGTGAGGGAGGAATTTCCAATGGGCGCGACGCGCTTGAATACATCATGGCAGGAGCGACTGTCTGCGGGATTGGAAGCGCGGTCTGGCAGCACGGAACAGGAGTTTTCAAAAAAACCTGCGATGAGATGAAAGATTGGATGAAGAAAGAAGGGTATTCAAAAATAAGTGAGTTGAAAGGGATTGCGCATGAAAAAAAGTGAGGAAGGGTGCGATTGCAATTGCTGCGGCTGCAATGAAAACGATTGGCCTTCGTGGACAAAAACGCGCATGGTAAAAATCGCAAAGGTACGCGAGGAATTTGCGGGCAACATGACTTTTTACATGGATGAGGAGATGAGCTTTGAACCTGGGCAATTTGCCATGGTCTGGCTGCCAGGGATTGATGAAAAGCCAATAGCACTGATACCTTGGGGAAAAAAATACGCGTTCAATATCGAGGCAAAGGGAAACGCCACCAAAAAAATTCTCGAATCAAAGGCAGGGAGCATGCTCGGTGTGCGCGGGCCTTATGGGAAGCCTTTCACTGTGAAAGGAGTGAAGAAGGCGGCGATTGTTGCGGGCGGCGTTGGAATAGATTCGGTGGTGCTCCTTGCGCAAAGGCTTGCGGAAAACAAATGCAAAATTGCAATAATTCTTGGCGGAAGGACAAAAGAGAGAATTGTTTTTGAAAATGAGCTTGGAAGATGCGGAAAACTCTACATAACAACTGATGATGGGAGCTACGGGGAAAAAGGATATAATGTGCAGGTGCTTGAGAAGCTCTTGAAAAAGGAAAAATTTGATATGATTTATGCGTGCGGCCCTGAAATAATGGAGGTGCGCGCGCTTGAAATAGCACAAAAATACAAATGCAATTTTGAGGCATCGGTTGAGAGATATATGAAGTGCGGAATCGGGGTTTGCGGCGAGTGCGTGCTCGATGACAAGCTTGTGTGCGCTGATGGGCCGGTATTTTCAGGAAAAGAGCTCTCAAAGATGAAGGAGTTCGGGAAATTCGCATACCTGAAGAGCGGCAGGCGCGTTTCGCTTAAGGAATATTATGAGTGGCGGCAGGAATAAGCTAATCATTTGTTTGCCAGTTCAATGAGCGTATGCTTTGCAAGAATTGTGCCCTTCTGCAAATCCGAAAAGTATGTTTTTTCCCTTGAATTATGGGAAAGCCCGCCTTCGCTTGGTATGAAAATCATCCCGCTTGGGATGACAGTTGAGAGAACTATTGCATCGTGACCCGCACCGGAATCTAGTGTGCGCAGCTCTTGTGCAAACCCTGTTTTTTGCGCAGCGCGCCTTATTGCAGATTTGACGGTGCTGTGCAGCCTTCCGGGGGACGATTTTGAAATCTGATTGAACTTTATGTCCACACGATTCTCGCCACTCTGCTCTTTAATGCGTCTTAGAAGTTTTCGCACAAATGCCTCACGCTGACGTTCATTTACACCACGAACATCTACTCTTGCAAGAACCTTTCCGGGAACGGCGGTCAGGTTCGCATCTACTACCTTCAAGTCAGTTACAGTTGCCTTGATGTCAGTGCCAAGCCTTTTAGATTCTTGCCGTGCAAGTTCGTCTGCCAGCAGTGCCGCTTTTGAGGCTGCAAGAAGCGCATCGCGTCTGTTTTTCACACCCATCTCAGTGGCGCCTGAATGGGTAGCTTCCCCGGTGAATTCAAGCGAGAACCTGTTAGAGCCGGCAATCCTGTCCACTACAGCGATTCGGCTTGTGCGGGATCTGGCAAGCTTTCCTCCTTGCTCTACATGAAGCTCAAGGTTTGATTGAGTATTATGTGGCGTGATTATTTTCTGGTCGGGATAGTATTTAAGACCCCTTGAAGAGAGTAATGAGCGCAATGTCCTGTTTCCTTCCAAAAAGGCGTGCTTTCTTGCCAAATCTTTCGCGGTGAGCTCGCCAATGGCCGCATTACTTCCCAGACTGGGCTTGCCAAATGATACTGATTCCTCTCCGCGGAAAATAACCAGTTTTATGGGGCGCTTTGTCCTGATGCCGGAATCCTTTATTGAGAGCAGAGCCTCAAGGCCTACTGCAACGCCTGCAAGCCCATCGAACGCCCCGCCCTTGTGAACGGTGTCAAGATGGGAGCTTATCATTACCGGCTTTTGTGCCCCGCTTCCGTACTGTCCATGAAGATTGCCAAAAGAATCATACCAGGCTGAAAGGCCATTCTTTTGCATCGCATTTTTAACAATCCCCAAAGCCCTGTCCTCATTATTTGAAAAGGCAAGGCGCGTGATGCGAGTATGCGGATTTACGGCATCGATTCTGCGTATGGAGCCTATGATTTTGGCGAGGCGACCGGAATTTATTTTTTCCTTTTTCAGTAGTTCTGGATGGGGAAATGGCGGAGCGTGTAAAGGCTTAAGACTGCGAGTATGACTTCGCTTCTTAAGCAGGCCATTCAAATAAGTGCCTTGTTTGCCCATATATATAGTTAAATATTGCCTGCAATAAAAACCTATTGAACATGAAACTATCCCTGACCAACGGAAAAGCATTTATAAACGGCAAAATTGAATATGCCAATATCCTTATTGAAGGCGGAAAAATATCCGCAATTTCTAAAAAGAAAATCGGCGCGGAAAAGGAAATTGACTGCTCGAGAAAAATAATTCTGCCCGCGGCAATTGATGCGCACGTGCACTTCCGCACACCGGGGCTTGAATACAAGGAGGACTGGGTTTCGGGCTCTCTTGCCGCGCTTCATGGCGGGATTGCAACGGTAATGGACATGCCGAACACAAAGCCCGCAACAACAACTCTGCAAGCGCTCACGGAAAAGAGAAATCTTATTGCAAAGGATGCTTCCGTAAATTTTGATTTGTACATGGCGGCAACTGAGGATAATATTGAGGAAATAAAAAATGCGTGCGGGAGCGGGCTGCGCGCTGTAAAGCTCTATTATGGCTCGACTACGGGGGATATTCTTCTCAACAAAAGGGATTCAATTGAAAATCTCTTCAGGCTTGCTTTGGAAAAAAATCTTGTGATTGTGGCGCACGCTGAAGATGAAGAGGAGATAAGGAAAAATATGGAAAAGTTCAAGGGGCGCACTGACGCTTCGGTGCACGAGAAGATACGCACGGATGTTGCGGAAGAGAAGGCGATAAAGGCCCTGCTTGAGATTCAGGGAAAAATCGGGAACAGGCTCCACATCGCGCACCTCTCATCAAAAAAAGGGCTTGAAGCCGTGAAAAAAGGAAAGAGAGGAAAGTTCGGAAAGGCGGTCACATGCGAGGCAGCGCCGCAGCATCTTTTTCTTGATAATTCCTATTACAAAAAGCTTGGAAATTTGATAAAATGCAACCCTTCCATAAAATCATCAAAGGACCGCAGGGCATTGTTTGCGGGGCTCAAAAGCGGAGCGATTGATATAGTCGCAACAGACCACGCGCCGCACTCGCCGCAGGAAAAGGCGAAAGGGTACTCGGACTGCCCTTCGGGAGTTCCGGGGGTTGAAACAATGCTTCCGCTGATGCTTGATGCAATGAACGCGAAGAAAATTCCGCTTGCAAGGGTTGTGAGCGCGGCAAGTGAGAGGCCCGCGCAGCTCTTTGGTTGGAAATCAAAAGGGCTCATAAAAGCGGGATTCGATGCCGACCTTGTGATTGTGGACATGAAAAAGAGCTGGAAAGTTGAGAATGAGAAGCTATTTACAAAGGCGGGGTACAGCCCGTTCAACGGGAGGAAGTTAAAAGGCTTTGTGGAAAAAACTATTGTTGGTGGAAATGTATATGGATAGCCGCGAAGAGCTTGCAATTTCGCTTCAGGAAATAGGCGCGGTCAAGTTCGGGCTTTTCACATTAAAATCAGGGCTCAGGAGCCCGATATACCTCGATTTGCGCGTGCTGATTTCATTCCCGAAAACTCTCAGGCTGGTTGCAAAGGAGCTTGCAAAGAAAGCAGAGCCTCTCAAATTCGACGTGATTGCAGGGATACCGTTTGCGGCGATTGCAATATCCACTGCGCTAAGCCTTGAGAAAGGCTACAGGATGGTGTTCCCGCGCAAAGAGGCGAAGGACTACGGAACAAAGGCGGCGGTAGAGGGGAAATTTTCTTCGGGGGAAACAGCGCTTGTAATTGATGATCTTATAACAACCGGAGCGAGCAAATTCGAGGCCATAGCGCCGCTTGAAAAAGTGGGCCTCAAGGTCAATGACATTCTTGTGCTGATTGACAGGGAGCAGGGAGGGAAAGAAGAGCTTGCAAAGCAGAGCCTGAAATTGCATTCCGTTTTCACTGCAAGGGAAATTTTGGAGATATTGCACGCGCACAAAAAACTCGACGATGCGCATTACGAGAATGCAAAAAGATATTTTGAAAATCCGGAGAAATGGCAGGGAGGCGCATAGAATGAAAGACATAATCCCATTCAAGCGAAGCGTAATTCCTGCCTGCGATATGGATGAGCTGTCAGATTTTGCAAGCCTTGTAAAGGCGGTTGACTCGGTGAAGGGCATTGGAGGATACAAAGTCGGCTTTGAACTAGGGCTCAAATACGGCCTGCCGCAGGTTGTGAACACGGCGCGCAAGTACACAATGAGGCCTATAATTTATGATCACCAAAAGGCGGCAACGGATGTCCCTTTCACCGGAGAGAAATTCGCGCAGGTGTGCTTTGAAGCAGGAATTGATGCGGTAATTCTTTTCCCTCAGGCAGGGCCGGTAACTGAGAAGGAGTGGATTAAGCAGTGCCAAAAGGCGGGGCTTGGGGTAATTGTTGGCGGAGAGATGACTCACGAATCATATTTGAAATCCGATGGCGGGTTTTTGGAAGATAGCGCCCCAATGCGCATGTACGAAATTGCGGCGCAGGCGGGAGTTCGCGATTTTGTTGTGCCGGGAAACAAGCCCGAAAAAATATCAAAATACAAAAAGCATATAGAATCATTTGGCGTGGCTCCGGTTCTTTACTCCCCCGGACTGATTTCACAGGGCGGGGAGATTTCCGAATCCGCCAAGGCAGCAGGGGAAAAGTGGCATGCGATTGTTGGAAGGGCGATTTACGAGTCTAAGAACATGAAAAAGGCCGCAATTGAGCAGTGCGCGCAGCTTCTTTTATGATGCAAAAAAGGCAAGGCCTGCATGCCGCCAAAAATCGGCACATGAACCAAAATGCCGCGCGCGATAGGATAATATAACACTAATAAAAACAATATAACCATGGCAGAGTTCGTTCAGGAAATACTCACTATTTTTGGCGCGCTTGTAACATTCACAATCGGCATACTGATGATTGTGCTTTTCCACAACCTTGCGCGCGAAAGAAGCACAAGGCCGCTTGCATCAACTGTTTCGAAAGAGGATTTTTTCTCAGGATTTGATTTGGTAAGCTCGGATGTGGATTATTTTTCGCGCGGGCTTTTTGCAAAAAAATTCCAGCTCGAGTTCCGAAAAATTGGAGCCTCAAAACCGGTGCTCGCATACTGCGAGGGCGAAATTAAAAATTTCACAAAGCTTAGCAGGCTTGTTGACATTTCAGAAACCGAAGGGTTCTTTCTCGGGAAATTTTCCGGAGGATCTGGCGCAATACTTGCAAAGCTCTCAAAAGGCGATATGAAAGTAAAACTCGGCGGGAGCGAAGCGGGCAGCGTGAATTTTCTGGACAATTCAATTTCCAATGCCGCGGGGAAAAAAATCGGGGGCTTTGAGAAGAGCGGGCTCAAAATCACCGGTGCGGACGTGCTGGGGCTGCCGCTCTTTGCAAGAAGGCAGAACTTTTCAGTAAGCCAGAAGGTTACAATTGCGGAGAGGGCCGCGTGCACAATAACATTTAGGAAATGGCCAGATGAGGAGGAGCCGCTTTTCCAGAAGGCTGAGAGGCGTCTTGGAAAAGAGGAAATGGCGCTGATTTTTTCGCTTGCCGCAATGGAGTGGGCGATGTCGCTTAGCATCAGGGAATGATTTAAAAAGTCGGGCGGGTTATTCCTTACAATGCCAAATTCAAACGGGTACAGCCAGGAACTGCGGGTAGCAGAAGTTGACCTTGCGGCAGGAAAACTTATCGCAATATTTCACGAGAAGGATGCGCGCGAGCTCGGGCTTTTCCCAATGGACCGCGCGCAAATCACAAACCCCTCGAACAAAAGTTCCGTAAATGTTGTTGTGGATATCACAGATTCTATTGTGCGCGAGGACGAAGTCGGGCTTTTCAAGGAAGTGTGCACGCTTTTAGGTGTCAAAAAAGGCGACATGATTACGGCAAGGGCATCGGCAAAGCCCAAGAGCATTGAATTCATAAAGAAAAAAATGGATGGAATAAAGCTGTTCCCGGAGGAAATAAAGCAGATTGTAGAGGACATCGCTTCAAACAGCCTGAGCGAAATTGAATCCGCTGCATTTGTATCTGCGGTGTACATGAGAGGGCTTGACCTTGACGAAACCGTTTCCATGACAAAGGCACTGATAGAAAACGGGAAAAAAATCGAGTTCTCCAAAAGCATTGTTGTTGACAAGCACTCGGTTGGCGGCACAAATGGGAGGGCGACAATGGTTATTGTCCCCATAATTGCTGCGGCTGGGTATCTGATGCCAAAAACCTCTTCACGCGCGATTACATCATCATCTGGAACCGCGGATGCAATGGAAGTGCTTGCGGATGTTTCGCTCTCGCTTGATAGGATTAGGGAAGTTGTGCAGAAAACGAATGCGTGCATTGTGTGGGGCGGCGCGGTCGAACTCGCTCCCGCAGATGATAAGATAATCAAAATCGAGCACCCGCTCTCGCTTGACCCGGAAGGGCAGGTCATTGCAAGCGTAATGGCAAAGAAGGCGAGCGTGGGGGCAAAGTTTGTCGTAATTGATATTCCGGTCGGGTCATTTGTGAAGATAAAATCTCGCGAAGTTGCAGAGGGGATGGCGCTAAAGTTTGTTGAAGTCGGGAAAAAGCTCGGAATCAAAGTAGAGGTGCTACTCACTAACGGCTCGGAGCCAAGCGGCAGGGCATTTGGCCCGGCGCTAGAGGCCAAGTACGCGCTGCAGGTGCTTGAGGGAAAATTCTTTGACAATCTCGCGCAAAAATCAATTGAACTTTCCGGGGCGCTTCTTGAGCTTGTTGGGGATGTTCCAAAAGGAAAGGGATTTGACAAGGCCTACTGGCTTTTGAAATCCGGAAAAGCGCTTGAAAAGATGAAGGAAATCATAAGGGCGCAGGATGGGAAAATTACTTCTTCAGAGCAAATCACGCCAGCGCAGTTCAAAAGGCAGGTTTTTGCGTCTCAGACCGGGGTAATAAGCATCATCAATGTGGGCTTGCTGAATAAAATCGCGCGCACTGCAGGCGCGCCTGCAAACCCCAAGGCGGGAGTTATGCTAAATGTCGAACCTGGTTCGAAAGCGAGCAAGGGGCAGCTTCTTTATGAGATTTTTGCAGAAAACGAAGAGAAGCTATCTGCGGCATATGCAATAGCAATGGAGCGCCAGGTTGTGGAATTTGGCAAAATTATTATTGAGAAATTCTCGTGAAGATTTCCGCAAATATTTCAGGCTCTATTACGCTCACCTTGTCCTCAGCTAGGCCGCTTGTGAGAACGGTTTCAAGCGCCTTTTCTTTGTGTATTTTCATGCGCTTTGCAATGTCTGGAACGGCATTTCTTATCGCGTTTGAGAGGTTCTTGTTCTTGTATCGGAAAACTGTTTTGAGAAAGTACACAAAATCGTCTTCGTTCTTAATTTTTGGCTGCTTTTTTTTGGCATCAAGAACCACAAGCGAGGAGAATGAATCTGGAGATGGGTAAAAGCACCGCGGCTGCAGATTTCTTATAGGAGTTGAAGGGGTGTAGCGAAGAGAAGTGAGAACGGAAACATAATTGTAGTCCCAAAACCCGGGCTCTGCTGTGAGCTTTTCTACGAATTCTTTTTGCAGCACTAGAACCGCCTTTTGCGGGGCGTGATGGAAGACGCTTATTGCAAGGTCGGTTGAGATGCCATAGGGCGGAAGCGAAACAATTTTGTTGAACTTGGGCGGCTTTGATGAAAGAAAATCTTCTTCAATGAGCGTGAAGTTTTTGTTTTCGCCGAAATTTTTCTTTAGAATTTCAACCATTTTTTCATCCTTCTCAAAGCCCACGACCTTGCAGTGCTCCAAAAGCTTGCGCGTGAGAAAACCTGTGCCGCAGCCGATTTCAAGAACGATGTCGGTTTTTTTCAGCTCAGCGACCTCTATCATCCGGTTCAGAAGCGATTCGCTGATGATAAAGTTCTGCCCCATTGCGTGGTTTGGCCTGAACCGGTGCTCAAACATCAGGCCCTGCAGCTCAAAGAGAAGTGTCATAAGCAGTCACATGTTGGATTTGGCAAATGGAAATGCGCCGTTTTTGCACTTGCACATAAGTTCAGAACCTTCTCGGCCTGAACTCCCTCTCCTTTGAGGGCGGGCGAACGAATATGTAGTGCTTTCCATCATCGGTTTCAAGCTCTTCAATTATTCTGCCAACTATGGATTTTACAGGGTCCGGAAGCCCGCTAACCCTTTCGCGCAAATCCTTAAATGAGGCGAAGGGTTTCTTCTCGCGCTCTGCGAGCACCTGCAGCATGTGCTTTTTGCCCATTCCCGAAAGAAGCTCTAGCTGGTGCCTCTTTATTGTGATGCTTCGTGAGGTGTTGTAAAACTCGACAAAGCGCGCCTCGTTCTCCGCAATGATTTTTTCTATTGCCCTGTCAAGTTCGTTAAGGGAATTGTTCGTAAGGTCCTTGTGCGCAATCCTTCGCTTTATGTAATCGATTGCGGGCCTATCGTCCTTTCCGACATATACTTCATCAAGGGATTTTAGCTCAATGCCTGCGCGTGCAACCACTTCAAGAAGCGTGAAAAATTCCTTGCCCAGAAGCTGTGCAAGCGGCTCTGTCTTGTAATCCGAGCTGCGGCCGCGGGGCAGGAAATCAAGGACTAGTGCTTTTTCTTCGACCTTCATGGCTGGACCCTCCCTTAAGAATTAAATTTTTGCGTATTTGGAGGTTAGTTCTACGACCTGCTTTATTTTGTCGTCTGTTATTGCGCTGCCCTTGTATGAAATCAGGCGGGCAGTCTCCATGTCGATTGGCAATATGTCGATTGCCTTGGTTATGAAGTCCTCATCAAGGCCTTCTATTTCGCGAAGTTCCTTAAGTAGCTTTTCGCCCTTTGCAGGCGTGACCTTGGTGAATTTTTTTGAATAATCAAGTGCGTGCTGCTGCTCGTAGGTGAGTTCGCCGTCCTTGTTGCGCTCTGAGAGGACTTCTTTAACTTCGAATAGCGGCGAGTTCTGCGATGAGATTACTTTCTTTCCAATCATGCGGCCACCTTCTCTTCGGCTTTTTTGTGAGCATGAACATGCACAGCGGATTCAACTGGGCCTGAGCCTTTTGAAACTGTGAGGTGTGCCGGCCCTATCAAAAGCTCAACTGGCTGGTTGCCATTGTAGAGCGCTATCTTGAATGCGGTTCCCTGCTTTCCAACAACCGTTCCTGTCATGCCGTGGTATCTGCGAAAAGGCATTCCATTGTTCTGCATGGAACCCTTTATTTTTATGTCAACTTTAGAGCCCACTGGAATTTCCTTAAGAAGCTGGTTTACGGTAACTTTAGAGCCCTTGCCGCTAATCTTGTGGCGGGTTTTTGCTCTCCATCCTTTTGCTGCCTTGTTTGCCATGGTAATCACTAACCAAATGAAAATAGAACTATTACCAATTGCAATGGGAAACGTTTAAAATACTACACTGAAAGGCACTCAGAGGCGCCGCCCAAAAGCCAATTACACGGCAAATAACCGAATTTTGGCAATATAAGGCGTTTCTTGGATTTAAAAAGGGGGTTTTTAAAGGTTTTTAAAGGGCTTATATATAACCAGTTCTCATTTCGGGGGTTTGAAAAAATGCAGTATACAATCGTCAACATCGTGGCATCGGCCAATCTCAATACCACAATAGACCTTTACAATCTTGCAATCTCCATTCCTAATGTCGAATACGAGCCCGAACAGTTTCCGGGAGCGATATTAAAACTTAAAGAGCCGAAAGTTTCAATGCTTCTTTTCAAGAACGGAAAAGTCATCTGCTCAGGAGCGAGCTCTGAATCGCAAATACCGATGGCGATATATAAGGCATCGAAGATGATTCACGAAATACAAAAGAGCGTGAAGGTCCAGAAGAACGCTGATTACACGGTTGTCAACCTTGTAACAACTGCAAACCTTAAGATGACTCTTGATTTGTTCAAGACTGCAATGGAATCAGATAACGTTGAGTACGAACCAGAGCAGTTCCCTGGTGCGATTCTTAGAATTCACGACCCAAAGCTAACGCTTCTCTTGTTCAAAAACGGGAAGCTTATTTGCGCGGGCGCTAAAAATGAGGAGCTTCTAAAGAAAGGACTTCGCAAGGCTGCGAAGATGATTCGCGAAATCAATGCACCGAAGGGAACGGCAAAGAAAGTTTCCAAGAAAAAGGGCGCAAAGGAAGAG
>DATDXA010000007.1:0-11859 GCA_035289485.1 archaeon | reverse complement strand
AGTACTACAACGAACGCAGACCACACATGAGCCTAGAAAACGGCTCACTCAGAACGCCCATAAGGGCGTTCTTGGACAAAGCATAAAAGGACGATGACCCAACATGAAACACAGAGAGGACATTAAATCAGGACAACACAGGGTTGTTTAATTGGCTGTTTTTGGGCATTTTTAGATGGATTTTTTTTGGGCATCATGTGTTCTTAAGTTCAATCAACCTTCAGCTGCCCTCTCGTAGCCGTTTTCGTAAAATCGAATTCTTCAATGGGTTTTATTACAAAATCGCACTGGTTTGCGTGCAGCGCCGCGCAGTTGGATTCGACGCATTCAACATCCTTTTTGAAATATATGGAAAATATCCCTGCAAGTATCCCCCGAAGGAAAGTGTCCGCGGGTGTTTGGCACTTCTTGCAGTTCATTGCAATAGGAGAATTGGCAACGCTAACAAGTGCGTGGCATTTTTCCAAATCCAGGTCCGTGCGGTCTATTTTTCCCCAGCCGGAAGCTGAAAAGAAAGTCTGCATAAAATCAAGGCCTTTCTCTCCCTGCACCCCAAAATCAATCTGGAAGTCCTTGCGCACGGCATTTTTTACTGATTCTTTCACGGAGTAATATAATTTGATGTTCAAGTCCTTATCATCCATTTCAGCAAGGCCGACAAGGATGTCAATCGGAATTATTGTGAAGGGCATATTCAGCAAAAAGAAATTGTTGTGCGTGTACTGAAGGCCGCTTGTGAAAATGAACTTGTCGTAGAATGAATTCAGCATCTGCAATCACGTTTCCAATTTTTCCACTACGGTTCCCCTGCCTCTGCAAGTATTTTATGTATCGCCCTGTAAGATTCGACTTCAAGTGGCCAGACAACAAGCGCATTTCCCATGCGCTTTGAGAGAACTTTTCTTTTGCTTACCAGTTTTTTTAGGTAATATGTGTAATTGGTGGAGTGCTTTTTGCGCCGCTCGCGAGAGGAAGTGTTCTCGCTAAAGTGCTTTGCTATTTCAAGTGCGGAAATCGGCCAGTGGTCCCGCACCACTTTTAGGATTTCCTCCTCTTTTGCATTTTCTGGCTTGCCAGAATTATTTTTCATAATGCTACAATTAAGGCGTTGTGGTATAAAAATATGCCTTTTCTTTCTGGCATGCCTGAATTGTTATATTTATGGCCTATCGAGGCACAAGCCGAAGATAGCCCCCGTACCCAACAGCCGGAACTGTTGTTTATTGCCTATCAGTGAAGCGTAATAGGTGCTCAAAGCGCTCTATATCGGCTTTCCTGAATATTATAATCGCTCCCGCTATGAGTATGAGCGCATACCCTGCAAGTTCGCTCCCGTTTGGCATCTCGCTGAAAAATATGAATGCGAGCACCACCGCAAATATGAGCTCTGAAAAGGATATTATGGCGGCCCTTGATGCCTCGAGCGTGTCAAGCGCGTGGTAGTACATATCGCTTGCAATTCCAAGCAGCGCCCCTGTAACCGCAAGTATTGCGATGTTTGGAAGGCCTATTTGCAGATCGCCCGGGTTTAGCAATAGCGGGGTCATTGCCGCGACAATGAAGAGCTGCATTAGGTTTGTGTAAAATGATACCGTGTGGTAGGAATAATCCTTAAGTTCGCGTGAAGTTATGATGTCTCCTGTGTGCGAGAATGCGGAGAGCAGCCCAAAGATCAGCCCAAGGCTTATCTGGAACCCCCCGTTCCAGGGGGATGCTATCAGAAGTATTCCGCAGGTCGTAAGCAGGAGCCCTGCGATCTTTTTTTTCGTTATTTTTTCCCCCAAAAACAGCACTGCGGCAATCAGCACCCATGCGGGCATTGTGTAGAGAAGAAAATATGCGTTCGAGACGCTGGTTTCGCTTATTGCAAGGAAGTAGAAGAACGGGGTTCCGACGCTAAAGCATGCGTTTAGAAATATTATGCCAAGCTCACGAAAGTTCTTTATCGGCTCGCGCTGTTTTATCCTGTAATATGAAATAAACCACACCGCAAGGAACTTGAAAAGCCTTGAGACCAGAAAAATTACTATAAATGCGATTCCGGCAAGTGAGAAAAATTTCCACGAAATTCCCGTGGCCGCCCATACAAGAGTTGCGGCGACAAGCAGGAACACCGCCGAATTCGTGTTGATTATGCCCATATGCGAGTATTAGAGTGCGTGGCCCATTTTAAGCTTTTTTGTCTCGAGGTATGCCTTGTTGTGCCTGTTTGGCTTCACTTTTATCGGCAATTGCTCTGTGATTTTGAGCCCGAAGCCCTCAAGCCCTTTGAGCTTTTTTGGGTTGTTTGTAAGAAGCCGAATTGTTGTAAGCCCGAGGTCTTTTAGTATTCTCGCGCCGGTTCCGTATGTGCGGCTGTCCACCGCAAGCCCGAGCGCGGTGTTCGCTTCTATTGTATCCTTGCCCTTGTCCTGGAGTTCGTATGCGCGAAGCTTATTTAGTATTCCAATTCCTCTTCCCTCATGGTGCGGGATGTAGAGAAGAACTCCCAATCCCTCGCGGTTGATTCTTTTCAGCGCCTCCTGAAGCTGCTGGTTGCAATCGCAGCGCAGGCTGTGAAACACATCTCCCGTAAGGCAAGCGGAGTGCACCCTCACCATCACGTTCTTTTTGCCGTGCACATTCCCTTTCACAAGGGCGATGTATTCTTTTTCCTCTAAGATATCGACATATCCGGCGGCCTTGAAATTTCCAAAAGCGGTTGGAAGGAATGGCTCTGCGACTTTTTTTAGCTGCATTCCTTTGCGAAGCCGGTATGCAATGAGCTCTTTGAGGCACACAAGGCGCAGGCTGTGCTTTTGCGCGAATTCTGAAAGTTCCGGGAGCCTTGCCATGGAGCCGTCCTTGTTTAGGATTTCGCAAATTATTCCAACAGGCTTCATTCCCGCCATTTGCAGCAAATCAACTGTGCCTTCTGTGTGCCCTGCGCGCTGCAGCACTCCTCCTTCGCGCGCCACAAGCGGGAAGACGTGCCCTGGCCTGTGAAGATTGTGCGGCATTGATTTTTCGCTTAGAATTGTTTTGATTGTAAGCAATCTGTCCTTGATGCTTATTCCAGTTCCGGTTTTTGCGGCGTCCACCGAAACAGTAAAAGGCGTTTCGTATTTGTCGGTGTTTGCGGTCATTTTGTGCAAATTAAGCTGCGCTGCCTTTTCGCGCGTGATTGGGACGCAAAGAAGCCCGCGCGCTTCGCGCACAATAAAATTGAGCTTTTCAACGGTGGCCTTTTCTGCCGCCATCACAATGTCGCCCTCGTTTTCGCGGCTCTCATCATCTACAAGAACTATCATCTCGCCCGCGCGCAGGGCCTTCATTGCGGACTCTATGGAGTCGAATTTAAATTTCATGCCTGTACCCATATATTGAGATTCAAATTGAATCCACTTAAAAACGTTACGCGTACCGAAAATGGGTTGATATAATGGATGAGGATAAAATTCACTTCTCAAGGCCGCCTACTGCAGCGCAGGTCAAATCCGCGCTGCGCGCCGGCCATGCAAAAATTTTCATGCCCGCAAGTTCTTTCACCCGCATAAGCGCAAGGGCAAGAAAACTTCTTGAAAGTTCAAATGCGGAAGTGATAATTGAGAGCTCTCGCGGGCGGCCGATTGAAATAGGGGTTGACAAATTAATGCAAATAATTGAGCTTCACCGCGACAACCGCACATTCAGGCAAATCGAGCAATCAACCGGAATTCCAAAAAGCACGGTGCACTACCTCGTGAAATATGCAGAGCGGCAGAAGCTGCGAAAGGGCGGGAAGATTGTTTACTTGTGATGCATAACTATTTATAGAAATTCACACTCTAATTTAACAAATGAGTAATATTTTCATCGAAGTTTTTGCCAGAAAAAATATCGATTATTTAATAGAGAAAAAAAATGGAATCTGGAAAATTTTATTAATTTTTTATTTAATTACTATTGCGATTCTTATTTTGCCGCTTTGGATACATGGCACTTTAGGATTAGCTCAGGGGAATGTATGGTTCAAATCGAGTGATTTTCTGCCATATCTTATTGGACAGCCCACGCTGTTTGTTCTACTAAATTTGCTTGTGGCATTTGTTTTTCTATCAATTCAATTCATTGCAGCAAAAATGTATGGTGGGTCAGCCCATTTTTTAGAATTTTTACCTAAATCACTCTTTATTTTCACGCTTCCGTTTCTAGGAAGCGCACTTAATTTTGCAGTAAGAAGTTTAACAAATAGCACTGGAATTGACCCACACCCTCTACAAAATTTTATACCATTATTATCAACATTTTCTGACATCTTATCTGTTGCATCAATCTTATTTCTAATATATGCATTATATCTGCACATAAAATTCACAAAAAGTCTGATGAATTTGACTACTATACAATCAATAATTTCTGTTGCCACGCCCATTATCCTAACAATTATTTTAATTTTGATTTCCGTATTTTTATCTAGTCTTGGCGGATTCGCAATCGGCAGACATTAATAAATATGGCTGGAGTGCAATCAACATTTGTTAGGTTAGAATATACAACTTTGCGATAAAGCCGCATTTGCGAAGTCATAAATATCACCTCTCCGTTCTTTTTACAGATGGATTCTTGGGAGCAGCGCATGGTTGAATTCGTCCGAAGGGGCGAGGGCTCGCGCGTGCATTTTTTTGAAAGCGAATTGCGAAAGCGCGTTCTTCCGATGCAGCTAAAGCGCATCCAGCAAAATGACAAAACCGTCCTAAAAGAGCTCGTGCTCCCGCAGTGGCTTGACTGGGATTTGCTCTATGAGTGGAGCATCCGCGAATCGCACCCCGCAAAGGGCGCGGAGTGCATCCTTTGCAATGCGCGCGCGGAGAGAGGGATGGATTTTAACGGCAAGTTCATTTGCGATGAGTGCTTCTTTAGGCTAAGGGCGATGCCCTAAATAATTTTTAAAATTTGAATATTGTTTCTAATTTGTCACCACGCGCGCATCCACCGCAATGAGTTCCTTTTTCGACGCCATCAGCGGATTAATATCAAGTTCAAGCACGTTTCCTTCCTTCATCATTAATTTGCTAACATCCATTATCGCTTTCACAATTTTTCCAATGTTTGCGCCTTCTGTCCCCCTCGCTCCCGCAAGTATCGGATAGGCTTTTACGCTTTTCACCATTTCAAGCGCGGTTTTCCTCTCAATCGGGCACAGGCGCAGGCAATAATCCTTAAAAACTTCCGCATAAATTCCCCCAAAGCCAAACAAGACCGCGGGGCCGAACTGCACATCGCGAATTCCGCCGATTATGATTTCGGTGCCCTGCGCCATTTGCTGCACCGCAACCCCTTCAAACCCTTTTAACTTTCTTAATTTTACAAAAGTTTCCCGCGCCTCCTCAATTGTCCGGATTCCAACCTTCACCCCCCCAGAATCGGTCTTGTGGGTTATTTGAGAAGAGATGACTTTCATCACAACCGGAAATCCGATGTGCCTGCACGCCTTTTCGGCTTCGCTTTCGGTTCTTGCGTGGGCGGTTTTCACAAACCTTATGCCGTATTTCTGCGCTAATTTGATGGATTCGCCTAAGGCAAGCGTTTTCATGCAAAGAATGGGCAAAACACCTTTATTAAATTTGTTGCCGTTCAATTTTGTTGATTCCAATGGTTAAAATCACTTTTAAGGGCGCGGCGCAGGAAGTCGGCAGAAGCGCATTCCTTGTGGATGATGGCGATAAGATACTCCTAGATTACGGGGTAAAGCTAACTCCTGAGGGGATAGAATACCCACTTCCCGTAAAGGTCAATTTGAACGCCGCGATAATTTCACACGCCCACCTAGACCATACAGGAAATCTCCCGTTTTTATTTGAGAATACCCACTGCCTCACTTACATGACCCCGCCCACTTTGGGAATTGCCAAGATTTTGTGGTTTGACACGCTCAAAATCGCGGGGCTCGAAGGAATGGACGCCAAATTCTCCAAAGAATCCATTGCAAAAACTGAAAAATTCACTTTTCCAATTCCTTACAATAAGCCAATGGAAATAACCGACCACTCTTCTGTTGTTTTCCATGATGCCGGGCACATTGTGGGCTCAGCAATTACCGAGCTTCGCATGCGCAACAAAAACATTGTATACACAGGGGACTTCAGGTATGTCGACACCCGCCTTCATGGCCCCGCGCAGTTCGACAAAATAAAGGAGTGCGATGTCATGATTACCGAGAGCACTTACGGGGACCGCGATCATCCGAACAGGAAGGAAACCGAGAAATTGTTTGTTGCATCGGTGCAGGAGGCAATTGACAACGGCGGCCATGCGCTTCTCCCCTCATTTGCGGTTGGAAGAAGCCAGGAAATAATCGATGTTCTAACTGAGTACAATGTCGAGGCTCCGATTTATTTTGACGGGATGGGCCAGAGAGTTGCCGAAGTTTATTTGCGAAACCCAGCATACCTAAAGGACCCCAAGTTCTTGAAAAACGCCCTTGAGAAGGTCAATTGGGTCAGGGATGTGAAAACAAGAAAAAGCGCGCTAAAGCAGCCCTCGGTAATTGTGTGCACAAGCGGCATGATGCAGGGCGGAAGCGTTTATGCATATCTCCCTGCAATTTACAATGACAAGAACTCAAAGATTATGCTCACGGGCTATCAGGTCAAGGAAACTCCGGGCAAGATTTTGCTCGAAACCGGAAGGATAAATTTAGATGGCCTTACGGTTGATGTCAAGGCCGCGGTTGAAAGATACGATTTCAGCGCTCATGCCGGAAGAGAAGAGCTCTTCCGCGCAATAAAGAAACTGAATCCAGAAAAGGTTGTGTGCGTGCATGGTGACGCCGAAGTTAGCGCCAAGTTCGCGAAATCCATTAAAGAGGAAGGCTTCTCTCCAATTGTTCCCGAGTTCGGGCAGGTAATGGATTTATGAGCAGGTTTTTTGAAACCCTTCAAAGTTCGCTGCGCATATTTCTTGAAAACCCAAAATTCATTCTGCCAAAGCTTCTTATTTCATTTCTCTACAGCATCACTATTTTGCTAACCGCAAGCGTAGCTGCTGATGTGCTTGCCGATCCCGCGCTCTCGCTTCTTCCAATGCTCCTTGCACTGCTCCTTGCAGTTCTCGCTGTCGGTGTTCTTGATATTGTGGTGAGCGCGATGTATCCGTTTTTGGTAAAGGATGCGCTTGCGCGCAGGAAGGTTTCGATTTTTTCCTCGCTTAAGCAGGTTGCCTCGAACGCTGGCAAAATACTCCCTCCGCTTCTCATTCTCGAGGCCGGAGTGCTTGCGGCAATATTTATCCTATCCATTCCGCTTTCCATACTGATTGTTTCAGAAAGCGATTATTCGCTCATTTTCACCGGAATTTATGTTCTTCTGATTCTTGCCGCGGTTTTCTTCTTCTATACCCTCTACCCTCTTGTTGCATTTGAAAAACTGGGGGCGCTTGAATCATTCAGGCGCTCGATTGCGATTTCTCTGAAAAACAAGCGGGATGTTGCAAAGGCAACTATCTTGAGCCTTTTGCTTTCTGTGCTCTCCCTTGCAATTGCCTTTGCAATTGAATACTTCCCGCAAGATGAAGGCACGGCGCTTTTCTGGTTTGCGTTCATCATAATAAGGTTTTTGACAGCTTACGTTTACACTTACATGTACGTGCTAAATCCGGTGTTTTACCTAAATTATGCCGGAAAGAAGTAAGCGGTTTTGAGCGGTGTTTTTATGAAGCGTTTTTGTGTGAATTGCGGCAAGGAACTGGACCATCTAATAAGCAGCCTCTGCCCTGAATGCTATTTGCAAAAGGGCGAAGTTCTTCCGCTTCCTGAAGAGTTCGTAATTGATTTTGATTCGCGTAGCGGAAGGGTGAGAATCGGCAGGGACTGGGTAGAACTTACAGACCAGGCAATCGGCGAGATGATTGGGGATAAAATAAAGTCCCTTGCAAAGCCAAAAAAGATTCCAGTCTCAGATATTGTCGTTTCTTTGGAGCGAAAGGATGGGGATATTTTCTCGGATGTTTCATTTTCTGTGGTTGTGGAAGGGGTTCCGCTTCTTGTGAAAAAGAATGTGAAAGTGCGGCTGCATAAAACCATTTCCGATGCCTCAATGAGGCTTGCCTCAAATTACCACGAGGCAATAATCCAGATAAGATTCATCAAAAAGCCAACGCTTGAAGAGGGCCGCGCGAAGATGGCTGAGCTCATGAAATTTCTAAAAGAGCAGAAAAAGAAAATCGAGCTATCCGAAGCCGTGGATTCGAAAAATGTTCCCGGCGGGTTTGATGTGATGGTTGGCTCGGCAAAGGCTTCAAAGATAGTGACCAATCGCCTTGCAAAAAAATATGGCCTGAGGGTAATCTACTCAAACAAGATGATTGGGATGAACGATAACGGGACAACGAAGTATAGGCACACTTATTGCATAAAATTCTGAGTTGGCTTCTCATTTTGCCCGGTTTCTTTCCGCAGCCTTGAGCCTTGCAAGTATTGTTTCTTTTGGCAATATGCGTCTGAGGTGATTTTCTCCTGATGCGGTAAGGCCCGCACTTTCAGCCAGCAACCCGTTTTTTATCATTTTTTTCTCCCAGCTTAAAAGTTCGAGTGTGCCAAAAACTTTCGGTGGTGATGCTGATAAAAGTATTATTCCGTCCATGCCATGCCTGTTGTAAAACCCTCTTACACTTCTATGTTGTGTCCTCAGCTCCACTTCGCGTCCGACATATTTTGCTCCGACAAGGACGCCAAGCGGTGGGAAGATAACTCCTATTGAGGGGATGCCTATTAGCCCTAAAAACTTTTGTAGGCTTGCCCCAGAGTGCCCTTTTTCTTTACCTGCAAGGTCAGCTATTCTTTCGTGTTTTGAAACTGCCTGCATCACCTTTGGATATCCGCCAAATCCATAACTAACTGAAGCTAAACGTGTTTTCATAGTATCCTGTGTCCAATTTTCATATTCTTTTGCAGGGGATATTATTATTGCACCCGCATGTGTTATTTCGTGAGAACGAGTAAAAGCGTCCGTTGGATCAACTTCTATAATGTGTGTTTTTGGTTTGTATTCTCCTCTTGTAGAACCCTGCTTAACAATTCTTTTACCAAAAATCCACGGCGTAATTGGTATTTTGAGCCTTTGAAAACTACGTTCCTCTGGCTGCAATTTCTTAAATGGCACTCCCCAAATTTTTGCAATCCTACTTAGAAAAGCCATGGGTTTTAGAGGAGAAACAGTTTTTGGTTCTTTGTTTCTTGGAACAAATTTTCGCGCGGCTCTCATTGCCGCTGCAAAAGTTTTCCTAATCATCTTATTACCTTACTTTCACACTTCAAATTCCTTCAGTGCCTTCTTTATTTCTTCTACTGGTGTTGTGGTGATTAGAAGCGGTATCTTTTCCGATTCCGCTATTTTCTGCGCAATTGGGTCAACCTTATCGATTCCGTGCAGCACAACAATTGATGGGCGCATCTCGGTTGAAAATCTTCCAACCTTTACCGCAATCATCGGGCTTCTTCCAGAACCCACCTGCAAAAATATAAGAGCGCGCTCTGGGGTTTTGCCATACATCTTGATGTATTCGTGCACAGGAACATCCAGAATGACTTTTAGCGAATCTATAACGCTGTACCCATAAAGTTGAATTTCTTTTAGCTTCCCCGGATTTGCAACGCATTCGCCTTTAATGAGCTCAGCGAATTTCTTCCCATCAATTGCCTTTGAAAATTCTGTAATATCAAACACATCGCTTCTTGGCGCGAAATTCTTTTCGAGTTGCTTTTTTACTTTCCCTCCGCGATTCTTATCTATATCAATCAGGCTTTCCACAAGCCTTGCAACAACCCCGATCCCTGGGCTTTTCCTTCTCCCGCCTTCGTAATCTGAAATAGTTGATGAGGAAATCTTGAGAACTTCTGCAAGCTCAGTTTGGCTTACTCCGAATATTTCGCGCCACTTTTTCATGCTAGAGCCCGGGTCTTTTGAGAGTGCAATTTCCCCCGCTATCGTAGTTGCCAGTTGATCCATGCAAAATTACCCCCTTAAATCCATAAAAAGGTTTCGTCAATCAACAATTCGCACAATGGTCGAATGTCGAATGGTTCGAGTAATCCTTATTAAGCGGTTAAGCCATTTTGTATTCGATGTTCTCAGTTGACAAATTTGCTCTTGGGATGCTTTTCTTAGGTGCAGGCCTTGGCGGTCTTGTAAAGAGTGTCCCAGCGCCTCTTGATATAATCAACCCGTTTCTTCAGAGCCCATACCTTAGCATAGTTTTTCTAATAGTCGGGATTTTTCTGATAATTTCAAGGCAGAATTAAACTGCTATGTATTTTTTAAGGCTCATTAATTGCGCGCCAGCAAAAAATGGCGGCGCTTCTTTGTTGCTTGCCGGTTATATTTCCATTTCTTCCGATTTCCTCAACAAGCCTGTCAATTTCCCTTTTCAATTCTTTATTGTGGGTCTTTGCTCTTGATCCAACCAAAAGTCGCATTGCTTGGGGTGCCGAGGCTGGGAATTTTTGTATTGCGCTATGCTGTCGCCTCTGAATCTCAAGTATGTCTGTAATGGGTGTTATTCTCTTCCTAACCGCACTTCTCTTCATGTATGTATTTTTGTTTTCCGTAGAATATAATGTTGTTGTTTAATGAATTGACAGGATTTTAGAAAAATAGAAATTCGGAAAGCGCCTTTGGGGCGCTCCCCGTGAAAATTATTGATTTATAGATACTTGAGCCCGAAATCCCTGTCCTTTGACGAGGATTTTGACTGAATGCCAAATGTCTTCTTGCTTCCTGTGATGTATGGCGAGTTCACTCCGGTGAAGATTGCAATCACTTCGATTTTGTTCTCGAATGTGTTGTCAACTCTTGCTCCCCAGATGACCTGCGCTTTCGCATCTATTCTCTCAGTTAGCATTTCGCCAATTGCGTTAGCTTCACCGAGTGTGAGTTCAGGTCCGCCTGTTATGTGTATTAGGCACCCTTGCGCTCCTG
The DNA here is from genome assembly GCA_035289485.1 of archaeon. GTDB lineage: Archaea > Iainarchaeota > Iainarchaeia > Iainarchaeales > Iainarchaeaceae > UBA10205. The sequence continues at coordinate 925 of DATDXA010000007.1, read as the reverse complement.
CGATGTCAACATCCAAAAGGGTGTTGTTTAGCGTGTCAGCGACCGCTTCCTCGACCTTGTTAACAGACTTGCTCTCTCCGACTGCGATGAGTGAGAGGCCTTTGCCTGTCATGACGCTTCTGATGTCTGCAAAGTCCAGGTTGATTAGCGAAGGCTGTGTGATTGTTTCTGTTATTCCGCGCACGGTCCTTGCTATTACTTCATCTGCGACCTTGAATGCGTCCTGTATCGGAAGGTTCGGAACGAGTTCAACGAGCCTGTTGTTGTCTATTACAACAACCGTGTCCGAAACATCAGAGAGTTTCTGTATTCCGGCTTCTGCGTTGATCATCCTTGCCCTCTCAAGCGAGAACGGGTATGTTACTATGGAGACAACGATTGCTCCCTGCTCTTTTGCGATTCCCGCAACTATTGGCGCTGAGCCGGTTCCTGTTCCGCCTCCCATTCCTGCGGAAACAAAGAGCATGTCAACTCCGTCAAGAAGCTGTGTAAGCTCGTTTTTGCTAACCTCTGCGGCTTTTGCGCCGATTTCAGGGTATCCGCCTGCACCTAAGCCCCTTGTTACGCTCTTTCCTATGAGAACTTTTGTTACATCATCGCCGACCATGGCGAGGTGCTGCTTGTCTGTATTGATTGCAGCGAGGGTTGCTCCCTCTATGTTCATCTTGCTGAGCCTGTTGATGGCGTTACAGCCCGCTCCTCCGCATCCTATTACCATTATTTTCGGAGTTGCGAACTCGTCGCCGCCTTTTGCTTCAGCCGCCTGGCTGGAGCTGTCTTTAACTGTAGCCGAACTAACCAAAGACTTCACATTTTCACCCCTTTTTATAAAATCCACTTTTTTATTGCTGATAAACGCAAATTAGAATGTGGACCTAGTCTATATATGGTGCAAAGGTTATTAATAAATTGAATTGCCGGATGG
>DATDXA010000006.1:0-11791 GCA_035289485.1 archaeon | reverse complement strand
TTTTGTGGCCACCTTTGGCTGCATTTTCACTCACAATTTCCTGCCACGTTTTTTGCTTGCCTTTAGGTATCCTGTCACTAGTTTGCTCCAAAGGTGCAGCGTTTTTCCTCTTACTTCTTTGTTGATTTTTACGCATTTTTTGCAGGTTTGCGTGAACTTGAAGTTTTGCTCTTCACTAGCATTGTGAATGCGTTTGTGTTTATCGCAAAGATTCCATGCCACTGCAAGGTCTTCCATGGCATCAAGTTCCTTGTTCGTTACTTCGACAGTTACTTTCACTATTTTCTCAACTCCATATCAGTTATCACTGGGTGACCACGCCTTTCGATTTTGTGGTCACCTAAGCTGTTTTTTTAGTTTCTTGTATTCCTCGAGCAAAAGCTCTATTGTTGGCCTAATATCGTGGTTTTTTTCGTACTCCTGGAGGGATTTGTAATATTCTTTCCTCTTATTGAGGTCAATGTTTACCGGCGGTAAGCTGTGTTTTATGAGTATGTTGTTCATCAGGATTCTGCCTACTCTCCCATTTCCATCCTGGAAAGGGTGGATGTTTTCAAACTGGTTATGTATAACCGCGGCGAGCAACAATGGAGGGTACTTTTTTTGGTATTCGGAATACCATTTTACAAGCTCTTTGAGCAGTTCCGACACTTTTTCTGAAGGCGCACCTTCATGAACTATATTGCCAAGTCCGTCTCTTACTACAACTTCAATTCCTTTTGGCCTAAGCTGGCCGGCGTATGGTTTTGAATTTTTGAAGACGATTTCATGGATTTTTTTGATAATTTCTATGGAAACGTGTTCTTTGGTTTCACGGATAAGCCGGATTGCTTCCTTTACCCCATAAGCTTCTGAAATATCTTCTTTGCTTTTATCTTGGGGCCATTTGTCCTTTTCCAGTATCTCCTTGACTTCTTTCTGATTAAGTTCTGAGCCTTCAATAGCATTAGTGTTATAGGTAAATACTTCAGAAAATCTTTGCCATTCCTCTTCAGAAAGATGGAGTACTTTGAATTGGCTATTATCCTGCAGCTCCTTTATTTTTTGAATTTCTTCTTCTGAAAGAACTTCAAGCAATGGGTCACTGATTTTTTTGAAGGCATTAACTCTTTGTATTATTTGCTTTTCCGCAACTTGTCTCAAATCTCTAAGTTTTGCCTTGTTTAGGTTTGTGCCTAAATATCTCCTAATTTTTCTGACCTTTTGGTCATGTCTGAAAGAATGAACCAAATAGTATTTTTTCTTTCCACCGACTTCTCTAACTTCGACAAACATATAATAATATTAGGTGGCTACACATTATAAATAGGTGCATTTTATGGCTACAATTCTTTATAAAGAGCTTTTTGTCCATGTAAAGAGGTTTGTTAGATTTTTCGTTTGACGAGATTGTTGTGATGCTTCTGCATTTGTCTAGGCAGATTGTGCAATTCCGGCTTTTTCACGTAAGCAGCAGCTTGAGAAGCCCAAGCGGGGATATCAGGTCCTTTTTTGCCTCTTCGTTTGCGAGCATTCCTGAGATTGCGCGCTTGACTTCTGGCTTGGTTGAAGCCTTGTCAATTACAATATTTAGAAGTGTTTTGAACTTGCCGAGTTTTTGCAGGTTGTAAGATGTCTTAAGTTCAGGCCCGATTGTTGACCAAAGCTCCGCATCATAATTATCAAATGCCTTTTCTGAAAAATCATTGCTGTTTAGCGCCGCAACAATGGCTTTTGCCGCGAATTTTCCGGATGTCATGGCGTTTCCAACGCCTTCGCCTGAAAAAGGGTCAATGAGTGATGCAGCGTCCCCTACCAGAACCCATCCGTTGCCGTGGTTTTTGCGGTGATGCGAGCCAAGCGGCAGTGTCCAGATTTTTATTCCCTGCGCGTCAATTTTCGCGTCCTTGAACCTTTCCTTAAACATCGCATTGTTTGCGATTATCTGCTCTTGCAATTCCTTTAGGTTCATCTTCCTCTTCTGCTTCTCGCTTGTAAGAACTCCAAGGCCAACATTGGACCATCCGTTATCTAGCGGGAAAATCCAGAAATATCCCGGCATTACCTCTTCAACAAAATGCAATTCGATATTGCCAGTCATTCCAGTAACGCCCTGGTAATATCCACGCGTTGCAATTACTTGGTGTTCAGGCGGGCAAACTCCCTGCCCTACTTTTTGCGCAACTACGCTGCTGGTTCCGTCCGCGCCCACAACAATGTTTGCGCGAATCTCAAGCTCTTTTCCATCTTTTTGCTTTCCTTTAATTCCTTTTACAAACCCGTCTTCCAAAATCAAATCCGAAATCGTGAACTCTTCAAGCGTTTCAACTTTTTTCTTCGCGTTCTGGAACAGCACATTGTCCGTGTCAATTCTTCGCATGCAAAATCCGGGCTTGGATTTCCTTCCCTTCTCCGCTCCGGGGAATGGGATATCAACAAGCGTTCCTTTTGGGTTGCTGAAGAGCACTCCATAAACCGGTTCGTGCGGGGCGCTGTCATAATCATTTACCACGCCAAGTTCCCTTGCAAGGCCCATGCTTTTGCCTGAGAATGCATCGCCGCATATTTTATCGCGCGGGAACCTTGCCTTATCCACAAGAAGGACGTTTTTTACTCCCTGCTTTTCAAGAAAGAGTGCAGTTGAGCTTCCAGAAGGGCCGCCGCCGACAATTATGACATCATACTGCGATTTTGCCATGTTACACAAAGATTACGGAAACTATTTTAAAGGCTCGCTCATTTGCGCTGAAAATAGTAGTATGCGCATTTACTTCTTGAAGTAATAATAGGCATGCACGAGCGGCACAAGCGCTGCAAGGGCATTTAGTATTACAAAAGGAATGGCGTTCAGCTGCCAGCCGTATATTGTAAGGCTTAGCGAGCCCAGAAAATAGATGGCAATGAATTCGCGCTTCATCGTGGTTTTCCTGGTCCGGATAGTTTCCATAACTCCCGGAATCCAAGCAATTACAATGAGCGCGAGCCCTGCAAGGCCGAAGAATTCATCCATGCTTAGATTACTCTCTTTTGCTTAAAAAACATACGGCTTTATGCGCTGTGAGGCTTGCGCGGAACAAAGGCTATTTTTTTAAAGGGCAAAATCCATTTATTCTAATGTGGCCATATGAGTGGGATAAGAAAGCTTCGCAGGCCTGAGCCGCCAGAAGGATTCAAGGGCTACCCTGCTTATACAATTAAGGGGCGTGTGGGCTTTAGGCCTCTTGATCTCACAAATAGCAGCATTTCTCAAAGAAACGGATTTTTTTATAGGCTGCAGGCTCACCTAGCCAGAAACCCCGGAAAGCGCCTCCCAACTCCTGAAATTATTCGTTATGAAAAAAGCCGCGGCTTTAATGTAGGTGAGGCTACGATTAGAGCCCTTGCACAATCAGTGGAGCATTATAACCGGCGCAAGCGTAGGCCCAAGGGCCATCCGCCTTGGCAAAAAAAGGGCCGGCTTTCCAAGAAAAAGGGTTATGACATCTGGCAGAAACCATAGCACCATTTTTAACCCCTGCGCCATTTATTTCTCTTTATGCCTCATATAGACGCGCACATCTTCAACAAGAAGGGAATGAAAAAAACCATCGAGCTTTTTTTTGACGAGGATGACAATATCCTCGAAGGAGTAAAATCCGCGATGCAGGAGCACAATGTCTCTGAAGTGAATGTTGAGGAAGCTGACGGGGTTCTAAAAGAACTCACTGTAAATTATTTCGAGCGCAGCTCCTACCAGTCCAAGGTTTCAAGGGATTCAAGGGTTATGCGCGTTTCCGGAAATTTCAAATTGAGCTATGGCGAGCTTTATGGGAAGATGAATGTTTTCACCTTTGACAAGCCCCCGATACAGGGAACAGTTGTGCGCGCAAAGGCCAAGGCCGGTTTTAGCCTCAAGCTCTCTTTTGTAGAACTCGTGGATTCGAAGTGAAACATTTCAAGTGAACCCTGATGCAGATTTTTATCGCCACAACAAACCGCCACAAGGTCGGGGAAATTTCCGCAATCCTCTCTGAGTATGGCATTTCAGTTAAGCAAAAAAGCCTCAAGATACTCGAGCCAGATTTCAATTCGATTGAAGAGGTTGCAAAGTCAAAAGCGGAGCAGGCATTTGCAAAACTAAAAAAACCGGTGATTGCAGAGGACACCGGCGTGTACTTTGATGCGTATCACAATTTTCCGGGTATTTTTGCAAAGCGCGTGTATGAAGGAATTGGGTTTGACGGGCTTCTCTCGCTCATCCGCCGGGTAAAGAACCGCAGCGCGCACTTCGGAACCGCGATTTGCTATTACGACGGCAAAACCTTCAAGGTCTTCTCAGGGTATTTGCGCGGAAAATTGCTTTTGCGCGCGGTTTCAGTTGACAAAGACCGCCTTCCTTATGAGAAACTCTTTGTCCCGGCTGGATATTCAAATGCTCTAGTTAATCTTGACATAAAGGAGAAAAACCGGATTTCGCACCGTGCTCTTGCAACGCGCAAGCTTGCGAAATGGCTTGTTTTGCGCAAAGGCAAATAACCTCAAAAGTCTTGTTTTAAAATCTTGCAGGGGGAGAAATTGTTAACATTGCGGAGGTAGCGAAGCGGTCAAACGTACTACCCTCAGACGGTAGCGGCTTAGTGCCTTCGCAGGTTCGAATCCTGCCCTCCGCAAACTTTTTCTTTTCTCTGGCAAGAAAATAAAAAGTTTGATCAAAAAGAAAAGAGGCAGTGCCTTAGGCATTGCGAACTATTTTTTCCAGCCTTATCTCAAGGCTCGCATTAAAAAAATAAAAAAAGAAAGAATCAGTTATTTGAAAGTTTAAGAGCTCTCGTCCATGTCGCCTTCAGATTCTCCGTCTGAATCGCCATCTTCGTCATCGTCCGAGTCCCAGTCTTCTCCGCCGCCTTCGTCATCGTCGCGGACCAGGTTAATCATTTCTTCAATGAGTTTCATTCCCAAAACCTCCTATATTGCACCAAGCGCGCTTTGTGCGGCTTGAATTACATTACAGGAGAATTGTTTAGTATTCTTTTTTAAACGATGCGGATTGGGCCTATTTTTTGCTTTTTGGCGTGAATCCGCGCATTAGAAGCGAATTCCCAACAACGCTTACCGAGCTAAATGCCATTGCAGCGCCCGCAATTACAGGACTTAGCAAAAATCCCGTGAACGGGTAGAGTACTCCCATTGCTATTGGTATTCCCACAGCATTGTACCCGAATGCCCAGAATAGGTTCTGCTTGATTTTGCGCAGGGTGTATTCGCTTAGTTCTATTGCGGTCACAATGTCGCGCAAATCGCTTTTTACGAGCACAATGCTCGCGCTCTCTATTGCAACATCGGTTCCCGCGCCAATTGCGATTCCAACATCCGCCTGCGCAAGCGCAGGAGCATCATTTATTCCGTCCCCCACAAATGCGACTTTGCGCCCTCCTTGCTGCAGTTTTTTCACTTCATTTGCCTTGTCCTGCGGGAGAACATGTGCAAGAACTTTCAAAATTCCTGCCTGCTTTGCAATCGCATTTGCTGTGCGCTCATTGTCGCCCGTAATCATCACAGTTTCATAACCCATTGCCTCAAGCGCCTCTATTGCGCCGCGTGAGCTATCCTTAATCGTGTCGGCAATCGCTATCATTCCCGCAAGCTTTGTTCCCGCCGCCACTATCACAACGCTTTTTCCCTGCTCTTCAAGCGAGTGCATTTTTGAAATCAGGGATTCGGAAACCAAAACAGCGTTCTTTTTCATCAGGGCGAGATTTCCAATCAGTATTTTTTTGGCGCCAACATAAGCCACCACTCCGTGCCCCGGGATTGAATCGAATTTTTTGGGTTCGGAGATGCGTATTTTCATCTCCGTGGCCTTTTTTACAATCGCCCTTCCAAGGTGGTGCTCGGAATTCTTCTCCGCGCTCGCCGCAAGCGAAATGAGCTCTGATTCTTTCATTCCGGAAGCTATTACATCCGTTACCGCTGGCTCTCCTTTGGTAATAGTTCCGGTCTTATCAAAAATCACAACCTTCACTTTGTGCAGCTGCTCAAGGCTTGCCGCGTCTTTTATGAGCACCCCGTTCTCCGCGCCTTTTCCTGTGCCAATCATCACTGCGGTGGGGGTTGCAAGCCCCATTGCGCAGGGGCATGCTATCACAAGAGTTGAAACAAGTATTGTAAGCGCGAAAAGGAACGGCTCTCCAGCAATGAAATACCAGTAAACAAATGAGAGAATGGAAAGCGCTATCACTCCCTGCACGAAATACCCGGCAACCGTGTCCGCGAGCTTTTGTATTGGTGCCTTGCTCCCTTGCGCATCTTCAACGAGCTTGATTATTTGCGCGAGCATTGTGTCCTTGCCGATTTTCGTTGCCCTGAACCTGAACGCCCCGGTTTTGTTTATTGTGGCGCCAATTACAGTGTCTCCCTTGTTTTTGTGTACCGGCAGGCTCTCTCCTGTAATCATGCTCTCATCGACGCTGCTTGAGCCGTCAACCAAAATCCCGTCCACCGGTATCTTATCGCCCGGCTTTACAAGTATGATGTCGCCCACTGCAACTTCGCTTATGGGGATTTCAACTTCTTTTCCTGCGCGCACAACTATTGCTGTTTTTGGCTGCAGCCCGATAAGGCGCTTTATCGCTTCAGAAGTCTTGCCCTTTGCAACGGCTTCGAGATATCTTCCTAATATTATGAATGTGAGCAGAAGCGCTGCGGTTTCAAAATACATTTTGCCCTGCACAAAACCCCATGCAACTGTCATGCTGTAAACATATGCCGCTCCCACGCCTAATGCCACCAAGCTGTCCATTCCCGGAGTCCTGTTCAAAAGGCCCCTGAACCCTCTTGTGAAAAAATCTCTGTTCACGTACAAAACCGGCGTGGAAAGCGCGAACTGCAGAATTGGCAAATAAGCTATGATGGCTTGCGGATAGTCTATTGCAATTATCCCTTCTAGCATTTCTGGAAGTGCAAGCAAAATTACAGGCACTGTCAGGATTGCTGAAATGAGCACCCTATGCTTTAATTGAGCAATTTCCTTTTCGCGGGCATTTTTTTCCATATCTCCCGCACTCTCGCCCTGCAATGTTTCAGGTTCATAGCCCGCATCAAAAATCGCCCTGCGTATTTTTTCAGGGCTTGTTTTCGCGCCGTCAAATGTAATTCCTGCGGTTTGCGTCTCATACTTGAGGCTCGTTGAAGTTATCCCGTCAATTCTGCTAAGCGCTGTTTGGACTATTCCTGTGCAGTGGGGCGAATCCATGCCTTTGACATGCAGCCTTATTTCCCGCTGGCTGCCTTGTGGTTTTGCGCTCTCATCACCTTCAATGCCATACCCTGCGCCCTTTACCGTTTTGTCAAATTTTTCAACGCCGGTAAGTGCCCTGTCATACTCTACCGTTGCCTTGTTTGTTGCAACATTGACAGTTGCGCTTCTTACTCCATCAAGCTTTTTGAGCCTGCGCTCGATTATGGATGCGCAGGATGCGCAGTGCATGCCGCTTACCCTGAATGTTTCTTTTGAAATGCTGCCCTGCGTGCTGGCTGCATTTTTTTCAGTTCCACGCGCGTCTGTGGCATTTTTTTCGCTGCCCTGTTTGGTATCGCCCTTTTGGGCGGAGAGGAACTTGCCGTGGCAGTCTTTGGAGCAAAAATAATATTCCTTGCCGCCAACTGTTTCCTTGAACTTGGCATTTTCTTTTTCCAGTTCCATTCCGCACACAGGGTCTTTTGCTTTTGTCATTTTTCGCATCTCCTCATATGAATGTCAATGGCCCCTTTGGCCCGAAAGCCATGAAAGCCATTAAAAGCCCCCATATTATTGTGCTTGCGGCAAGAAAACCTGTGAAGTTTGTGCGGAATTCCTGTTTTGGCGTGTGCCCGGCTTCGCGGTGCATCATATAGCTCATTCCAGCAAGAACGAATACGCAGACCGCGAACATTATGTACAGGAAAGCGATGAGGTTGTCATTTAGCATCATCACCGATGTCATTGCCCCCATAATCCCTGCCATAAGGCCGGCCATTACTCCCTCAAGCGCGCCCATTACCCCGCAGCATTTGCCGATTTTCACTCCCATAAATATCCCTGCTATAAGCCCGAGTGTTGAGCCAATGAACATGCCATTGGTTGCGCCAAGTAGCGCTCCTACCATGAAACCCGGCATCATTCCCATTATCATCCCAGACATCATTCCGTTGCTGCATGACATGCGCTTTGTGTAGCATTTGGCGTGATAGTAGGGGTACGCCGTTGAAATTGCAGTGACAACGGAGAGTGCAATGAGCGGAAGGTAAGCCTCTTTATTCGGAATCCCATTTAGTGCAAACAAATATGCTGCCGCTGAAAGCAGCGCGAGCACAATGGCCGAGCCCATGGCATAATTGAGCAGCTTCGCCTCCACTTCTACTTCCGGTTTCGCTGAGATTATTGACCTTGCATAATTCCACACATTGGCCAGATTTCCCCTCTGCGCGGAAATTTCGTCCGTTTCTGCAAACCCCTTTTCCGCCAGCTGGGCCCTAATCGTGCCTATCTGGCTTTCATCACATGTGAGCCTGACAAATCCCAATGTGGCATCTATCGCATTGACGGATGCGCCGTTGCGTGCCACTACCTTTTCAATGAGGTGTTCGCACGAGCCGCAGGTCATGCCGCTAAGCTGCAGCGTGTATTCTTTCATCCGACCACCAAGTAGCCCTCTTTCTCTATAGCGCTTTTGATTTTTGGCACAATCCCCTCAACAGAGTATGCAACAACCACTTTCCCTGTTTCGAAATCGGCCTTCACCTTTTCAACGCCGTTTATTTCCAAAACGGCATCTTCTATAAGAAGCTTGCAGGAATTGCAGTGCATGCCCTTCACCTTAATTGTCTTTTCCATTTCTTCACCCCTCCGGTATCGCACCCTTCGGCTGCCTTTAGCTGGCCGTTAAGGCCGAAGGCAAGAAGCACAATGCTCACTGCGCCTATGTAATAGCTTATTTCCGCAAGGAATGCGCTAGCCGAACCAAATCCAATCCATATGAGCCAGACAGGCTGGCACACCGCGCATGTTGATGTAAACATCCCCGCAACCCCGCCAAAAATTCCCACTGCCTTGCCAGAGTCGGCATTCATGTCCATATTGCGCCTTAGCACCGCAACATTCACCGCCAAAAGCCCGACTATTGCCGCCACCATTCCAATCTTGGGGAGTTCTGCAATCGCATTGAGTTCTAACGAAGGTGGCACAATAAGGCCCGAAGTCAGGGCAAAAACCGGCGCCAGCACTATGAAAATAGCAATCGCCGTGGCGGCATATTTCGGTGTGGAAATTATCCCTCTGAGTGCCTCAGTGGCGCTCATGGCACCACCGTCATCTTGCCGACAAACATCCTCATAGAGCAGCTGTATTCAAATGTCCCTGTTTCCTGCGGTGTGAATGTTGCAACCTGCTCTTCCCCGTTTTTTGAAACCAGCTGCACCCCGAACTTCTTGATGAGAAGCGCCTTCCCGCATCCTGCCGTTGGTTCGGCGCTAAAATGCAGCCTTACAGGCAGGCCTTTTCTCACTGTGAGGGTTTGCTTGTCGTATGTGCCGCTGCCAAGTGCCTTGAGGTAGATTTCCTGCACATTCCCCGTAAGTGCCGTGCCAGCGGTCGAGCCGCCTTGTGCAGGTTTTTCTTTTGCCCAGTTCCAGGCCATTAACATGCCGCCAAAAATCAGCAGTGCCGCGGCTAGGATAACCAACATCTTCCGTTCTGCAAGGACTTTGTTTGCCATTCTAAAAACCTCTTGTGGGATTCAATCCCTGTATTTCATTTATCTGAAACAATATATATTAGATGGTGAAACTATCGTTTTTTGCCTTTCCTTTGCATAAACTGCAGGCTTAATAATTTCAGCGGGATGAAACAATATTTGGTTTGCATGGATTTTCGGCAAAAGATAGTTCTGGGAGTTGTGCTTGTCTCGGTTTTCATTTTCCTTGTGACCGTCCTTGTCTTTGTGTATGTCCTCTCGGCAAAAGGGGAAGCCGTCCCTGACCTTTTCAAGCCCTTCATTGAGCACCATGTGCATTTCATGGTCATAATGGGCCTTTTCGGCGTGGTTTCCGGCATTGTGGTTTATAGCATGATGAGCAGCACAATTGAGCGCGAGAGGAAAATGGCCAAGACCAATGTCGAGATAATAATGAAATTCCTTGGCGATGATGACCGGCAAATTGTGAGGCTCCTGCTCGAAAAGGACGGCGCCACAACTCAGAGCAACATTTCCGCGCAGCCCGGAATGACCCGGCTCAAGGCCCACAGGGTCGTCAGAAAACTCGAAGACCGTGGCATTATCCATGTGGAAAAGCACGGGAAGGTCAATATGATAAGGCTTGTTGATGAGCTGCGGCAAATAAAGGCCTGATTCCACAAAGCAAATTTTTTGTTTTAGTTTGCGCATGTGCTTGCCCTCACTTGTACATTTGGAATGTTTTCCAGTTTATTTGCAATCCTGCTATAGCCGTTCTGGCTTGAGTAATCATAACCCAAAAGTTCTTTTGATTCTGCCTTGCTAAAATCTTCCCCATTCTCATCCAAATATTCGGCGATGTTCACATATGTTTGCGTGAACCAGTATGAGTTGGCAACAAGCAGCGCATCATAAATCTGCTCTTTCGTGGCGCCCTGTGATGCCATGAGTTCTGCAAGCGCAAGAGCCGCCATTCCATGGTTGCAATCAGGGAACGCGGTTGGGTTGCTGCAGCATGGCCTGTAGGTGCTTTCCGCCACTTCTTCGACAATTTTTTGCTGCTCTGGGGTGAGCGTGATTATTTTCGTGCTTGCGAGCAGCTCGCCGCCCGTTTTCTTCCCAAGGCCCCATCCGCCCGTGGAAGCAAAATAGGATTTTTTGTCCCCATGCCCTGAAATCTTTCCTTTTGTGAGGATCGGGTTTTCGTTCACAAGCCCAAGCGCCCAGAGCATGTTCAGGTTAAAGTATGCGTTTTCCGCTGTGAAGGAGATGTTCTCATCGCTTCCTTCCAAAAGGATTTTTTCATGTTCGGATGTGAGGCTTGCCCCGCCGCGCCTTAATGATTCCTTGTACTTATTCATGTCAATTGCTCCGGATTTAGCCGCCTTCACTAGTGCGTTGCCCCACTTTACTGGCAGAACCACTCCTTTGATTGGGGCGACTTTTTCCTGCAAAATTTCGTCATGGGTTTTTTCAGAAGTGATATTGCTGTCTTCAGGCTTTGCGTTTGCAAATTTGTTTGAATCGCCAATTGCGTTGCTTGTGCCGTTTATATCCAAGCCCGCTGAGCAGCCATCTATTGTGCATATTTGGCTTTTTGGCTGTGCCTGCTGCAGGCAGCCGCCGAAGGCCACAATGGCAACCAAGAGCAATCCTATTGTTAATTTGGCCGCCATTGTAATCCCCGTTGATTTGTCAGCATCCGCCGACCATTTGGCTTGAAGGCGCCGCCTGTGCCTGGGCCTGATTTGCCTGATTGAGCGCACTTGTGTTGCCGCCAGAATCAAGCGAACCGAGTGCGGCGTTTTGCTGCGCCGCTTTTTCGTTCAGGCCTGTTAGCTGTACAGCCTGCACTACTGATATCACGAGCACCAGCCCTACGGCAACTATTGCGAGATATTCCATTGTTGATGGCATTTTTCTACCTCCTTTTTGTTTAGAACTTGGTTAAGCATTTTAGCAGCCCCCAACCATTGCGCCGTTTCCCTGCGCTCCATTCTCAAGCCCCCTGTATTTGTTCGAGGCGAGACTGGTGTAGTTGAATTCCATTCCTTTTTCCTTGAGCACCTGCGCCTTTTGCGCGAGCACTCCTGGGAAGTAAAGTGTTTTCCACTTTCCGAGTT
>DATDXA010000005.1:0-52028 GCA_035289485.1 archaeon | reverse complement strand
TTGCTTCATCCTCAGGTTCGGCTATCCGGCTTGCGGGGAATTCCCAGAGCATATTTTTGAATCATTCCGAAGCCCTTGGTATTTCCCGCAGGTTTTCCGAGCTCTACAGGCTAGGAAAGCCCTTTATCCGCCTAAAAGCAGGGCTTTAGGCGCATTTGCCAAAAGACGCCCCTTGGCTTTCATATTTTTAACCCTTTGCCTAGAAGAAGTAGTACTGAATTAGCAACTTTTTTAGGTTTTAAAATGTCTAAGCTTACCCGTTTTGAGGTCACGCGCCTTATTAGCGCAAGGGCGTTGCAGCTATCGCTTGGTGCACCGCTTCTAGTAAAGTCCGCACACAAAGCTGCAAGCTTTATTGAAATGGCGCGCATTGAATTTGAAAAGAAAGCAATTCCACTTGCGGTCCTGCGGGAATTCCCCGATGGGCGCGTGGAAAGGGTTGAGGTGAATTAGATGGGCAAGGCAGTTCCTCAAAAGATAAAGAGCATGGCAAATGTGCTTCTTGCAACATACCCAAACCAGCTATCCGACGATTTTGGCGAAAACAAGCTTTTTGTTGATTCTTTTGATATGCCAATGAGCACAACCCAGAGAAATCTGGTAGCGGGCTTTGTTACAAGAAAGGTTGCGAAAGCAAAGAAGCAGTAGAATCAAATTCTATTTTTTTATTCAACTATTTTCATTCCCCCGCTATCCTCGTAACCCCGTCTTTCTCCTTTTCCCTCTCAAGCGTGTAGAGTTTCCCGCTCGCAGCGTATTCCATTTCCTTATCATGCGTTATTATGAAAACCTGCCCGATAATTTCCGGAAGGTGCGTGCGCATGGTTTCGCTTAGGCCCTTTACGGAGTTTGCATCAAGGTTGTGCGTGGGCTCATCCAGTATAATCCACCCCAAATTCTGCGTGAGCACAAGTGAAACCGCTATTCTCATTGTAAGGGCAACTGAGCTGCGCTCTCCGCCCGAGAGTATTCCCTCAACGCGTGCCCATTCCCCATTCAGTTGCCGGACCATAATCTCATAGCTCCCTTCCTCAACCATTATCCGGGCACTTGTGTAATCGCCGTATGGGTAAATTTTGCCCCAGATTTCATCCATCGCATCATTTATGGTTTCTATCATGGCATTGCGCAGCTCCGCTTGAGTGGATTTAAGCGCTGAAGTAAATATTGCAAGCTTCTCCGCCGCCTTTTCCATTTCCAATGTCTCTTTTTCAAGTTTTTTTATCTGCTCTTCAGTTTCTTTTATTCTTTTCACTCCCGCTTCGAGCTCTTTTAGAAGTTCTTTCCCAGAGCTTATTTCTGCCCTGCTCTTTGCAGCCCTTTCGCGCAGTGCATAGTGCTCTTCTCGGGTTTTTGGGAGAATTTTTTCATCAAACGCTGATTTTGCAATCTGCGCGGAAATTTTTACAATTTCTTTTTCGAGTTCTGTGCAGAGCTTTTCTTTTTCCGCTATTTCAAGCGCAATGTCCCCGATCCTTTTGAGCTCTTCAGTTTCTTTGCGCGCAGTTTCCTTCTCATCCTCCGCCTTAGACATTTTTTCATCAATTTTTTCCATTTCCTCATTGGTTTTTTCAATGAGCTTTTCAATTGCTTTAATTTCTGAGGCAATTTTTTCCTTTTCCTCCGCAAGTTCCGCTTCTAATTTTCCGCGCTCATGTTCGCTTACAGGCCTTCTGCACACCGGGCATTGCGCTCCAATTGATTTGGAATTTGAGGCGCTTTTTGAGTTTGCTTCAAGCGAATTCTTCTGCGCCGCCCGCTTTTCCTTAAGTGCAACCATATTTTTTTCAAGTTCCTTTAATTCCTTTTCAAATGCCTTCAGGCTCTCCGTTGCCTTTTCAAGTTTTTCGCGCGATTTTTCAAGTTTCTCCGCTATTTTTCCGGGCTCCGCCCCTCCAAGTTTTTGCTTCATGCGCTTAACTTCTTCCGTGCATGAATCCGCCCTGGATTTTGCCTTGATTTCAGCGTCCATGAGCCGCTTGTGCTCTTTTTCATCTTCCTGTGCCTTTTTGAGTTCGGCTTCCTTTTCAGCGCCGCTTTTCTCTATTTTTTCAAGCCCTTCGGTTTTTTCAGAGATTTCAGAATTCTTTTCCGCAATGCGCTTTTCAAGGTCAGCGAGCTGCTTGCCATCATTTTTTTTGCGCAGCTCTGAGAGAAATGTTTTCCGGTCCTCAGAGGTTTTCTTAACGCTGTTTGCAAGGCTAACTGCGTTCGATCTTACAATCTCGTACTTATCAAGCCCCAAGAGTTCATCAAATTTTTCCTTTCTCTGCGAAGGAGAGAGCCTCAGAAAATAATCAATCTGGTTTTGCTCCGAGTAAATAGCCCTGCTAAATAAATCGTATGAAACCTCGAGTATTTCGGTGATTTTTTTTGTAACATCGGTAGTTTTTGGCCCGGCAATTGAGCGCCCGTTTTCCGCAAGGCTTCCTTCATTGATGCCGCTTCTTTTCACAATCCTCTCAACCGAATAGTTTTTTCCATTATAATCAAAATCGAGTTTCACAATGGCGCGGTCCTGCTTCATTGGCTTTGCCATTATGGTTTCCTCTAGCGTTACCTTGCGCGCGGCAAGAGAAGGGAATGTTCCGTATAAAGCAAAGGAAATGGCGTCCATTACGCTGCTTTTTCCAGAGCCGCTTCTGCCAACAATCACATTTGTGCCACTCGAAAATTCGAGCGTGCTCTTGCTGTGCGAGCGCCAGTTCTCAAGGTAAATGGATTTTATCATCTAATTGAGAATTAGGTGCTGAAGGTTTTTTATTGGGAGTCAGACTTTAACAAATTCCTTATTATAACAGCGTCATTCCTTCGACTTCCGCATCCTCAACTTCTGCAAGCGCCGCAATTTCAGCTATTACCCTGTCCATTGCAGCATCATCTTTAGAGTCAATCAGTACGCCCGCTTTAATGACTTCAACCCCAAAGCCTATTGGTTCTCTTCGCACATCCTTTACTGCGCCAGCCTTAATTCCGCGGACCGCGGCTACGGTCTCATCAAGCTTTTCCATGTCCTTGGCGTTTATCCTTATTATCAGTAGTGTTTTATCTGGCATCTTCAATCAGTCCTAAAAATGAGCTTTCCTTATGGGCCTGTAAATCCGCACGAGGGGCACTTGTACTCAAGGCTGTTTTTCCTTGCAGCAAGGCTTCTTGCTATCCTCTCATTGCACGAGGGGCAGTGGAACTCGACAAAATCGTTTGTTACCACTTTGTTCGTTGTTATGCAAACTTTCATAAAAAACACCGTTTTTTCATCAGACAGCCGAAACTGTTGTTGAACTAGTATTCTTGCTCTAGGAACCTTTAAAAAGCTTGATTTGGGGTTTTTAATCGGTTCATAAAGGCAATAAGGACCACCTCCGCTTTGAGAATTTTTTCCTACAACTCGGGTTTTCTCGGCTTAAACCTTTGCACGACTTACGACTAATTTTGGTGCAAAGGATTTAATGCCTCCAAAACCCGCAAGACGTTTCCGGAAAAAATTTCATCATTTAGCGGAGGTGGTCAAATGGTCGAAATTGTAGTTCCATCAATAGAAGAAATTCTTTTGGCTTTCCAGGCGGAAGAACCGACAGATAGAGAAATCTGGATTATACAGAATTTTGGGGGCGATTTTTAATGAATCCCGCACCGGCAGTCAACTCCCTAAAATCCAATATAAATGATTCTGGGAAGCATTCATTTATGCTTCCTGATTTTTCTCCAGACATTGCTGAAATATGTGGTATTCATGCCGGAGATGGCTATCTTCGTAATGAAGGTTACCAGAGAGAACTTGATATTAGCGGAAATATTGATGAGAAGGAATATTACGATTCTCACGTCGTTCCTCTTTTTGAGCGAGTTTTTGGAATAAGTATTACTGCAAAAATTTTTCCTGCAAGGCAGACTTACGGTTTTGTGATTCGTGATAGAAAAATAGTGGAATTCATGCACTCTTTAGGATTTCCGTATGGCGAAAAAACGTATGACGTTTCAGTTCCAGAATTTATTATGAATTCAAGAAATTTGGATGTCATCTATAGTTTCATTCGCGGAGTTTTTGACACTGATGGGTGCCTTACATTTCAGAAGAGAACCGGAAGTGGTTATAAGAGCGAGGTAAAAAAGAAACATGCCTATCCTGTAATTCAGTTGGGGGTGTGTTCAAAGAATCTTTCGCATGGGTTGTACTCGCTTTTCAGGAAAACTGGTTTCAATTGCAAAACAGGGATCCGTAAGCCAACTACTGAGAATGAAAGTGTGCAATATGTTCTGTATCTGAGGGGCTACTCCACTCTTGAAAATTGGATGCACAATATTGGCTTCAAAAACACCTCAAAATCGTCAAGATATGAAGTTTGGACGAAATTCGGTTTTTGTCCCACACATCTTTCCTTTAAGCAAAGAAGCCAGATATTAAATAACGAACTCGACCCAAATAGCTTCTATCCTGTGGGCCCGTAGCATAGGCAGGATATTGCGCTTCGCTTCGGACGAAGAGGTCGTGGGTTCAAATCCCACCGGGCTCGCTTGGTTTATATATTTCCAAATCCCTTTCTATTGCATGGGCTTACGAAGCAGGGCAGGAGATTCCCTTTTCCACATGCGGGCAAGGCTTCGCAAAAGCGGAATGAAAAAGCTTGCACAAAAGGTTGCCAATGCTCAAGATGCCGCTGCCAAGGAAGCCGCATTTTCCTGGCGGCTTGGCAGGGGCGGAAAGCGCATTAGTTTTGCAGCGATGCAGCCTTACTTGAAATTGAAAAGAAAAACCGCATCTGCCAAGGCTGGCGCATCTCGCTATCGCACCTTCAAAAGGCTGCGTGAAAAAGCTCTCGGTCTCATCCAGCGCGCCTTGCCGCGTTCAAGAAAGCCGCCAGCTCAATAATCCAAAAAATCTTCCTCTCCCTTAAGATACCCGGTGAGGAACTGCTGGAAAGCGCGGTTTTTGCGGTAAAGCGATATGATTTCCTTCTCGCGCATAATTTTCACGCCCTTGAGGGCTTTTCGTATCCCTTCGCGCTCCTCTTTTTTTAGCTTTTTTAAAAGCGCAGGAAGAAACTTCTCAAGCTCTGTGTATTCCCTCTCAACTTCGATAACCCATTTTCCGTTCTCAATGCGCGGGCCTGAAAGCGGCTTTGGATGCGCGGCAATGAACGCCTGTGAATTTTGCTGATCAGTTGCGGGGGGCCCACTGAGAATTTTTGCTTTCTGCAAAGTGGCAGATTCAACTTCAAGAAGCACAATCATGTGCTTTTTGTGTTCAAGCCACTCTTCAGAGCGCTTCAGAGCAAATCCGGTCTTCTGCGCCATCTGCGCGATTTTGCGCCCGAATCTTTTGAGCTGTCCCCACATGATATCTTCCACAATTCCTGTGGGGTATCCGAGCATCACCGCCATGAACTCAGTTTTTTTGAGGAATGCACTAAGCTTTGCCCCGCTCCATGCTTTGTGCGGCTTCGGGAAGAAAAAATTAAGTGATGGCTTCTTTGTAAATGCCCTGCACGCGGCAATGAAGCGCGCATACTGATTTTGCGAGAGCGCGGCTGCAACATTCCTGTTTTTGTCCACAGGGTCAATTACAATGAAGTGCGTTTCGAATTTTTTGCGCGCTTCCTGTGAAGTTGTATGATATTCAACATCAATCACTTCTCCATTTTCCCATTTCGCGGCGGCTTTTACCGCGGATTCAAAAGTCCCGTATTTGATTATCAAAAGCTCCGCAACATATCCAGGAAAGCTGCTAACACTTAGGTCTGCTCCGTATGTTTTCACGCCCTTCATGAACTGCTTTAGAAGCCGCGCCTCGTCCTGTTGCCCTTTTTTGAAATGCGAAACTAGGTATTCGTTGTGAAGTGCGCTCCTATCCACGGCGCTCTTTAGTTTTGCTGCGTCTTCGATATCATACGCGGGAACGATTTCAACCCTGAACCCATTTATTATTCCGCGGATGTATGGGTGCTCAGAGTATGCCTTCTCCCATTTGTGCCCGCGAAACACGGCCTTTCCAATGCGCAGCCCTTCTTTTTCGAACCCTTCGCGCGAAAGCCCTTCTGGGAAAAAAACGAATATATCAAGGTCATTGTCGCCGCGAAGGTGCGTGCCGCGGGCAATGCTTCCAACTAACTGCACTTTTGTGTGCTTGCCACGCATTCCCATTATTTTAGCAATTAGCTTTTGCGCGAACTTTTTCTCGGCGGCGATTTCTCGCTCCGTGGGCGTGACCTTATCTAAGGCTTTTTTGAGTATTTCCATAACCTTGCACTTTTCTTTTTCCCTAGGGTTTCCTTGCACTCTTGCAGAGTGCGAGGCCTTGCAAACCTCTTGAGTTTGCCAGGTTCTTTTCGTGCAACGAAAAGAAAAAGGCTAGTTTATATAGTATTAAATTGTATAATAAATAGCTTCTTGGTGCTCTAAAATGGAACGTGCAGTTAATGAATTCAGGGGTGAAAAGGCCGAATCGTACGGAAATACCATAATTTACGAGGGCTTCCCTTTTTTCTTCTATGAGGTTTCTGAGCCTGATTTTAGTGAGGACGAGATAATACTCTCAGAAGCGCTAACCAGCATAATCTTGGGGAAACTCGGTACCGATGAGCTTGATTCCCGCTATGGCGGCGTTTTTTCAGTGGATTTTGTCCGCCAGTTTAAGGAGAAGATACTAAAGCCAATAACCTACAGCGAGGGCCTTGAGTACCTATTAAGGACAGAGGATATGCAGTCAATGAAAGAGTCCCTTATTGCGCTTATCAAGGAGTATTTTCCAGACAGCAAAAAAGCCGGCATTGTTGCGGAAATGATTCTCGACAATTCCGTGGGTTATGGCAAGCTTGCCTCGCTTCTGCGGGATGATGACCTTGAGGAAGTGATGGTTAACGGGTATGAAAAAAATGTTTTCATATTCCACCGCCGATACGGCCACTGCAAGACAAACATCAATTATTCGGACAAGAAGTTCCTTGATGATTTGCTCCTAAAGATTGCGCGCTCGGTTGGGAAAACAATAGATGCGGATCACCCGCTTCTTGATGCGCGTCTTCCCGATGGCAACAGGGCTAATGCGACCTTTCCTTTTGTAACCCCGTTTGGCTCGACACTGACCATAAGAAAGTTCACATCCGCCCCTCTTACGATTGTGGATCTCATAGAGAACAACACAATGACTTCGGATTTGGCAGCATTTTTCTGGGTGATGGTCGAGGGCATGGGCATAGAGCCTATGAATATGATAATTATCGGCGGATCCGGCTCTGGAAAAACCACTACCCTGAACGCGCTTTCGGTTTTCATAAGGTTCTCTGAAAGGGTTGTTTCAATCGAGGACACTCTTGAGCTCCAGCTCGGAAACAGGGACAATTGGGTGCGGATGGAGACAAGGCCAAGGCTCAAGGGGCAGGAAGGCACGACAATGAATGACCTTCTAAAGAACGCGATGAGAATGAGGCCAGACAGGCTCATTGTGGGGGAAGTAAGGGGCCCGGAGGCGCAGACGCTCTTTGTTGCAATGGATACGGGGCACAAGGGAAGCCTTGGCACATTGCACAGCAATTCTGCGCGCGAGATGCTTTTGCGCTTAAAATCCGACCCAATGAATGTTCCCGAAGAGCTTGTGCCGCTTCTAAACCTTGTGATTGTGCAGTTCCGCATGTATGTGAAAGGAAAGGGCTGGCAGAGGCGCGTTCTTACAGTTACCGAAATAAGCTCAATGGAGAGGCAGCCGCTTGTGAGCAACATTTTTGAGTGGGATGGCAGGTCTGACAAGATATTGCGAACAGACATCCCAATGAGGCTTATAGAGGAGATTGCCACGAAAACCCTCAAGACAAAAAAGGACATTGAAAAGGAGATTTTTACGAGAAAAAAAGTCCTGGAATGGATGATTTCAAACAACATTCGCTCGCTTCAGGAAGTTGAGCTTGTTGTGCAGCAGTACTATTACGACCCCGAATCTCTGCTAAGGAAAGTGCTTGACGGGAACACAGCAAGTCCCTCATAAACAGGTCCGGATTGCAAGAGCCGAGATTGCAGCAGCGAAAAAGCGCGCACTTCGAATTCTTCTGCAAATTTCATTTTTTTGATGGGTGATTCGGCCCTTGCAAATTCCTCATCTTCCGCATGCCTGTTCCTTGCAAGCGTTACATGTGCATGGAGCCTCTCCTCCTGAACGCCAAGTGCGTGCCTGGTTTTTGCGGCAAGTTCTTCGCATTCTTTTGCGCCATCTGAAAGCCCAAGCCAGAGCACGCGCCCTGGAAATGAGCCGGCGCCTTCAAGCCTTGCCCGGAAGCTTGCGAATTTTATTTCAGATAGCCGACTCTTTATTTCAGGCGCGCTTTCTTCCGGCACTTCCCCGATAAAGCAGAGAGTAATGTGCAGGTTTTTCTCTTCCACGATTTTGAATTCCCTTCGCGGGATTTTCAATGAGAGTTCAGGCGCAATTTTTTCCCGGATTTCCTTTGGGATTTCAATTCCGACAAAGAGCCTCACATGATCACCTCAGTTGTTTTTGGAATTCCGCGCACAGCGTACTAAGCCTTTTGTAGTTTTTTGAGAGCATTTTGTTTGCTTTTGGCAGCACTGCAGATAAGTAACCTTCGCTTACAAGCATTTTTTTTCCAAGCTTTAGAGGAAAACTCATCTGCTCAGTTCCCTGCAGTTCTATTAAAACTTTTCCTTCCTCTGCAACCATTATGCCGCCCCTTTTCACGCCAGACTTTTTCATTGCAAAGAGTATCTCATTTGCGTGTTCGATATCTTCGCATCCTATGTGCAATATGAAAGGGTCCAGCTTGAACCACATTTCCCCGCTCACATTCTCCAAGAATCCTTCAAGGAGCTCTTTTTTTGTGACGTTTCTGTGCCATTTGCGGTGAAAAAAGTTCTCGGTTTTCTTATCTCCCCTCTTTTCAAGAAGCATTATTCTCCCGCTGCAGCAGCTCGAAGTGAAGTAGTTTTCAGTCCCGGTGACAAAAGAGCACAGCTCTTTCATCTGCTCATCTACTTTTCCCTGTGAAAGTGCGGTTTCGTACGTTTTCCGATGCCGCTTCTTTACCATTTTAAAGCGTGAGCCGCTTTCATTTCCGCCTTCGGGGCCGGTGTTTAAAGGGGTTTTTTTGTGCATTTTAAGCCTCTATTTAGAGCTTTCAACCAATTGTTTTTTAATTTTCCGCACTGTTCTCTAATTAAGGGGTCAAATGCTCAAATACTCGTTTTTTCTTGCATGTATGCTCTTGCTCTCAGCACCGGCTTATGCCTCCGTTTCAATGACATATCCTGCAGATGCAACCCTATCTGATGGTGCATCGGTTCAGGCTGGTTTTGTCTCGCCAGGCCAGGCTTTCAATCTGGGTTTTTCCAATGATTCAGGCCATGGTTACAAGTGGGATTCCATAACAATCGAGCAATCAAGCCTTCCTGCAGGGTGGAAAATCGTTTCAATCAACAAAACCGACCCCTCGCTTGTTGCAAGCATAAAAGTTCCAACAAACGCGCCGCCAAACATTTATCTGCTGCGGGTTTCTCTTTCGAATAGTTCCCAGCCAGAATCCTTAGAACAAATTGAAGTGCGCGTAATTGTCAAAAGAAATCTTCTCGATGTTTCCTTTGCAAGAAAATCAACCGAAGAGACTCAGCTTCTTGGTGGAAAGGCAATTTATAATTTAAAGCTAACGAACTCCTCAATAGCGCCATTCAGCGTGAAGATTGGTTCAACTCTTCCAAGCAACTGGTTTTCGGAAAAAAGTGTTGAAATAAAACCTAACACTTCGCAAGACCTTGAGCTTGTAATCACTCCTCTCTCTTCTGGAAAATTCCAGTTTTCATTCCAGGCATTCGCAGGCGAGGACAATCTGATAGTGAAAAGTTACGCTTCGGAACTGAATGTGCGCCCGACACTAAAAGGAAAGTTCGGCTCGCCCCTTTCAGGTTTTCCGTTTTTCACATTTACGCTTCTTCCGTTCCAGCTTGCGGATTCATTTTTGAGCCTGGTGCTGCCTTAAAGCGCATCAAATCAATTTCTTCCCCATATACGCGCCATCTCGCGCGTACCCAAGCTTTTGTGAGTAATATTCCCGTGCTCCCACTCCGCTTATTACAAGCATCTTGCGCGCGCCGAATTGCTCTTGCGCAATCTGCTCTGCGCGCTCCACGAGTTTTTTCCCAAATCCGCGGTGCTGCGAACTCTCTTCTTTCTGGTCCCCGAGCCCGACCTGAGCGCCGAACACATGCAGCTCTCGTATGCACGCCGTATCCGCGGTGAATTCTTTCCTAAACGGCTCAGAGGGCATTCGCAGCCTGCAAAATCCCAAAATCAAATCGTTCTTCTTGTGCTCATATGAAATGAAAACTTCCTCGCCCCCGCTGGCATCATATTTGCGCTCCACAAGTTCAACCGCATCATAATCAACTTCCCTTCCCTTCTCAGAATTTATTCCTGATTCGCGGCACCTTATGCACCTGCACGAAAGCCCTTTTTTCGCAAGCTTATGCTCTACAATCTGGCGCAAATTGTTCTTGTCTATCCCTCCAAGCGAGAATTTGGTTGGGATATCGCGCTGGATTCTGTGCACGCGCGTATATTCCGGAAAATATCTTTTCGCTTCCGCAATTATTTCTGCGGCCTCTTCTGTTCCAAGCGGCGTGAATTTTCCAGATTCATAAAGTTTTGAAAGCGCAGTTCCAGGCATTACCATGCACGGGTAAATCTTAAGCCCATCCGGCCTATAATCCGGATTTTCAAAAAGCTTGCGAAACATGTCAATGTCCTTTTCGCGGCTGCTAAGCGGCTGCCCTGGCATCATGTGATAAGTTGCTTTCAACCCGGAATCCTTGAGAAGCCGAGTCGCTTCAATCGTGTCCTGCAGCGTGTGCCCGCGGTGAGTGAATTTGAGAACATCCTCATAAAGGCTCTGCACTCCAATTTCAACCCTTGTTGTCCCAAGCTCTAGCATCCCGTCAATTTCTTTCTGCTTGCACCAATCCGGCTTTGTTTCAATGCACATGGTAACAATTCTAATATCGGCATTCTCATTGCGGGCATGCTGCTTTGCAACATCCTGTTCCTCTTTCATTTGCAGCAGCTTTTCCTTCTGCACTGCGGCATCCATTGAAAAGAATTTGTTGAATTTTCCGGAATCGAATTTGCTTTCCGCAAAAAACATTGAGGAAAAGTCATTTGCGGCCTGGAAAGCTCCTGAAATAAATTCCTCCTGATACGATAGTGGCGTTGCGGGGAATGTCCCGCCCATCACAATAAGCTCAAGCTTTTCCGGCTTGTGCCCTGTGGCAAAATACTGATATATCCTATTCATTGCCTGCAAGTATGAATCATAGTTGTTATTGATTCCGCGCATGGTTGCCGGTTCGTGCCCTGTGTATGATTGCGGAACGTTTCCAAAAACGCTGTTTGGCCCACCTGGGCAGTAGATGCATGTTCCATGCGGGCAATTAATTGGCTTTGTCATTACGGCAACCGGCGCAACACCTGAGAGCGTGCGCAGGGGCTTAATAGAAAGCAGCCCCGCAACTGCCTGCGAAGGCTTTTGCGCCTGCATGAGTATATCAGGATTTGATGGCAGCTCTGAGAGCCTGAGCTTTTTGCCTTCCGATAGCTTAAGCCTGTCAAGCGCCTGCTTATCCTTAACTTCCCCGCTTTCAATTGCATTGATGATTTCGCGCGAGAATTGCCTTGCTTTTGCGTTCATAATTTGTTTTGCTGTGAAAGGGTTTTTATAGCAAACAAAAAACTCCAAATTTTATGTTCGCCATCCATCAAGCCCTTGGTTTGATGTAACCCAAAAACACGGCATTTTTACGCACCATTCTTTAGGTACCTTATAATGCCTTATTTTGGCAATTGTGCCTCTTTTTTAAACATAATTTACACTATATATTGCAGGTGGGATTTTGGGCAGAACTCTCATTGCGGTTTTGGGTATAGGAAAAGGCTCATGGGGCCATGTTGCGCGCCTCATTGCAGAGGAAAAATTCGACAAGGTTTTGCTTGTTTCAAATGAGTGGGGGAAGGAGAACTTCAACCCTTCAAAGGAATGTGACTGGATTATGGTCAACAACCGCGCGGGCTTTGAAATCATAAAAGATGAGATAAAAAACAAGCTTCCGGACGATGAGATAGTTGTTTCCCTTGTGAGCGGCTCTGGAAAGGAGCATATGGCAGTGCTAGCCGCCCTTAAGGAGAAGAAGTCAGATTTCAAGATTGTGATACTTACAGGTGAAGGGACAAAGTACTACTAGGGCCCTTTTCTTTTCGTTGACACGAAAAGAACCTGGTAAATCCAAAAGGTTTGCAAGACCTCGCACTCTGCAAGAGTGCAAGGAAGCGCTCGCTGAAAAGAAAAGTGTATTGCGAAAACGCAAAAAGTGCAACGGAACCATTTTATTTTAGTTAGGCCAATTCTGTTCATGGCGGATTTTTTATTCTTTATCGTGCTTGCAGCAGCAATTCTGCTCCTGATTCTGGTTCTATATTTGCTCTCGCGCGTCTCCTCGCTTGAGCGCTCACTTGGAGATTTGCAGTTTTCCAAAGCCTCGCAATCAGTAAAATACGGCAAGCTAACAGAGCAGTTCATTCCGTTCACAAAGGAATTCCCATTCGACCCTACAAATTTCCGCTTTATTGGAACGCCAATAGATGGCATTGTCTTCGATGAGGATAAAATCATTTTCGCGGAGTTCAAGGCGGCGGGTTCCCAGCTCTCGCCAAAGCAGAAGCGGATAAAAGAACTCGTAGAACAGAGAAAAATCGAGTGGTATGAGCACCGCGTGAAATGACGCCCGCACCGGCATCGAGGTCTGCAAACAATTTTAAATGCCGGGCAGCTAATATAATTTAGTGGTTTATTTGGAGCACTTGCGAAAAAGGCTGATTGTAACTGGCAATGTTCAGGGCGTGGGCTACCGGGTTATTGTAAGGCAGATTGCAAGGCGGCTTGGCGTGAAGGGCTTTGTGCAGAACCTTGAAGATGGCTCCGTTGAAATATATACAGAGGCACCCTCTGATATCATGGCGAATTTCTTGCTTAACATAAATATCTGGGGCGGAAGTGAAAATATTTTTTCCCCATCCGTTAGCTCCATCGCCGAATTTTCCAGTTCTCACAAAAACTTCAGGCCGCTTAAGGATTCTTTTAGGGCATTTTGGATACGTTACAGCGAAAATCTTTCTGCAGGTGAAAAGGAGCTGATTGAAAAAACAGAGATAGGTGGGCTGGCTCTTGCAGGCATTGACCTAAAACTTACCGGCCTCACTGATGAAACAAGGGGGTTCAGAAAAGAGACCGACAAAAATTTTTCCTCGCTGACCGCAGAAATCAAGGATTTCAGGAAAGAAGCAAATGAGAATACATTAAATGTCGCTTCACAAACGGCTGATTTTAAGGCCGGGACAGCGCAAAATTTTGGGAAGCTTGACCAAAAATATGATTCCGTTTCGGATTACCTGAAGAAAATCAATTCCAACCTCGAAGAGCTAAATTCCACAATAAAGCAGGCAGCGCACAAATTCATGCACTGATTGTAAATATCTTGTTTGCTGTTTACCATTTCAGCCTGTACCGCAGCACCGCGGCAACGCCGCCGATTCCCTCAAGCTGCTTTCCCGCTTCGCTTTTTTTTGCAATAAAAATTATTTTTGCGCCGCTTCGCTCTGCAGATTCCAAAAGTTCCTCAGAAGCAGTACGCTTCTCTGAGAGCATCCAATCAATTATTGCAATCTCCTGCACGGCTCCAGCATCTGCGGCTTCCTTCACTTCCTTAAGCCCCACTGCCGCCATTTCATTTGGCATTGCGGCAAGTATGCGCTCCATAACCCTTGCCTCTTCCGCAGAGTGAAGCTCGCCAATTATTTTATCTATTTTTCCGGCCTTCACAAGTTCGTTTAGGCCGGTAATTCCAACCGAGTTTGTGGATTCAAAGAAAATCTTGAGCTTGGGGCTTTTCTCGCGCGCATATTTCTCAAAGTTCTGCCTTTCAAACCCGGGACCTGCAACAACTATTTTGCTAGAGTTCAATTCACTTATTTTCGAGAGCAGTTCATCAAAGTAGGCGTTTGCCTTTCCTTTTTCCGCCTTGAACATTTTCCCTTCACGCTCTGCCTTTATGCGAGCTTTCATCTCAAGGCCGGTATCTTTGAGGACCGCAATGTCAGCAGCCTCATCATCCATTACAACAAGCAAAACCTTCTCGCGCCCCGTGGCAGCTTTTGCCCTCTCGAGCCGTTCCACATGGAATTTTTTGAGCGCTTTTTTGGTGACGCGTATTTTCTTTCCAATTTCAGCCTCAATTGTGTGATGGCTCTTTAGGGGAACTAGTTCCTCTGGCTTTGCCGCAACCACAACTCCTTGCACACGCAGCTGGCCTGCGGCCTCATGAAACATCGCCTTCTGAGCTGCAATTTCTACAAATATTTTTTCCTTGCGTGCCGCTGTTCCTTGTTCCTCTGCCTTGATTTTTCTATCAGTGCTTCCGCTTACAATATCGCCCTCTTCTATGAGCTTTTCAAGGTGCCAGAGATCATCAAAGGTATCTGGGATGATTTCAAACCAGTTGTTTTTGCGGTCAATTTTGGCTATCTGCATATAGGGAGCATTATACAAATATAAGGTTTTAAAGCCTCCCGAGGCCAATTTCCTTCTTATGACGCGAGTAGCAGTTTTAGAGCAGGGCCGCTGCATCAATGGCGAGGGGTGCAACTACATTTGTGGCAATGTCTGCCCCGTGAACCGCGCAGGAAAAGAGTGCATCACGCTTCCTGAAGAGGAAATCGGCTCTTCCGGAAAAGAGGCCAAAATAAGGGTCCCGATAATTAGTGAAGAGCTCTGCATTGGCTGTAATATTTGTGTGCTAAAGTGCCCTGTTGATTGCATTTACATTGAGAACTTGGTGCAGGAGCTAAAAGAGCCTCCAGTGCACAGGTTCGGGGAGAATGCATTCAGGTTCTATCGCCTCCCTACAGTAAAGAAAGGCGAAGTGATAGGGCTCATTGGCCGAAACGGAATTGGGAAGTCAACAATCCTCAAAATCCTCTCAGGCCAGCTAATTCCAAATCTTGGGGATTGGAACAAAAATGGAGATTACGATTCTGTTGCAAACTTTTTCCGCGGCAGAGAGATTGCGCAATATTTCTCCTCGCTAAAAAGCAAATCCCTGGGCGTTTCCTATAAACCGCAGAACATAACTGGCATTCCAAAGATTTTCAACGGCAAAGTTGAGGATCTTCTCAAAAAGGCGGACGAGCGAAAAAAGCTCAATGAAATCATTTCCTCCCTGAACCTTGAAAAAATCCTTGACAGGGACATTTCAAATCTGAGCGGCGGAGAATTGCAGCGCGTTGCAATTGCCGCCGCGGCGCTTCGCGATGCAGGCTTTTACGCATTCGATGAACCCACCTCATATCTGGATGTTCGCGAGCGCCTGAACTGCGCCAAATTGATACGCTCCGTTGCAGAAGAGGGCAAGAGTGTAATGCTAATAGAGCACGACCTAGCAGTGCTTGATTATTTGAGCGATTACATACATTTGCTTTACGGCAAAAAGTCGGTTTACGGAATTGTTTCAAACCCAAAGAGCGTTAGAAACGGCATCAATGAATTCTTGGAAGGCTTTGTGCACGATGAAAATGTGCGCTTCAGGCGCGAGGAGCTAAAGTTCGAAGTGAAGCCCTCCACTGATTACAAGGGCAAAAAGGTAGTGGCTACTTATCCTGCAATGAAAAAAACGCTTGGTTCGTTCTCCCTCGAAGTCGAGGGCGGCGATTTGCGCGAAGCCGAAGTTCTTGGAATTTTGGGGTCAAATGGAATTGGCAAAACAACTTTTGTAAAGCTCATTGCGGGCGCAGAAAAACCGGATTCAGGCAAGCTTGATTTCTCTTTGAGGGTTTCTTACAAGCCGCAGTACCTTGTTCCGGAAAAAGGCACTTTGGTTGGGGATTTTGTTGATGCGCAGCACATCGATAAGGGCCTTTTCAGGGGTGAAGTTGATAGGCGCCTTGAAATCACCGAGTTGCAGCACCACACCCTTGAAGAGCTAAGCGGCGGAGAACTTCAGAAAGTTGCCGTGGCGATGGCGCTTAGCAGAAGCGATGCGGACATAATACTCCTAGACGAACCCAGTGCATTTGTCGATGTCGAGGACAGGCTCAATATGGCGGATGCCATCCGCTCTGTTGCGGAATCAAGAAAAAAAATCTGCATGGTAGTTGACCATGACATATTGTTCCAGGATTATGTAAGCGACCGACTCATGGTTTTTGATGGTGAACCCTCAGTGAAAGGGTTTGCTGCAAAGCCTGTTTCGATGCATGATGGGATGAATCAGTTCCTTAGTCAAATGTCTGTGACTATGAGACGGGATAACACTTCCGGAAGGCCCAGAATAAACAAATTAGATTCCCAGCTTGATCAGGAGCAGAAAAAGAAGGGCGAATACTATTACACTTCTTAATTTCGCGGGGTTTTGCACATGTGCTCTGTTATAGGTCTTTATTCAAAGCGCGGTGAGGATGTTTCCCAGGAAGCATACAAGTTCATTGCCGCGCTGCAGCATAGGGGGCCGCAGGCTTTTGGAGTGAAAACGCCCGATGCGGAAAAAAAGTCCAAAACAGTAAAAGGCCTTCTTCCTCTTCCCAAAAGCCCGGTTGTTCTGGGCCATTGCCTTCTTTCAACCACCGGTTTTGGGGTTCAGCCGCTCTCAGATGGCGCGGTTTCCATAGCGCACAACGGGCAGATTTATAATTATCAGGAGCTCAACAATTCCGGAAGGGAACTTGTTTCCGATTCCGAGTCAATTGCGGTTTTTCTTGCCTCTGAGCTGCGCAAAAAAAGTTTCGAAGAGGCGCTGCGGGGTTTTTATGAAAAAGCTGAAGGCGAATATGCGGTCGGCGCCCTGCACAATGGTTCACTGTACGCTTTTCGGGATTTGCTCGGAATAAAGCCACTCTGGTTTGGCGAAAATGATTCTTTTTTTGCATTCGCCTCCGAGCCCGCTGCGCTTATGAAAATAGATATCCAGTTCCCCCGCCCGCTTCTTCCTGGGCACTTGCTTGAAATTTCAAAAAAGGGCATTTCTGTAAAGGAAATCTATTCGCTTGAAGATTTCAAAAAATCAGTTAAAAAAAAGCATTCAATTTCCGCACTGGAAAAGGAATTTGAAAGAACAATGGATTTGCAGTGCGCAGGCCAGAAAAGGGCCGCCGTGCTCTTTAGCGGCGGAGTAGATTCATCGCTTATTGCAAAGGCTGTTTCAGGGCGCGTGAAGGAAACAGTGCTTTTTGTTGCAGGAGTGAAGGGAAGCGAGGACCTCAAAAGCGCACATGAAGCTGCAAAGGCTCTCGGGCTCCCACTTGAGCAAATAATCCTAAGCGAAAAGGAAGTGCAATCACTTGCCATGCGCAGCATGAAAATTCTCTCTTTCTATGATGAGATGCAAGTTGGCCTTGCTGTTCCTGTGCTTGCCTGCGCCGAGCGGATTGCAGAACAAGGGTTCAATGTTGTGTTCTCCGGGCAAGGAAGCGATGAGATTTTCTGCGGCTACACAAATTATGCAAATATTCTAAAAGACTCAGGGTATCCTGCGGTGGAAGACGAAATCTGGTTTTCACTCTCGCGCATGTGGTCCAGAAACTTCTACCGCGATGACATAATCCTAGCTTCGCAGTCGCTTGAATTGCGTGTCCCTTTCATGGCACGAAGCTTCTTGCAAGAGGCAATGGTAATTCCCGCAAGCGAGAAAATACTTTCTGCAACTGATTCATTGCGCAAGCGCCCGGTGCGCGCGCTTGCAAAAAATCTGGGCCTTCCGGATTCCATAGTTTCAAGGCCAAAGAAGGCGATGCAGTACGGGTCTGGAGTGCAAAAAATCGTGACAAAATTATTAAAATAATTTTTTTGGGCAATCAGCAGCTGAATGAGGGCTGTTCTTGGCAGCCTGAGATTGAGTCTTTTACAATGCACTGGGTTGCCGCTGTATTGGGGCCGTAGATTTTCACGAAGCTAAACACTCGCGAGTCCGTTGCACTAGAGCCGCTGATATTGCTTGTGCAGTCCAATGTTCCAATTGCAGTTATTGTGTTGCCTGCGTGCAAAAAGAGAGTCGGGGTTATGCTGCAGCTGATGCCACCAGAACTTTGTTCGAACTGGTCGGCAACGCTCTCAAGCCTTGCTTCTATTTCCCCGCTTGACCAAGCGCTTGATTGTGCGCATAATGGAATTGAGCCAGTTTTTTCCGACATAAGTTTTGCCGCTGCGTTGTCCAGAATCCTTACTGCCTGCTCCGTTTTCAGCGCGGTTTCCTTGTACGCCTGCATTTTTGCAAAAGTCGAATCGTTATTCTCCGCCATTACGGATGAATTTATGCTAAACACCAAAAGCAGCATTGCGGCTACCGCAATTATTGCCGAAATCGTCCCATTCATCCCAATTTTGTGCATGCAGCCACCTTTTTCAATGTCCCATTAGGATTGTAATCAAACACTTCTGCGCAATTCATGTTATCCATGTCCCCAGATAGCGTGGGCGGAGTTATTCCCCTGAGATAATCCGTGATTGCCGTGTCGGAAGAAGTAGTGTAAAGCATTGCCCTTGTCTTCCCGTCATTTGTTCCCGTGTAGCTGACCAGAGTTATCCCTGAAAAAAGCACTATTACTATCGCGATTGCAAGCAGCGCATCGTAGCTGAATATTACCCCTTTCATTTCCATATTTTCACCGTGAGAGTATTTTGCGTGTATGCCGAGCAAGACTGCCCCTGCGCGCATTTTTCATAATCTGCCTTTGCCAATGACTGTGAGCGCTCCAAGAAAATCCTCTCAACCGAGGCAATATTGCCTGCCGAGGATGGGTCATCATCGCAGTCATTGTTGTCTCCGCCAGTCCAGCTGATGTCACATTTGAATGTATCTGGTATCATTAGGTCCTCTTTTTTTATGTTTCCAAATCCGGAGTTTCCAGGGCCCGCAATTGCGCACCCGTAAACCTTGTACCCCTGAGCGGAAAAAATGCCCTCAGGGCATTTGCTGTCAGCATCCTCGAGCACCAGCGCGCTCGCATTCATCGCAACAATATTGAGCTCATTTTGCACCCTTGCCTCCTTCTCCACATTCGTCGTGGTCTCAAAATAGTTCAGCAGCATTCCCATTGCCAAAACCGCGAGGCCCATGGCTATAAGAAAATCAAGCGAGAAGAGCTGGCCCCTATTTCCGATAGCTTTCATGGCGACCTCGCAATTGTGAATTTTTCCCCGCATGGCCTTGTTACCGGGCTGTTGTTTAAAATCGAGTCTCCGTCAATTGTGATGTCGTCGAGGGTTATTTTATTGTACTTTTCTTCCTTGCCGCCCGATGTTATGTAAATGGAATCATCATTGCTGCCGCCATCGTCTCGGAAACTTATTGCGCAGTCAAGCGGCTTTTGGCTCTGCCCCACCTTTAGCCTGGGGGAAGTGTAATCTATGCTAATCCCGTACGCCTTTGCAGATGCCGTGGCGGAATACACGTCAAGAAGTATGGATTTCATCCCGTTCTTCATTGAAATCTCACTCACCTGCGAGCTGAGGTCGTCGTTGTATATGTTTAGAACGGCAAAGAACACGAGCGCCACTAGTATCGCCATTATTATGTCAACACTTGTCTGGCCCTTGCGCATTTCAACCATTTAGGGATTTTTAGTTATTTAATCTTTGTGCTCACCGTCTTTGGCGATTTTATTCGAGATAATAGTGCCTGGCAGGCTTTAGTTTATTGTCAAGCTCATAAACAAGCGGCTTTCCTGTGGGTATTTCCAGTTTTGGTATTTCTTCATCCGGAATGCCTTCAAGGTGCTTTACAAGCGCGCGCAGGCTGTTTCCATGCGCCGCAACAAGCACGCATTTCCCTTTCTTTATTGCGGGCGCAATTTCTTTTTTCCAGTAAGGAAGAACCCTTTTCACCGTGTCCTTGAGGCTTTCTGTTAGGGGGAGTTCGCTTCTCTTCAAATCGGAATACTTCGGGTCGTTTCCGGGGAAGCGCCCATCTCCTTTTTGCAGCGCCGGCGGCCTTATATCATAACTCCTTCTCCATATGAAAACCTGCTCTTCTCCGTGCTTTTGCCTCATTTCATTCTTGTTAAGCCCCTGCAGCGCTCCATAGTGCCTTTCATTTAGCCTCCAGCTGTTTTTCACAGGAATCCACATAAGGTCCATGTCATCGAGAACAATCCATGCAGTTCTTATTGCGCGCTTGAGCACAGAAGTATAAACCATGTCAAATGCAAAATTATTTTTGCGCAATATTTTGGCCGCTTCACGGCTTTCCGCAATCCCTTTTTCAGATAAGTCAATGTCAATCCAGCCGGTGAACCGGTTTTCCATGTTCCACTTGCTTTCCCCATGCCGCAGCAGCACAAGTTTTGCAGTTTCGTTTTTCATTCAACCACTTTTAGAATTATTTTTTTGCCTTTATTATCAAAAGCCCTGATTGTATTAAAATCGTAGGGGTGCGCGATGATTAGGTGCACTTCACCG
Source organism: archaeon (assembly GCA_035289485.1). Classification (GTDB taxonomy): domain Archaea; phylum Iainarchaeota; class Iainarchaeia; order Iainarchaeales; family Iainarchaeaceae; genus UBA10205. The sequence goes on along the minus strand of DATDXA010000005.1, from coordinate 31,539 downwards.
AACTTTCCGAATGATTCAAGGTCCGCGTCCGATGGGTGGCTATATTGTGAGGGATGCGAATGCACAGTTCCAATAATCGAGCGGTCTATTGGCACATGCTCAAGGCTGTAAGATGCGAAATCGTCCCCGAACACCGCAGGTATCACTACAAGCTCTTCAATGGTTTTGTTTTTTCCGCCAAGCATTGAGAAGAATTCCTGCGGGTATACATTGCGCGCTGCAATTACGATGGATTCGAGAGTTCCCCTTTTGATGCCATAAATCCGGTCCACGCAAGACTTTGGTGTTTTGTGTTAAATATACTTTTGGTCAGCCAAGGCCTAGGTAAAATGAGAGTGTGGGAAAGAGCAAAAACGCCATGCAGTGGCTCCTCCTTACATTAGAGCCAAGTGCGAAAAGTGATACTCCTGCGGCGGCTGTGCAGGCAAGAATTCCTGCAATTCCCGAAAAATAAAGCACAAGGATAGCCATGAAAATCATTGTTACGGCGCTGATTTTTCTGTAATCAATTTTTTTTATCCACACAATTGCGTATTGCGCAACCGCTCCAATCAGCGCCGCGCATATTCCTGCAGACATTGCGGCGGTTATGTAAAGAGTAATCAGCGCCATATAATCCATTTTCATTGCCCCTTCAAGCGCCGCTGCCATTCCTGTGCGCGTTTTCCCAAGCGCATGAAGCATTATGATGCTAAAAAATAGGTTTCCGGTGTTAATCCCTCCGCTAAGAATGAGGTATTCCTGCTTGGTTATTTTCCTATAAAATGTTTTCACTATTGTTGCGGCCTGGCTTGGCCCGATTCCTGGGAAGGCAGCGAGAAATCCGGATGTGACTGCAGCCACAAACCCGATTCCAGTTCCGGCTTTTGCATGCACCCACATTTCCTGTTCGGGAATTTTTGCATTTGCGGAAAGGGATTGCAAAAGCCCGGGTATCCCGAAAAATCCGGTAATGAGAACGAACACGGGTTCTCTTACTCCTGAGTTGAGCAGAAAAATTCCCAAGAGCCCTGCAGCAAGTGAAACCAATGCCGCCGACGCCTTGTTTTTTTCCCCGATTATCATAAGTGCAATAGTCCCGGCAACGAGTGCCGGAATAACCGCAGGAAAATGTGCGGAATAATTTTTTGCAAATGAAAAAAAGAGCGGCGCAAGCGCGATTCCAAATGCCGCGGCCGCAAGCCCTCCGAACGCCATGAGCTCTACCGCCTCCAGCCCCTTTCCCTTCAGCAGCATCTCATGCCCTGGCAAAAGGTTCACTGAGCTCTCTTCAGAAGGCGCACCGAGAAGGATGCTTGGCAGGGAATCGAAGAATGAGTGCGAGATGCCCATTGACACGATGAACATTGCAAGCCCGGTTGATTTGTCTATTGGGAGCAAGAGTGCCATGAATGCTATGGTGTTTGCATGTATTCCTGGCATGAATCCTGTGAACATTCCGGCAACGATGCCAAGAATTGCCCAAGAAATTTCTTCAATCAATTTCCCTAACCCTTTCTACTATAAGCTCAAGCCCGCCCTTGTAGTTTGTTACCTGTGCCAACACTTCGGCATTGGCATTTTCTCTCAGTTGCGCTGCCTGCTCTGCGCTCGGGGAAAAGAAAACCGCCCTTATTGCGCCGCCATTTTCAAGAGTGAAAAAGGCGTTATCGTTCCGGAACTCAAGGCCCCTTATGGTTCCGTACACCTTCCCCGTTTGCCCGATGCTCTTGCTTGTGATTTCGGATATTTTCATTGCTTTCTCATCCGGAAGCAGCACCAGCAGAGCGGCAAAGCATACCAATGCCAGCGCAAGGCCCATTTGCGGCGTCTTTTCAATCGCAATTTCCATTATTTAATAGAAACCAGAAAAAGATTAAAAATACGTTGATTGACGATATATAGTTTGTGGCTGTTTTATGTTCATGTGCAACTCTGGCCGGCGCATGTCTGGCCGCAATCAAGCCTTGAGGGGTCGTTGTATGCTATGCAAACAGTTTTTGTGCCCAGATTTCTGGTTGAGCATATTGCGGCCCTTACTTTAGGCGTTATTTTGGTATCGTCAGTGTTTGGTGATGTTCCAATGATTTTGGGGTCTGGCTTTATTGTGACATTCACCCGGATATTGCCGCTCGTACTTGCCGCGCATTCTGCCGTCGCTATTCCGCGCACATCATAATGCGTGTCAAGCTTTTCCATTTCCGTAATAAGCTGCTGCCTAGCTGATGCCGATGTGAATATCCCTTCCTGCACGCCCGAGAATTTTCCAAGCACCCCTATGCTAAGGGCCAACGCTAGGGTGATTATGATTATGAGCTCTATGCTTGCCTGCCCCTTCATTGCACCACTGTGAACGTAGCTTCCACAGCACCTGTGCCGGAGTCCTTTTCAATTGCAGTGCTGTAAATTCCGGGTCCTGCACTGGTCGTCAGTGGCGAAGTTACAGGTAAAAAATCACAAGTAAAATCTGTGCCAACTGAAATGAGCCTTGTGCACATTTTCCCATCGACATCAATATCCCCTTCGCATGCCGCGATTCCCCTACCTGATTTGAGCGTGTATGAGAACTTGACCGAATCCGGGGAAGATCCAGTATCACATTCCAATTTCCCGTCTGCAGGGACAACAATTTCAACTGTCTGCCTCGTTCCCTTGCCAGAAAGGGAAACATATTGCACAGCATTCGATAATTTTTGCGCAGAAACACTGAGCTTTCCGATGCTTGCCACATCCGCAATCGAGTTAGATGCATAATCGGCATTTGGCTGGACCACCGCCATGATATATCCAACCGCAAGCAACAGGATAAGCAGGAACTCTATAGTTGCCTGGCCTTTCTGCGCTCCGCGCATATTTTTCATGACGCTATTTTGAATAAGATGTTCCATACAAAATCCCCTGTAAGCTGCAGCGCAATATACGCGGCAAGTATTGCCGGAACAAACGCCATGGTTTTTCTGACCGTTATGCTTTTTGGCGATTTTCCCGTGCCTGCCATTTTCCTTAATTTCTCCACAGCCTCCCTTGATATTCCGCCAGCATCCCTCGGGCTTGCGAGCACGTTCCCCTCCACTTTGAAGTCCTCGAGGGTTTTTTCCATTCTATTATTGATTAACTGCTTTATAACGGTTTTTATCGAAGGTGCATCCACGAATCCTATCGCGCCCTCCTTTTCAACAATGTATTTGTCCGGAATCATCCCTTCCTCGAGTTTTTCTACCGGAATAGTTTCCTTAAACGCCGCTTCCCTGCTCTCAGCATACATTTTCCACAGCGCATACACCGCAAGCAAAGGGGCGGCAACCGAAATTCCCAAAACAATGAATTCCGTAGGTTCTAGCAGTATTCCTATAATTCCAAGCGCAGCGGCTGCGTAGCCTGCGATTCTTTTAGGGGCGAATGCAGAGGCGATTAAGATTATGAGTGTTATGAATTCGACTGTCCCCGGAATATATGCCAAACTTCCAATTGCTCCCGCATATTGCGCAAAAATCCAGTGCAAAAGTGCCCTGCTCCCTGCCACAAGTGCCGCAGCCGCCGCAATCGCAAGCGCCTTTTTGCGCACAGCATCAAATGTCTGCGCTAATATTTTTCTGTGCTTGAGCGCGGCGCCAATGCTCATTGCAATTCCAATCGGAAAAACCATGAATGCGGAAGCCAAGATGAGCGCGACAGAAAAAATCGGGAGCGCGATGGTGCCGGATGCCCATGCCGGAAGCGGGAAAATTCCAGAAAGCACCCCGTAATTGAGCGGGTTTGCAAACGCAATCGCGGTCACGAGCTTCACATCCCCGCCTGCCCAAACACCAATCCTGTAGAGCGCATATGATGCGGCAAATGCTATTGCGCCTGCAAGCAATGATTCCTGAAGCGGCCACAAATTTGCGGCAAAATACGATTCCGCTCCCTTGAGCAAAAGAGCCGCCGCAATAAGGCCGTATGTGAGCCCGTTGCTAACAAGCCTCTCCTTTAGGTCGGTGTAAGTGGCAACAATGAGTGCAACTAGTGTAATCAGAAAATACGCCTGTACAAATGGTATCATTGGATTCAGCCTAACTATAAAACAGCCCGCTGTATTTTAACCAATCTGATTATCCTGATTCTATCCGGGCAGCAGAACGCACTTATTTTTAAGGTTTACTTGGTATTACTAAGTAATATGATGGAAATAATGAGCATAAAGATTGAATCCGCTTTTGTCCGGCAGATTGAAAGGGATATGAAGGATTTCAACTATTCCACCAAAACCGAATTTGTTCGGGAGTCAATCCGGGAAAAGCTGCAAAGGCTGGACGATGAAAGGAAAAAAAAGGTCGCTTGGGATGCGCTCTTTGCCGCAAGGGGCATTTTCAAGGGGAAAGGAAAGGCAAAGACTGACGATGAATTTTATAAATTGCGCGAGGAAGCAGGGAAAGAATTCATGGGCATTTTAGAAAAACGGTTCAGTCAAAAGTAACTTCTTCTGGCATTTTAATTTCTGCAATGTCCCTGAGCGTTTCAAAATGGAAATCTCTTGTAATCAAAACTGCACCGTTATCCCTTGCAAGAATAGCATGCAAAATATCCGATTCGTGAGAGTCCCTTTTTATATTCGCCAATTTTTTGGCTTCCAAATATTGTGCATCGGAAATAGACACTATTTCGAGAAAATGGTTGAATGGAGAAAAAACCTGTTTTATCTTCTCGTCAGAATAGTCGCGCTTTAGCTCATGGACAACTAATTCTGAATACAAAATCATGCATCCTTGCTTATCGCAATTTCTCAGAAACTGAAATGCAAATTCTCCAAGTGGCCTAATTCCATCCCGCCTGTCCTCAAAGTAATCCCTCCAAATTGCAGTGTCAAGGTAGAATCTCTGCGCCATAAAATAGCTTGCGCCATGGCGGGGTTAAAAACTCACGCAGGGTTAGGTGCCGGTGCGCCCGACCTGCTCGTCGGGAGGGAGCACCCTATCTCCTTCCAAAGCCACTGCTTTGGGAGGCCTTGCAGAGCTTGCTCTGCCAGGTCGGTCTTGAGACCTCGATAGGCTTGGCTTCACATTTAACTAATCAGGCTAGAAATTACGCTGTCGCGGTTTTGCACTCCGAGTTTCCCGGCAGAACTATGTTCTGCTGGGTTCAGCAAAGCTATGCTTTGCCGAACGGCTCGGAAGAGCGACAGACCGTCCTGCGGACGGGCTTGGCTTCGCAATTACCCCATCAAACTTGAAATCACGGAGTCGCGGTTCTGCACAACCTTTAGCTGCGCCCTGTCGGCAACCACCGAAATGTTGAATGCAATCACGGTAACCGCTATCACAAGCAGTACCGCAAACATAATGGTTAGAAGGTATTCCACCGAAACCTGCGCGCGTTCATTCATATTTACCGCCAATATTAGGGCTTGGTAGTATTTATTCTTTGTTGGTGTTTAAATGAAAAAATAAAATAAGGCACGGCATTTGTCACGCTTTTTCTTTGGTGTAATTGTTTAGTTAATCTGTACGTAAGCCTGTACCGGATCCGCATCGTTTAATGTGCATCCTGGTGGATTCAGGCAGCAATTTCCCGGAACTGTTGCGTTCAGTGGGTCCTTTGTTGCCGTGCACGCAGAATACGTGCCGCCGCATATCCAGCACTGCTTTGTGGTATTATTCCACATGTATGCTGACTGACCAGCTCCAGATGAAACGTCGCTGCAAGTCTTAGTTGCATTGCCCGCAGTCGATGCGTATTGTGCGCAAATAGCCCCCATGCTTGAGCTTCCTGCGTTTGCCCCTCCTGTGCTTCCCAGGTTGAGTAGTAGTGTCACGACTACGACCGCGACGACTATTGCTCCGCCTATAAGCAATAGGTATTCGAGTGCTCCCTGTCCCTTATTCATGCGATTATTTAGGGGGGCGGAGTATTTAAAGCTTTTGAATTAAACGGGAAAAAATTTGGTTCGGTTAAAAAATAAAAAAATAGTTTCGGCACGGCGATTTGCCGTGCCAATTTATATTTAAAACCGAATTTTAGATGTTATGGTTATTGGCTGTATGGCCCGTGCCGGCAGCGACTATTTGGTCTTGCGATCCTGCACCGCACGTATCATCAGTTGTAATAACTACGCCTGCTGCTGTTACTCCTCTTGTTGCTGTACAGTTCGGATATGATCCCGAAATTGCCCAACATTCCTTTGTGTTATTGTTGAAAATCCAATTGTCAGCATTGGCTGCTGTAGTGCTGGGTGTAACATCGTTGCATGTTGGAGGGCTGTTTCCCGCGGTTGCCGCGTACTGTGCCCCGATTGATCCCATGCTTGAGCTTCCTGCGTTTGCCCCTCCTGTGCTTCCCAGGTTGAGTAGTAGTGTCACGACTACGACCGCGACGACTATTGCTCCGCCTATAAGTAGCAGGTATTCGAGTGCTCCCTGTCCTTTTACATTCATGTTTTTCCTCCCTTTTTTACAATCATAATTTCTGTTGCACTTGTGGCTGTGCTTGCTGGGTCACAAAGTTTTTGAGAAAGAAGCCAACCGTAATAGCGGCGACAACTGCCAATCCAAGAACCAAAATGACTTCGGTCGATGCCTGGCCTTTTTCTTCCCAAATTACTTTCATGATCCCACCCCTACCAGGAGCCCGGATACGAACCCCGCCAACAGGTAGGAAATATATGCTATACACAAGAGAACGGGGATATATATAATGCTTTTGCTTATTTTACCCTCTCTCATAACTGAAATCATTATGCCGGTCGCAATCGACATCACGAAAATATATCCTTGTATAGAGAGCTCAATTACGCCAAGGGCGTTGTTGGATTCGGCAACTCTTTCAGCAGATACCGCTGCGGCAGATGCATTGAGGAGAACTTTGGATATTGTCGAAACGAATCCGAAAATCATCGGCGCTATTACCCCTCCCGCGGCGAACATGAATATGACCTGAAGCACAGTCCTTGCCTTTCTCTCCTTTTGTATCCTGTGGCTCTCCCTTACATCTTCTGCGATTTCCTCAAGAACGTTCGCAAGGCCGGCACCCGCAGCCACGGAGTCGATTATGATTGTAATGGTCCTTCGCACAAGCCTTGAATCAACATTGTATGAGAGCGTGCGAAGCGCCGTTTCAAAGTTCTCCCCTTCCTCGAGTTTTTTGAGCACTTCGCCGATTTCCTTCTTAAGTGGCCCAAGATCCGAATTCACGACCTCCCTTAGGGCGTATTCGTATGTTCCCCCGCTTTTTAGCGTGTCAGACATTTGCCGCAGGGCATCAGGAAGGTCGCCTTCAATTTGCTCTATGCGCTGCTCGGCCTTGAAATACGGGTAGCCTATCAGCACATCAAGTGCCACAAATGAAATGAGCACAGTGAGCTGGAGTGTCTCCTTTACCACGAGAATTACGCCGGCAACGTACCATACCATGGCGCCAACAAGCGCGGATGCAACAAGCGAGAAAACAATCCAGATAAGCGGGTCTACACGGAATTCCGCGCTGTGCAGGTATGAGGCATATTTGGTGAGGAAACTGCTTCCCTTGATTCCGGGCGTGTTTTGCATCAGCTTGAGTTCCATTTTTTACACCTTAGGCTCGCTCATCCTCAGATAAATTATCAGGAATCCGAGTATTGCCGGCATTATCACCATGTAAGTTATTGTTATAAGGATTGGCGGAACGGAAACGTTGCCGATTGAAACCGGCGCATTTAGCACTGCGCCTATTATTGCAAGGAAAACCGGAGCAACTATTGCAATGAAAATATATATTACCCCGAAAAAATTCATTTTCTCGGCGTAGTCCCTAACCCTCACCCGAAGGTCAAAGCTCACATCCTCTGCAATTGTGTTCATGATGTCTGAGAGGTTCCCCCCGGTCTTTAGCGCCCTTACAACGTGCAGCATGGCGTTTCGCAGGGCCTTTGACTGCGTCCTTAGCGCGAAATGCGTGAGCGCATCCTTTGCATCAGTTCCTTCCTCGATTTCAGTTACAGTGCGCGCGAATTCCTGGCTCAGCACCCCGTAATCCGCAACCGCAATTGTCTGTATTGTCTTATACAATCCAAGGCCGGCTTTCAGCTCAGTTGCCATGTGGCGCAGCGCGAACGGAAGCTCCGTGCTCACCTCATTTCCCCTTCTCCTTGCGGCTCCGCGCGGGATAAGGAGCATAATGGCAAGAGTGAACATGCCAACTATAATGGTGATTACTGCCGTGTACGCCTGCGTGATGTCGAAGTAGAATGAAAGGCTTCCCATTGAAATGAGCGTTACAAGCATCGCGATTACTGCGGCAGAAATCGTGAGCGCAAGCCACTGAGTTATCGAATACCTCATGTTTGCGGAGTATAAATAGTATCTTGTGTCGGAAGTGATTGGCAGCTTTTTCATGATGTCCATGAGAATTTCCATCACCGGCCTAAACCAGATGTAAAATTTCCCAAGGCGCTTTATTATCGGGGAGCGGAATTCGGTTAAGTCCTCGACATTTTCAACATTGATTGCGGCCATTTCATTTTCAGTGATTATGCCGCGCAGCTCGCCAAGCTTTCCCCCGACCTGCGAGTTCTCGACTCCCTGGTCTGTGTATTTTTTCTTCATGCGCGCGACTATTGTGTCAACTTTTTTTTCGTCTAATTTTTCTTGCTGCGGCCTAATCTGCCCCTCTTCTAGGGCCTTCTGTTTTTTTCTCTCTTCAATCTGCTTTTTTATCTGGTCAAGCTGTTCTGGCAAGCAATCAACCCTTTTGCATCGTTAGGTAATCCTTCATTTTCCTTGAAACAGACCTCATCTCGTGCACATTTTCGCGAAGGAGCTTTGTAAGGAAGGTCGCGCGCTTGTCTATTTCGTCCTCTATCTGCTTTCTTGTATAGCCGCTCAGCTCCTGGAGCGTTATCATGTATTCCATTGGCTCGTCTGTCCTTTTAAGCATGTCAGGGACCGGATCCCATTTGAAAATAGTGTCGGTTTTGGGCTTTCCTTTAAGCGCTCCCGTAACTTCCGCAATCTCTGTAACCCTTCTGATTGTTCCAAGCTTCTTGTCATGGAGCCTGTGTATCACGACAATGAAATTAAGCCCAGAGAGCATGACATCAGGCACATTCATCGGGGGGTTTGTGACCCTGATTACGGTTTCCTGCGGGGAATTTGCATGAACTGTTCCCATCGATCCGTCATGTCCAGTATTGAACGCCGTGAAAAGCGTGAACGCCTCATCATGCCTTACTTCACCTACAAGCACCCGGTCAGGCCTCATTCTAAGCGAGTTCTTTGTAAGTATGTCCATTGTAAGCTCCCCGGTTCCTTCAAGCCCTGGCGGCCTTGCCTCCATCCTTATCCAGTGCCTCATTGGAAGGTTGAGTTCAGCCGTGTCCTCGATTGTAATAACCCTGTCTGTATCAGGTATGAAAGATGCAAGCACATTCAGAAGGGTTGTTTTTCCTGAGCCGGTTCCTCCGGATATTAGAATGTTTGCCGGGCGCACTCCCATCCCTTCTGTGCATGTCCAGAGAAATGCCGCCGCGTGCACATCAAGCGTGCCTGAATTTATTAGGTCAATTATGCTGTATGGCTCTTCGCGGAATTTTCTGATTGTAAGTGTCGAACCCTGCACTGTTGCGGGCGGCATTGTTGCGTTTACACGGCTTCCGTCAAGAAGCCTGGCATCCAGAAGAGGGCTTGCAATGTCCACTCTTCTTCCAATCTGCCTTGCAATCCTGTTTATGAGGTCCTGAATTTCCCCGTCAGTGAAGAATTCAATGTTTGTTATCATCATCTCGTATTTCCTATGGAACACATACACGGGCGTGTTGGGGCCTATCACCATTATTTCTTCGAGCTGGTCGTCCTTTATCAGGCTGTCAATTATTCCAAACCCAACCATCTCCCGTACAACCGCATCCGCATAGAATTCGAATTTTGCCTTTGGGATGTTTAGCTCCGGAGAATCCTTGATGATTTCAAGTATGCGCTGGTAGTAGACATTTCTTCTCTGCTCAGGGTCCCTTATTTTGTAGGGCGCTATGCTGATGATTCTTGTTGCGACTTCCTTGATTGTGTTGATTATCGCCTTCTCAGAGCTTCCGGGGCGAACAACAGGAGTCCAGTAATAAAGCAGGGGCTGGTTTGGGAGCCTGTAGATTTTTGTGTTGCCATAGGAATCTATTTCTTTCTTGTCGCTTCTGTCAAGCTCTTTTTCCGTTTCGGACTTCTGGTCTTCAGGTTCCTTTTCCTCAAGCTCTTTACCAGGGCCAGGCGCGACTTTGCCCTCCTTTTTGATTTCGCTTAGCTGCTTTCTCACATCTTCAAGCGTAATTGCTGCAGGTGCAGCGGCCGCAGCGGGCTTTGCTTCCCTTGTAATCGCCGCAAGCTTTTCCTCAAGTTTTGATTTGGTTTCGGGCGCCTTTTTCTCTTCTTTTTTTGGGGGCGGAGCTGGAGTTGCAGGCTGGCCCTTCTTCTTGACATTCTTGAAGAGCTGGTCCATGTAATCTGCCATAAAATCAGGTTATACATGGGTTTTTTTGTTTAAAACCCTTTTCTTTCCGTTTGCAGCTAAAAGAAAGTTGCCAACCCCAAGTAAGTGGGCAAATCCGGTATTTCAGATAAAACAGATTGGTGTTTTTTATTTGCGCTCATTTGAGAGCTGAATAATTTTCGCTGCGAACTCCGCGGCCTTCAAGCCAAACTCGACTTTTCCCGCGCGGTCTCGCACCGCAATCGTTCCCTTTTCCTCTTCCTTCTCCCCAACATTCACAACAAAGGGAACCTTCTCCATCTGCGCCTGCCGCACCTTGAAGCCGACTGTTTCCCCGCGCACATCAAGTTCTGAGCGCACCCCTTTTTCTAAAAGCAATTTGTGAACCTTCTCAGCGTAGTCCGCGTGCTTTTCGCTTACAGAAATCACTTTCACCTGCACAGGTGAGAGCCAGAGTGGGAACGCTCCTGCATAGTGTTCGATAAGTATTCCGATGAATCTCTCCATCGAGCCAAAGATTGCGCGGTGTATCATCACGGGCCTTTTTTCAGAATCATCCTTGTCAATGTAGCTTATTGCGAATTTTTCAGGCATCTGGAAATCGAGCTGTATGGTTCCAAGCTGCCAGCTTCTTGCAAGTGCGTCCTTGATATGGAAATCAATCTTGGGTCCGTAGAATGCTCCGTCGCCTTCATTAATTTTGAATTCGCGGCCCATTTTTTTGAGTGCGTTCTTGAGCGCGCTCTCCGCCCTGTCCCACACTTCCTTTGCGCCCATTGATTTTTCAGGGCGAGTGCTTAGTTCGATTCTGTATTCAAACCCGAATGTTTTGTAATATTCATCAACCATTTCGAGTAGCGCGGCAACCTCGCCTTCAATTTGCTCTGGCGTACAGAAAATGTGCGTATCATCCTGCGTGAATTTTCGCACGCGCAAAAGCCCGTTCAAAACCCCTGAGAGTTCGTGCCTGTGAACCATTCCAAACTCAGCCATGCGAATCGGCAAATCCCTATACGAGTGCCGCCCTGCCGCGTACACCAAAATATGCCCGGGGCAGTTCATCGGCTTTACCGCATATTCCTCGTCATCAATTTTTGTAAAATACATGTTCTCCTTGTAGTGGTCATAGTGCCCGCTCTTTAGCCAGAGCTCCTTTTTCATAATTATGGGCGTCATAACTTCGCTATACCCGCGCTTGCGCTGCTGCGCGCGTGCAAATTCTGTAAGCGAATTCCAGATTGCTGTGCCTTTCTCGTGGAAAAACACAGATCCCGGAGCTTCCGCCTGCATTGAAAAAAGCCCGAGCTCTTTTCCAAGCTTCATGTGGTTTCTCTTCTCCGCTTCCTCATGCGCTTTCACATACTCTTCAAGCATCGAGGCTTTTGGGAATGCGATTCCGTAAATTCTCTGCAGCGATTCGCGCTTCTGGTCTGCGCGCCAGTAAGCGGACGAAACTTTTGTGAGCTTTACCGCCGCGATTTTTTCAGTGTTGGATACATGCCCGCCCTTGCACAGGTCAATGAATGTCCCTTGTGTGTAGAGCGTGATTGTTTTTCCAGAGCCCGCGAACTCCTCAATGAGCTCCTGCTTGAACTTGTTGTCCTTGAATTTTGAGAGCGCGGTTTTTTTGTCAACGACTTCGCGCTCTATTTTTCGCTTCGATTTTATTATCTCCATCATTTTCTTTTCGATTTTTTCAAAATCTTCCGGAGTGAAAGGATTTTTTGTGTAAAAATCCTGGTAAAACCCCTCATCAAGCGCCGGGCCTATTGTGTTTCGCGCATCCGCATAAAGTGAGCGCACAGCTTCTGCGAGCACATGCGCTCCGGTATGCCACAGGCTTTTTTTGCCCTCATCATCGTTCCATGTGAGGATGCGGAATTTGCCGCTCTCTTCAATGGGCCGCTCAAGTTCGATTACGGTTTCATCCAGTTTTGCAGAGAGCGCTTCCTTTGCAAGCCGAGGGCCTATCCCTTCTGCAACCTGCATCGCGGTGGTTCCTTTCGGGAATTCCTTTTTGGTTCCGTCAGGGAACTCAAGTGTTATGCCCTTTGTTGCCATAGGTTAAATTTAGGCTCGCGAAGCAATAAAAACAGTTTTGTGGGCGTTTCACAAGCTAATGGCTAAGATTCAATCAGCAGCCTTTGGCTTCCACAGTTTTATTCTGCCCATTCGTATGTCTTCAAGCCCTTTCACGAGCTGTAGGAAAAGGTCTTCATTCTCACCACTTTTTTCCATATAGCTATTTCTCTCCTGCCTTTAATATTCGTTTCCCGCACCGGCACCGAACCCTGCAAAAGCTCTTACGCCTTTCTTTTGCCTATTTTTTGATGCCAATAATCATTACTCCGCATGCGCATGAAAGGCTGGTAAAATACCGCCTGAGCGCCTTAATGGTGGAAGAATGCGTTTCGGAACCTGAAATTATAACTGCGGGAAATTACGGCAGAAAGATTGCGCACAGGCGCCTCAACGGATATGTACTAAGGGTTATATACGAGGAAAAGGGGAATGATATTATAGTAATCACGGCATACAAAGCCAAGGTGGGAAGATATGAAATATAAATATGACAAAGAAACGGACATACTCATAATCGAGCTTAGCAGGCAAAAGCCTGATTTTGCGGAGCAGTCAGGCAACATAATCACTCATTATAACAAGAAGAATAAGCCTGTTGAGATAGAAATTCTCGATGCCGAAAGGACGGCCCTTGATATGCTCAGGGCAATCCAAGGCAAAGGCAATCTTGCAAAGGCGTGATTTTACGTAAAGCCTAATTACTTTCAGCCAGATTGTGTTTATGCAAATTACAATTACCCCCTCCCCTGAGGTCTGCGTCAAATGCAAGGGAAGATTGTGGTGCGGCCCAAAATGCTTCATTTTAGAGCGCTTTGAAAAACGCACACTCGCAGCAAAGCAGGTCGATAGTAAAAATTTGCAAACCCATTCCCCTCCAGGGGTTTTTGTTTCATGGCACGGTTACCCAAAAGTTAATCTCTCTCCAATGGCTCCCGCTCTTGAAGATGGCGATGTGTGGCTTGCGGATGACACCGATAAGTGGTTTGGCCTAAGTGCCGAGAAAATAATTTCGTTCCGCGAAAATCTGGTGCGCGGCAACATCCCGATAGAAATTTCAAAAGCATCGAATCCCGATTACAAGCTTCTTGAAATTCAGGAAACTCTGATGGCAAAAAAGCCCGTGGGTGTTGAAATGGAGCTCGATGGCAGGCCGACAATCCGCGGAGCATCCTTTTCAGATTTTCACGCGCCCATGGGCCCGCAGGCAGGGCTCAAAAAGTTTTCAATGACCGAGAACCCGAGCGTGAACCCGAAAATCGACAAATTGGTTTCAGATACAGATGCAAAATCGCTCGATGCAATGGTCGAGCTATACAAAAGCGATGTGGGCGTGAACCAGCTGCACAAAATCCTCAGCGCCGGGATGCTTGGCGTGAAAAAGAAAAGGAAATTTGTGCCGACCAGATTCGCAATCACGGCAATTGACAGCAATCTTTCTGAGCATTTTATAGAAGATAAAATAAAATATTTTCCACAAATTAGCGATGTAAGGGTATTCCAATCGAACTATCTTGAAAACTATTACTCTATTGTGCTTGTGCCAAGAGAATGGAGTTATGAATTGTTGGAGGTATGGAAACCCGGTGCAATGTGGAACATAGATTCAAAGGAGCCAACCTTCATGTCCGATTTCGAAAACTATGGCGGAAGAACATCATACGCAGAAAATACTGCAGGCGGTTATTATGCGGTTCGAATTGCAGTAACCGAATACTTGTTGCGTGAACAAAAACAAGCGACTGCAATAGTTTTCCGAGAGATTGGGGATTCAGGGACACCTTCTTTGGGTGTATTCAAATGCCGTGAAACTGCAAGGGATGCACTGAAGAAAAATCCGCTATCTTTCGGCAGCCTTGAATTGGCTATGAAATACCTGGAAACCAAATTAACAATTCCCCTGAAGTTTTGGCTCAAGAACAGCAAACTTTTGGACAATGCCTTCCATCAAAAGAGGCTCACCGATTTCGCTTAGGCCTTCTATTTTTCGAAGATCTCAAAACTTTTCATCATCTGGTCCGCTTCTGTTAAATAATTTGAATATAAATCAGGTTCTGCACCATAAAGTATTTCATAGCTATAACCGTTTTGTACAAAGGCATATACCCGGATTTTCTTGCCAGTTTGTATATATGCAAACCGGTTTTTATCGATGTCAGCGCTATACTCAAAGTCAATATTGAATGCATCGATTTGCCCCAACTTTATATCACGTATTCCTGTTGATTTATAATTAGTATATTGGTTGTTGTCAATAGCCACTCCTTCTATTAGTTTTTGTTTAAGTTCAGGCATAGTCGATTCAAGATGATAAGTATCTATTGGAAGTTTAGTGATATTAATCATAGCAACAGTATTGTATGGATAAGTGTCACTGACTTTTACTAATTTTACCGATCCTGTAAGGGATGGGGTGTACTGCCAGCCTTTGCCATAAAGAAATTTTATTTTATATCCTTCAGTTGTGTTATAGAATCCGTCTTTCATTATCAGATAGAACTCGTTATTGGGCATTTTCCTAATTTCGGAATATTCGCCAGATTCAATCAAGTCCCCTGCCGAGTTATCTTTTTTGGTTACGCATCCGGAACTCCAAACAAATACTGCTAAAAGTAAACATAGTGGCAAAATTAAAACGACTTTTTTCATCCAATAAATTACACTGTTTCTCTTTAAAACTATTTCTTATACTTCAAAAACTGCGCCAGAAGCGCCTCAAGCTGCACCCTCTCATTTGCGCCTTCCACCATGCGGAAATTGTACTCGCCGATTTTATCAATCAGTTCGATTTTGGTTTTTCCCGGAACCTCGTCTTCTGGCATTTCAATCATCTCGCGGTGAAGCTGCAAAATCACATCCTCTCCGGACATGCCGTATTCGTACATGAGTTTATCAAGCATGGTGCGCGCCTCAAGGAATTTTCCTGAAAGTGCAAGCTTTACCATGCCCTTTATTTCCTCCGGGCGAGCACGCGCGCTCACCTCATAAATGGTCTTCTCGGTAATTTTAGAGCCGGTTGTTGCGGACGCCTGCAAAACATTAATCGCCTTTCTCATATCTCCCTGGCACACATACACAATCGCGGTTATTGCCGCATCATCAATTTGCACGCCCTCTTTTTTTGAAACATCCTTGATTCTTGCTTCAATGTCTTTTGAAGAGAGCTGGCTGAAGCGAAATATTACGCACCGCGATTGTATTGGTTCAATTATTTTACTGGAGTAGTTCGCGCTCATTATAAATCTGCATGTGCGGGCATACCTCTCCATTGTCCTTCTAAGTGCCTGCTGCGCATCGAAAGTGAGGGCATCGCTTTCATCTAGAAATATTATCTTGAACCCCTGGTTGAATGCGAGCGTTCGCGCAAAATTTTTGATGGTTTCGCGAACAACATCAATTCCGCGGTCATCAGAGGCATTAAGCTCTAAAAAGTTGTGCGTGAAATTGTCGCCAAACATTTCCTTTGCAAGCGCAACAGCGCAGCTTGTTTTCCCGATTCCCGCCTGCCCTGCAAAGAGCAAATTTGGCATTGTTTTGTGCTTTACGTAATTTTCAAGCCTTGAAGTGATTTCCTTCTGGCCAACAACATCAGAAAGCTTCTCTGGCCTGTACTTTTCAATCCACGGGAGCTCTATTTGGCCGCTCATAATGGGATTCGAATCATAATTGTTTTAAACCGATTGCGGCTCTTTTACATTGGTTTTAATGGATTCCCGTAATCTAAAGCTTTTGTCCCTTTTCGCGCTCTCATACCTGCTGCTTTTTGTCCTCAGCAATGTGTTTTCCAATTCAGGCATAAAGCCATGGGTTCTTGGCACGGACATCTGGAAGCTTGATTACATGCTTTTTTTCGTTCCGATTGCGGGCTTCTTTTTCATTTACATGCTAATTCCATATCTTAGAAGCGAGTTCGGTTTTGGCAGCAATTTCATTTACGCATTTCCTGCGCTGTTTGCGGTTTTTTCATATCTTGCATACCAGCTTTCAGTTTGGTGGTATTATGCGAACCAGGCATTTCTTGCAACCAATGGGCTGGGAATATTGCCAACCGGCCAAATAGGCACAGGTGCCGGATGCGGTCTGTTCCTGTGCTCTGACATCTCTGCTTTCGGCCTGGATTTTATGGCTCTTTTTATAGGCTCGCATTTCCTCTATTTCGTGCTTGCGGGGATTCTTGGCTGGGGATCTAGGCTGCTTATTGAGCATTTTGAGGCCCCTTCAGAAACCAAGTGAAATGGGCCCTGTGCGCTCGTTTTTAATACTTTTCAGAACCCTGTACTTACAGGGGTAACAATGGATTTTCTTCGTTCTGTAAGGGCATATCTTGGCAATTTTCCGACCGCTCTCGCTTTCGCGCTTCTGCTCATTTTTGTCTTTCCGCTAGCATGGCTCTCAAACGCTTTCGTATCCTCAGGCACCGTGCTTATAGGATATGGCTTTCTCAAGGCGCCGCCGCTTGAATCTCTTTTGCTGCTTGCAATTTCGCTCGCATTTCTTTTCTTCTATTCAATACTTGTCTGCGTAATGGTCCTTTCAGTGAGGCGCGATTTGAGCGCCATAAAGACAAATTATTACCTTTCGGAAAAAATCCAGAAGTTCGGGTTCAAGTACTTCAAGTTCCTTGCGGCGTTCACTGTAATTGCGGCTGTCGCATCCTCGCTTCTTCTTGATGCGGGTGTTCCTCTTCTTCTTGTAAATTTGTGCCTTCTTGTGATTTCTGCAGTGTTCCTGTTTCTCCCGCAGACAATAGTGGTTGATGAGGAGAGTCTTGGCGCCTCCGTGCTCTCGAATTGGGATTTCATGCGCAAAAACCTTGGCACTGTGCTTATTGTGATGATTTTTGGAATAGTTGCGCTCGCAGCGCTGCAATTCTTAGAGTTCCTTGTGGATTATTTTTTCATGGCGGGAAATTTCCTCTCGCTTCTAATAGCCCTAATTGTTCTTGTCCCGCTCTTTGAAGCGGTGAAGACGCAGATTTACATGGAGCGCTTCACGCTGATAAGGGATTATGAGAAATTTGCTTCGCGCTGATTTTGCGCAAAAATTTATCTGATTCATTCCGCGCTGTTGCTTTTACTGCTGCTTGCCAGCAGCCCGCAGTTCAACAAACGGGCAGTCACCAAGAAGCCCCTCCGCCTCTTTCATTGTGGCTGCCAGGTACCTAAAGCCATAGGACTTTCTTGTTTTAGCGCCCATTCCAAGAAGAATTTTCTGAATCTCCTCTCGCTGCTCTTGCACGCCAAATCTTTTCTGCGCCGCATTTTCAATATTTTCAGAAACCGCATAGCCTTCCTTTTGGAGCGATGCTATAGCCGTTTCCGCTATTTTTCCAGGATCGTCCTGATTGATTGCCGCAGATGCGGCGTGCAGCCCTGAGAGGCACACAGCATTCGTGGATTCTTCTGCCATCCATTTCTCGAAGTAGGGGCGCTTTTGCAGCGCCTCCTTTTTCTTCTCACAAAGCGCCTTAGTGGCGTCCTTTACCGAATCAATGTTCTCAAAGAATCTCTCCTCCCTGCCAAGTGAGAGTTCGGCAATCTTTGGAAGGTTTACCGCAACCGCCTGCATCACCGCGGTCTGCTCTCCTGCAAGCAGCAGCTCTTCAAATGCCGCGGTCTTTGCGCGGGATTGCGAGGCTATCAGCATTTTTTCGGGCGCGGAGTTTTTTTCAATCAGCTTTAGCTGGTATTTGGAATCCACTGAGATGTAAAATCCAATGCTTTCAAGCGATTGTGTAAGAAGGCCGTTTGCAAGTTTCACCGCATCGTTCTTTTTGCCTGCTGCCTGCTGCCAGCTGCTTTCTGCGAAAAGCGAGAGCTCGGATAGCCTGCGCCTTTTTGTGAGCGCGAAAGTTTTTCCTATTGATTCGCATTCCTGCGCCATTTTCTTTTTGGTGATTTTTTGCGCGCCGGCGGATGCGAAGTTGAAACCTCTCAGTGTGAGTGGCAGTGTGCAGAGCGAATCCATTGATTGCGCCCCGAGCGCCACATCCTCTTTGCTTCCGCTCAGGAATTTTGCGGCGCAGAATATTTTTGTTGAAAAATCCTGCGGGGCGCATATATGAATCATTCCCTCAAAGTGCATCTCCCTTGCTTGCGCGGGGATTTCCGCAAGCCAGTTGTATTCGGCAAGTATTTCAGAGCCGTCAAATCCCCGCGTGTCAAGATTCTTCTTCACTTCATAAACCGGCATTCCTATGCGCGCATACTGGCTGTGCACAGGCTCATGGCCGTACTCGAGCAGCTTGACATTTACCATCTCCCTTATGATGTGCGTGTTGAGGTACTCTATCTTGAGGTCCTTTATTTTTCCTTCAACTTCCGAGCCGATTTTTTCCGCAACATGCCTGCTGATTCCGGTTTCTTTAAGGAGGGATTTTATGATATTGCCCCTGTCAAATGGCTCGAGCTTTTGCGCAGAAGTATACACCCGCATTTTTTCAAATGAAAGAAATGTTTTTGCGGCCTCAGGATTGAGCTTCTCAAGCGCCTCCGAGGCGTTTTTTCTCAGCTGCTGCTCCGTTCCTTCAAACTCCTCGAGCTCTTTGATGATCTTTAGGACCTGCCATTTGGTAGCCCCGCTCTCCTGGCACTCAAACGCAATCCTTTGGAGAACTTCCTTTATCGGCCTATCGGTTTCCATTTGCTCTAATTAGGGTTGGAAAAAATCTTAACCATTGGCAATGGGAAAAGTGCATTCCATTCGGAAACTTAACTTTTTAATGCTTTTGTGTTAGAAAACCGTTTAGGGGAAGAAAAGTTTCTTTTTGGGGTTTTATTTTTGGAAGTTCTGGATAAGATTGATCACAAGATTTTGGGCCTTCTTCTGGAGGACGGAAGGGCTTCTTTTAGCACCATTGCAAATGAAGTGAAGCTAACTGATGTTGCGATTAAAAAAAGGGTTGAGCGCCTCAAGAGGCGCGGGATAATCAATGCGATTAGCGCGGACCTCAATCTCAAGGCACTGGGTTATGAAAACCCTGTTTTTGTGCAGATACGCTCAGAGCTTTCAAAGAACCGCGACGTGATAAAGAAACTAAAGGAACTCGATTATGTAATTGAGCTCTATCAGGTGCTTGGCGAGTACAATATTTTCCTAAAGCTCGTTGTCCCGGACCTTGATTCGGCAGAGAAGTTCGTCGAGCGCCTCGGTTCACTTGATGGCGTGCTTGACATAAAAACTCTTGTTGTTATTTCGGAAGTTAAAAAGTCCAAGGCTCTGCCCGCGTTCTCGCTTCAGAAGACGCTTGAGTGAGACTGCAAAGCAAAGCCCGCTCGCTTGTATGGTTTTTCTAAACTGCTCCTCCCTGTCCACTTTAAATTTTCATTTGGGCATTAAGGGTTCTGTGGCTCCATGCTTAAGCTTGTAATCGCCGAAAAATCAATTGCTGGGCAGAACATAGCCTCGCTTCTTGCGGGCAAGGATGTGCGAGCAACTTCTCTTGGCTCCGCGCAGGTTTTTTCGTTCAAAATCGGCAATGAGGATTATATGGTAATCCCGCTGCGCGGCCATATTTCAGATGTCGAGTTTCCAAAAAAATACAGCCACTGGGTAGGGACAGATCTCAAAAAGCTGGTTGATGCCGAGATTGATTATGTGGGCACCGAAGCCGCGATAATTTCCGCGCTCAAAACTGCCGCCAAAACAGCGGACGAAGTAATTCTTGCAACAGATGCCGACAGAGAAGGGGAGAGCATCGGAGTAGAGGCTCTCAATTATATAAAATCCATAAACCCAAAAATCGCAGCGAAGCGCGCATACTTCTCGGCAATTACAAAAAAGGATATTTCAGACGCATTTTCAAAGCTCTCGGCAGTTGATTACAATTTTGCGGATTCAGCTGATTCGCGCCGCGAAATCGATCTCATCTGGGGCGCGGTTCTCACGCGCTTTCTCTCTCTTGTTTCAGGTAAGCTTGGGAAAGATTACCTAAGTGTCGGAAGGGTGCAAAGCCCGACCTTGCGCATAATAGTTTCAAGGGAAAAAGAGCGCCTCGCATTCATAAAAAAAAGCTACTGGGAGCTGCTGGCGCTTTTTGAGAAGAATTCCAAAAAATTTCAGGCCGAGCACAAGAAGGGCAAATTCTGGGAAAAGACCGAAGCCGAAGCGGCGTTTCTCAAAAAGCAGGAATTCGGAGTAGTGAAAGCAATCAAGAGCTCGAAAAGAATTCTCAAAAGGCCGACTCCTTTCAACACAACCGATTTTTTGCGGCAGGCAACAACAATCGGTTTTTCCGCAGGGCAGGCAATGGAAATAGCCGAGCGCCTCTACCAGATGGGATACACTTCATATCCGCGCACAGACAACACAGTATATTCAGAGACATTGAATTTGCGTGAGGTGCTTGGCGAAGTTTCAAAGGTCAGTGACTTTCGCAAGGACGCGGAATTTTTGCTCGCCAAAAAAACACTTTCGCCTTCGAGGGGAAAAAAGGAAACCAAGGACCACCCGCCGATTTATCCTGTAACTGCCGCCCCCAAAGAAAAGCTCGGGGACCGCGACTGGAAAATATATGAGCTGATTGTGCGAAGGTTCCTTGCAACGCTCTGCGATGATGCAATCACGGAAAATCAGGCGGTTGACATTATGCTTGGAACTGAGCCCTTTGTTGCGCACGGGCAGAAAATCGTAGAACCCGGCTGGAAAGCGGTTTACCCCTACTCCGAGATTTCAGAAGTAATTCTCCCGCCGCTCTCAGAGGGCGAGAAAGTGCGGCTCGAAAAACTTGATATGCTTGAAAAAGAAACCCAGCCGCCCACGCGCTATAGCGAATCAACCCTTCTAAAGCTAATGGAAGAGCTCGGCATCGGGACGAAAAGCACGCGGCACACAATCATCCAGAAGCTTTATGCGAGAAAATACATCTCAGGGAGCAAGGCACTAGAGCCAAACGAGATTGCATTCGCTGTAGTGGATTCACTTGAGAAGCACGAAGTTGACGCGGTAAAGCCGGAGATGACCGCATTTCTTGAAAAGGAAATGGACAAGGTCGCGGCGGGGAGAAAATCCAAAAAGGAAGTTGTTGAAGCCTCGCGCAAGCTGCTCTTGCGCATCCTTGAGGGCATGATAAAGCACAAGGATTCAATTGGTTCGGAGCTGCGCACAGCTCTACGGGGCGATTCAATAGTTGGGGCCTGCGGCAAGTGTGAAGGCGGGCAGCTTCGGATGCTGATAAGCAAAAACAAGAAAAGATTTCTTGGCTGTACTAATTATCCAAAATGCACTAACACATATCCGCTCCCACAGAAAGGGAAAATTGAAGCGCTTGGCACTTTATGCGATAAGTGCGGAACTCCAAAAATTAAGGTCGTAGGGCAGCGCTATCGCTTTGAGATGTGCGTTAACATGGACTGCGAAACAAAGAACGAGTGGAAGGCAAGAGCCGCTGCGAAAACGCAGGCGGGTGCAAAGGAACCTGAAAAAGAAGCGAAGAAAGACTGAATTTTTGAGGAGAAGCGGATGGGGCGTGGAAAAAGAGTTTTCTTTTCCTAGCTTGGTGAGCATAGCCCCATCCTGCTTGATTCACTTTTTAGGATTGGATTCCCCCTAGATTTTTCTACAAATACTATTGCTCCTTATATTGCTTATATAATATCACGGGCTTTTGATGTGATTTTTGAACATCTTTTAATAAAACTGCTGTGCCAAAATATCATTGATTTGCATGGCTGCTATAATGAAAATGGATGATGAGGTTAGGCTAAATATTCTCACTGCGCTGCTAAAAAACGGGAGCGTTTCTCCGAATGTGCGCCATATTCAAAAGCTCACGGGGTACCATAAGGCCACGATAAAATCCTCACTTGATTTCCTTGCAAAAGAAGGCCTTCTCACAGGTTATGGCCCGAAGGTAGATTTTAGAAAGTTCGACTACCGCCTTGAGGTGCTAACCCTTCTGCAGACCGATCTCACGGACAAGGATTTTCTAAAAAAGTTCCTCGATGAAGTGAAAAAGGATGACAATCTTTATTTTCTCTCAGGAATTCTTGGCTCTGGAAACTGGAACATTCTTGCGCGCCACATCTACAAGGACATTGAATCCTATCACAAGGGGGTTGGGAAGAAATATTTCGAGAACCTCTCAGGCATTCAGGATTTTGTAAAAGATAGGCAGATATTTTATGTAACCGAGCCATTTTACAAGCTCGATTCAAGAACGGACGCGCTAATTCACGCCATAAGAAAATCAAGGGGGCTTTGAATGCGCATTGAAATAGATTTCACAAAAGGAATACGCGAAAATGCCGAAAGCTATTATGCTCTTTCCAAAAAGGCAAAGAAAAAACTCCTCGGCCTTGAGAAGGGCACAAAGGAAATTTCACGCAAGATGGCAATCGAAGCCTCGAAAAAGGGCAAGGAGATAAAGGCCGTAAAAAAGCGCGAGCGCAGATGGTTTGAGAAGTACCACTGGTTTTTCACAGGCGAGGGCTTTTTGGTTGTCGCGGGGCGCGATGCCAAGAGCAACGAGGTTGTTGTAAAAAAGCTCATGGACAAAAACGATGTTTATTTCCATGCGGATATTCACGGCGCGCCACACACAATCCTCAAAACAGAAGGGCGCAAGCCGGGAAAAGATTCCCTTGCGCAGGCCGCTGTTTTCGCCGCCGTTTTTTCAAAAGCCTGGGAGCAAAAGCTCCCCTCAGTTGATGTGTACTCCGCGCGCCCAGAGCAGGTGAGCAAGAGCGCCCCAACAGGCGAATCAATTGGCACCGGCGCATTCATGATTTATGGCGAGCGCGAGTGGTATAAGAAAACGCCTCTTTCGCTCTCAATAGGCTTTAAGCAAACCGACGGCGCATTGGAGCTTTTTTCAGGGCCGCCGCAAACGGTTGAAAAAAAGGCGGACTTTTCAATGCGGCTCTCATTTGGCGATATGCCAAAAGGCGAGGGCGCGAAAAGACTACTTGGAATTTTCCGCTCAAAGCTTGGGAAAAATGCGCAAATCACAATAGATGATGTAATTGCACTGCTCCCAAACGGTGGTATCGCCTTTTCCTTGCAATAAAGTGCATTATTGCCATTTCCCATCCTCACTTGGCAATTAGTTATATTCTTATTCGTTACCGCGTTCCCCTCTTTTATGGCAGATGTAAAGCATCGGCAGATTTCCCTGCGGGTCGAAGAACCTGATCCCTCGCATGTTGGAAGAAACATCATCACGCTTGACCGCAAAACAAAAGAGGATCTTGGCGTAACTTCAGGTGACATTGTAGAAATCATAGGGACACAAAGAACCGCGGCGGTCATATGGCCGGCGCGCCAGGAAGATGAGGGCAAGGGCATAATCAGAATGGACAATCTCATAAGGCGAAATGCGGGAGTCGGGCTTGGGGAAAAAGTGAATGTGCAGAAGGCAGAATTCACCGAAGCAAAAAGGGTAGTTCTCGCGCCCACTCAGGAAGTTCGCATAATTGCTTCCGGATATGACAGGATACTGAAAAAGAATTTTATAGGAAGGCCTCTCAATAAGGGAGATCGCGTTCTCATCAGCGTTTTTGGCTCTGGTTTTATTTACCAAGTGATTGATACAAATCCGCGCGGCATTGTAAAGGTCACCGATTTCACGCAATTCATTCTCAAAGAAGAGCCGGTGCAGGACGCACTCGGCGGAATCCCGCGAATTTCTTATGAGGACATTGGCGGCCTTGAAGAGCAGGTGCAAAAGGTGCGCGAGATGATCGAGCTTCCGATGAGGCATCCGGAAATTTTCAGGCGCCTTGGAATAAATCCTCCAAAAGGGGTTTTGCTCTACGGCCCTCCGGGAACCGGAAAAACACTTCTCGCAAAAGCGGTTGCGAACGAGACGCAGGCGCATTTCATCTCAATCAGTTCTCCAAGCATCATGAGCAAATTTGTAGGCGAAGCAGAAGAGCGCATACGTGAGGTTTTCAAGGATGCGGAGAAGAACGCGCCTTCGATAATTTTCTTTGACGAGCTTGATGCGATTGCCCCAAAAAGGGACGAGGTCGTCGGCGAAGTTGAGAGGCGAGTTGTTGCGCAGATACTTTCAGCAATGGATGGCATGGAATCGCGCGGGCAGGTAATTGTGATCGGTGCCACAAACAGGATTAATAGCATTGATGAGGCACTGCGCCGGCCAGGAAGATTTGACCGCGAAATAGAAATCGGCGTTCCTTCAAAGAAGGGGAGGCTCGATATTTTGCAGATACATTCAAGGGGGATGCCGCTTACTCGATTCACCAAACAAGAAGCGGGTATTTTAACGGCTCTTTACTCAAACGGTTCAGAATCAAAAGATTCGGAGAAAAACAAAACATTTGCCGATATTTTAACCAAACAAAATGTTTCACGTGATGAATTAACTGAGAAACTTTTAGATTTTTGCAAAAAAAAACTTCCAAAGGACGCCGACTCCAAAGATTTAGAAAAGCTTATTGCCAATTTTGATTTAGATTTAGGCATTAGAAGAATAAAGGAAAATCCCAGCCTGAAAGTAAATTCGCTGATTTCTGAATTGGCTACAAAAAGGCTTTCTGACGAGGTTTCCTTGGATTATTTTGCGGGAATCACGCACGGATTTGTGGGCGCCGACCTTGAGGCCCTTACAAAAGAATCCGCAATGAAGGCGCTGCGCCGCTACCTTCCCAAAATAAATCTTGAGGAAGAAACAATTCCTGCAGAGGTTCTCGAAGCCCTCGAAGTTAAACGCGAGGATTTCCAGGAGGCGCTAAAGGATGTGCAGCCCTCCGCGCTAAGGGAAGTTGCAATTGAAATTCCAAATGTCAAATGGGGCGATATCGGCGGCCTTGAACAGGTGAAGATGGAGCTAAAGCAGGCAGTTGAGTGGCCGCTCAAAAATCCCGAGAGCTTCCAGAAAATGGGGATAAAGCCACCGCGCGGAATTTTGCTCTACGGCCCACCCGGATGCGGAAAGACCGCAATTGCAAAGGCTGTTGCAACAGAATCCGAGGCAAATTTCATAAGCATAAAAGGCCCGCAGCTAATCAGCATGTGGGTTGGCGAAAGTGAAAAGGGAATTCGCAAGGTTTTCCAGAGGGCAAGGCAGGTCTCTCCAGTCATTGTTTTCTTCGATGAAATAGATAGCGTAGCCGCGCGCCGGGGGATGTCAATGGATTCTGGCGTTGGAGAACGCATGGTAAACCAGCTTCTCACCGAGCTAGATGGAATCGAAGAGCTAAAGGGCGTTGTGTTCATTGCCGCCACCAATAGGCCTGATTTGATAGACCCTGCGCTCATGAGGCCTGGGAGAATTGACAAGATTGTGAAAGTTCCAGCTCCTGATATTGAATCTAGAAAATCTATTTTTGGAATACACCTAAAAGGCGTTCCACTTGCAAAGAATGTTTCAGGCGCAGATTTGGCAGAAAAAACCGAAGGCTACAGCGGAGCAGACATCGAAGGGCTGATTAGGGAGGCTGCCTTGATTGCTATGCAGGAGGCAAATTTCAAGCCAACGGAAATCAAGCTTTCAAATTTTGAAGAGGCAATGAAAAAAGTCCAGCCTTCTATTTCAAAGGAAACAATGGAATCTTACGATGCGTTCAAGGCAACAGTTGCGCAGGCATTCAGGCCAAGTTATGTGAGATAAATAGTATTCGCTGACCTATAATCTGCTTCCATTCACCGCACTTATGTAAATTCTGGCTTTGTGCAAAGCTGCGCAGTATTTCCCTGCGCTATAAGTACGCCATTTTGCGAAGTGCATTCTCCATTATCCGAAAATTCGGGCTCACAGTAGATTAGCTCAAAGTCAAGCGGCAGGAATATGTTCTGGTCTCGTATTTCCCAGGCCTGCCCGCGGAATCTCTCCCCAAGGAAGCTGTATGACTGGTTTTCCCAGAGTATCTGATTCTTTTTGTAACTTGCCTGTATTGTCCTCTCATTGCCATAATTTAATGCGGGCACGTTGAGCCAAATCGAGGACCTATAAGTCGGGATGTTGTCTGTTCTGTTTCTTATCTGGTAGAAGAGCACGTATTTCTTTGAAATCGCATCGTAGTCGCAGAAGACAAGGTTTGCATCGAACTGGAAATTTTCTTCCTGTACTACGCATGCGGAATTGTCAAACTGCTGGTTATAATTGCATTTTCCGTTAGAGCACAAGCCGTTTGTGTAAAGGGTCGAGCCCACACACTTGTCTTCACATACAATTCCTGCGCAAAGGTTTGCCGATGCTGCGCATTTTTCAACAACAGTGTATCCGTCCGGGACATCGCAAGGCGTCGGGTATTCTCTACATGTGCCGTCCGGAGAAACCGCCGGTGTAATAATCTGCGCGCACGCATTCTGCTCCTGCTGCGTGCATCCTGAAAGCAGCAACAATCCCAGTGCGCCAATCGCCAAAGCAAATTTCATGCAAGTATTGGCACTTAGGTTCTTAAACCACTTTGCGCCGTGTTAATTTCCACAATAAATTTGCTTTCGGAATGTGCAATCACGCCATTGAAAACAACGCAAGCACATCATTAAAGAAAATCACTCCGGCTGCCGCAATGGCTATTGTAACAAGCCAAATGCCCTTATTCCATGCAAATACCTTGCTCCCGTCTAGCGGAAAAATCGGCAGCATGTTGAATGCGGCAAGGAAGAAGTTTATCTGCATTGTATATGCAATCAATGCCTTCAGAAAGCCTGCAGGATTGAGCAGTCCATAAAGCATTCCAAACGCAAGAACTATCGCAAGATTTGTTACCGGCCCTGCTAGGGAGATTATACCATTTTGCCTTGTTGTTATGCTTCTTCCCATCACATATACCGCTCCGGGGGCGGCGAATACTATTCCAATTGTAAATGCGAGTATTATCGCGAAAATTAGGCCTTCTCTCCACATACGAAATTCGGCGTGCGCGCCGTAATGTATTGCAACGTACTTGTGTGCGAGTTCATGGAGTATGAATCCCGCGCCCACCGCAACGAGCATTATCACAAATGCAGCGACAAGGTCCATCACGCCACCGGAGGTGAGCACATTTACCTGTATCCATGCGAATGCGAAGCTGATAGTAAGCCAGCTAATGATAAGGTCATTTCGTTCGCGCGCGTTCATGCAGTGAATTAAATCCAAAAACTATAAATAGCTGCCTTAGCGGTCTCAAAGCCCCCTAATTTCTTTAAGCGCATACAAATATTCCTTCCAAAACGCCTGTGCTTTTGACCCAAGCAATTCTCTGAGCTTACTTCTTGCATTTTTCGGAATGTCCCCGGAATAAAACTTGGCTCCTTTTGCAACTGTTTCTGCGGCATCCATTATTTCTCGCCATTTCTCTTGTGGGATTTCCACTTGATGTGCCGCATATCTTCCTGCTACGGAATATTTCACTTCTTGTTTTAAAAGTTTTTGGCGTTTAGGTGAGCCGGCCACATAAATGTTTTTTTCGCCGGCTTTGAGACTAATATTCATAATCTTATTTTGGGTGGCATCAACTTCATCGTGGAAAAGCTTCCATAGCTTTGGGCTTTTTCCGCGCCCTGCCCATAGCGGCCTTACCGGTATAATACATTCAATACTTCCTAACCCTTAATATAATTAGTTATCGTCAATCGACGTAATATTTATAAATTGTTTTTACCCATTTTTGCTCATGGTTTTGGGCATCTCAGGCGAACGGGCTCAGATTTCAATCGAATTGATAATAATTCTTGCCGCGGTTGTTGCAATAGTTTTGCTTCTGGTCTCGCAGCTGCAGAAAACCGCTGAAAAAGGCGCGCAGGTTTTCACCAAAAAGTCCGATTCAATTTTTGACAAGATAGAGGACATTTAGATGAATCCAAAAGGCCAAGCAAGCCTTGAGTTCATGATTCTGCTCGCCGCACTCCTTGGGTTCCTTTCGGTTTCTGTTTCCGCATTCTCAGGCCTTCACGATTCTGCAATCGCCGCAATTGATGCGCAGAACGCCAAAGCGTTTGCAAATAACATAACCAGTAAAGCCGCGCTTCTAACTTCTCTCGGGGACAGTTCTTCGCAATCCGTGTCTTCAGATATTTTTGGCGAGTGGGAAATCTCAGGGCTTTCTGTAAATGCTTCCGGCGGGTGCAGGATTTCAGTTCATGCAGCCCCTGAGCGCATTGTTTCATTCCCGCTTCCGGAAAATGTTGCATGCAACTTATCCAAAAGCACTTTCACGAAAAAAATCACTTTGCACATCCGCAAATCCGGCGGAAAAATTTCATTGAGCGACTGATAACCTGATTGCACGCGGCCCTGTTGGGGAGAAAACCCTTATTTCGCGGACCGTTAGCTTGCCGTTTTGCATTTTTTGTTCCGCAGGTAAATGGTCTTCTCCATAAATTTCAATTTCAAAATTTCCTTTTCCAAGAGCGAGTTCGGCATCCTGCACCATTTCATTCATTCCCGTGCCGTTTCTTGCCCAGACAATGAGCATGTCATCCATTTTTTGCATCGTGAAAAGGTTTTCCGCGCCACTAGGTTGCGGCGAAGGCAGGGAAAGCGCAATCACTATGAGCACTGCAAGCGAAGCGGCGGCCTCGATGGAAAGCAGCCCGCTATTTTCCACAAACAACAACTCCGATTATAGTTTTACTCTCAATAACCCTTTTCATGACAACAAATCTCTCCACTGCAATGCACTCTCCGGCCGCGGAGTTGAAAAAATACCTTGTGCCATCAGCATCTCTTTCATAAAGCGCTTCAAGCGAGTATTTCCCGAAATCCTGCCGCGAGACTTGCAAAAGCAGCGCTTCGTCCAGTACATTCGCTTCAACCCTTTTCTTTTCTTCATTGTAATATGCAGAGCCGCGAAACGGATTTGCATCATCACGGTTTTTCACAATCGCCTCTGAAAGTGCGGCGGCAAAAAATTCCTTTTCCGAATTTTGCGCCTGCTCTGCTGCGGCATGTGCATGTGCCCCTGTTTGTGCAAATATTAGAAAAAGCGAAAATAGCAGGATTGCGCACGCAACGAATGAATCAAGGGTGAAAATAATCCCGCGTGAATTGATTTTAGAAAAATAGCCTCTTGCCCCTACTTCATTCTCATCCATAATGCCTCTCCACCTCAATTAGCATGCTTGCACTCTGTAATGCGGCGGGCATTACTCTGGATTTGGAAATTCCTGAGAACGCAAATCCACCTGAAATCGCGCAATCAATATTCTTTTGAAGTGTGCCCCCTGCATTCGCATAATACTGGTTTGCAAGTGCGGCGCACTCTGTTGCCTCTGCTTTGCTCGCAAAAAGGCTTTCCGCCGCCTTTACTTTTTCAAGTAACGTCTGCTCAGAAAAAACCGCAAATGCCGCAAAAGACGCCACTGCAAGCAGCGCGAAAATAAGCTCGGTGCCATTCATGGCGAAGGCACCGCCATCAAAACCCTGTAGCCGCGTGGAACTCTAAGCGTCACCGAATAATTTCCATTTTCGATTTTTGCGCAAATATGTCGCTTGCCATCTTCTCCTCCTGAAAAAATGTATTCAATTGTTGTAAGTGGGCCGATTTTTGTCACCAGCGCTTTTGTGATTGCGCCAAGATTTTGCGTAGATATTTCTTCGCGCGCATCTTCGGGCCAATTATCGTCACATACAAAACCTTCGATGCCGAGCATTCTTAGCGATTCGATAATTTTCCAATTTGCAAGCGCCTTGGTTTTTTCGGATTCAACAGGCGGAAACGCTGATTCAATCACTGCGTATTCAATCGCATGGTCAAGAAAGATTTCAGCCTCCGCTCGTTCAAAGGCGGTGTGCTGCATCCGGATGATTTCACTTTCCGTGTCCGCGTATTGTGCTGGGTTTTTTGCAGAAAGGGCAGAGAGCGCAAGCAGCAGCGCGATTGCCGCTATTAGAACAATCCCTCCGAAAAAACCGGCAGGTTTCATGCATATATGGCGCTAAGAAACAGATTTAAACAATTCGTCAATTGACGATTATCTCTGGGTCGGTTCAAACCATGCGCAATCCGGCTTGCCATCACTTTCGCCAAACCTTTGCGCCTCTTCGTTGTAAAAATCCTGCTCAAGGCACTTTTGCTCTGTAGTATTTATGTAGCAGTTCTGCGCGTAGTATTCGGATGCGCTAATTCCCTGGTTTGGCGCTGTTGCATATTCAACTTCGAAATTAGGTTCGCATCTTGCAGTATCAACGTTCATTGCTGATGTAGACGATTCACCCGTTCTAGGCGGCATCTTGGCAAGTGAATCCATAGTAATTTCCTGTGAAGCCCCCATGCTCGTTGGCACAGCCGATGGGGAGTAGAGCCCCATGTTGGATGAAAGTATTGCAAACCCGAGCATCGCAACTATCACTGTGGATGAGAGTATCAGCAGTATATTCGCCTGCTGCGGCTTTTGCGCCCCCAGTACGTCCTTTCCCTTGCGTGTGAGCGCGTAATATTTCCATTTCCTTCCCTCATCGCGAAGCTCAATTAGCCCGCTTTCCACAAGTATTGTTGCGTGCTGCTTTATCGTGGGCGCCGCCATTTCGGTTTTCGCGGAAAGCTCTGAGAGCGTGTAGTTGCGCTCCGCAAGAAGCTTTAGTATGCGTGTCCGAGACTCTGAAGAAAGTGCCTTGAACTCGACAGATGAAAGTGATAAGTCGCCCATTTTTATCCCGCTCTTAAAGTATGAATATTAGTATTACAAAAAGCCCGAACGCCGCCACCGCAAAATCTCTGCTATAATATGAGAGAATGCCGGCTGCTGCAGGCACGAGTATTAGGTATTCCCCCTCGCCCCTGATTGCAACAATATATCCGAGCACTGCCCCGAGTGTTACCAAAAAGAATAGGAATGCAACGAACCTGCTAATTCCGCTTGTGATGTAATCCTCGATTTTTTGGAACCAGTTATCGCTCATGCTCTTTGGCGCGCTGATTTTGGGTGCTCCGCCCAGTTCAATATCTCCTTCCGCATGCATATGAGCCATAATATACATGCTTGGTTTAGGGCTTTTTAACCTTTTCATTTTGGTTAGCCAATTGTCTTATCCCGAAATAAGGTCCTCTCTAGGAATTTAGCAAGGTCTTTTGAGTACCTTGCTATGAGAACGTTAAACCAAAGAAAGCTCAAGTGGGTGGTAAGGCAGATGAAACTTGGCGAGTTGAGTGTTTGGCAGATTGC
>DATDXA010000004.1:0-29836 GCA_035289485.1 archaeon | reverse complement strand
TTTGAAAAAATTAGGTTCAGGGCCCCTTGCGGGGTCCCTAAAAAATAAAATTGGCTTATCCCATCTTGCGGATGGGATAACCGTCGTACCCAACAGCCGAAACTGTTGTTTTACGCTTTTGCAACAATGACTTTTGCCGTTGTTGCGCTTGCCGCTGTGTCTATTAGATCTTCCCTCTTCTTTGTGCGGAAGTTCGCATACGGCCTGTACTTTGTCTTTGTCCACGCCTCAGGCTGTTTCTTCCTTAGCTTAAATTCCTGCTTTAGGAGCTTTACCCTGAATTGTTCGCTGGACTCTAGCCCAAGTAGTTCATCAAGACTTGACATTTTTTTCTCCCCCCGTTGTTTTTCCAATCCTTTGAATCCTGTTTTAAGAATTACTCTTCCTCTTTTTTCTCTTCAGTTTCGTCAAGGTCTTCATCCATTGAATCCTCGCCCATGTCGTCCCCGTCTTCCTTTGGTTCCTCTTCTGCAGCGCTTGCCGAGGTTGCCTCTCCTATTACTTCTCCAAAGCTTACCTTGCCCCTTACGGCGTTGACGCGCACCTTTACCTGGTCGCCTTTCTTAACATTAGGAACAATGATCACATAGCCGTTGATTTTTGCTATGCCATCTCCCTTTTCGCCGATTCCTTCAATCTCGACATCATATGTGTCGCCTTCTTTGACCGGTATCGGCCCTCTGCTGCCTCTTGACCTATTTTCTCTATCCCCAAATTCCATTTTATTTCTCCTCCGTTAACCAAAGGAATGGCACGCAAGCCCCTGTTCTCAGCAATCCTTTGAAGACCCTTAGAAAAAGGTATTTGCTACTAAATCCAATCCTACTACTATATGCTGCTTCCGGAGTATTTAAACCAGCCACTTTAATTAGTCAAACTAGTCAAATACGGCTATAGATTGATTAAAATGCCTTTAATCCGGAATTTGGTTTTTTGCAAAAGGGTTATTTGAGCACTTTTAGTGCGCCTTTCTTGCCTGTTGAAACCTGCATCTGGCCGCGAAATTCCGAGCACCAGCCCTCAGTTATCTCTATTTTGTCGCCCTCATTGACCTCATCTATCTGGTCATTCCAAAGGCTTATGCTAACTTCCTGCCCGTCCTCGTCTTTTCCTGCGCAGCTGCATACCTTGCCAGAGCCGTTATCGTTTGCCCATTGGCGCGGTTCGCCCTTTGAAGTAATCTCAAGCGTCATTGCTGGCACTGGTGCCCTTGCTTTTAGTTCAGAAACTTTCATTTGAAAAACCTCTTACAACCCTTTCGCCGCTTTGGGAGCGACTGTTATCCCATTTTCAATGGGATAAGCATTTCCCTAATCAGCAAAGAATTCTCATCGAATAATCCTTTTAAATGAAATGCATGGGGCATAGAATTATTTTTATACTTCTGTGCTGCAGTTATATTGTGGTTTGAATGGAAACAGTGACTATTTCAAAGAAAGAATATGTGCGCCTCAAAAAAAGGTCTGCAGTTGACCGCTCTCTTGTAGCAAAGATAACCAGGGGTCTTGAGGACATAAGGCACGGCAGAATCAGCGAATGGAAACAATAATCATATTGTGCCCGTTTTCTTGAGCGTTTCCATAACATAACTTTGGTAAGCCGCGAGTTTTGACAATATTGCGTTTATGGTTGCCTGCTGCGCCTTCTTGTCGCTTATTGCAACCGCCAGAATTACAAAAAAATTTTCATAAACCAAGAAATATAGCCTGTTGCCCGAAAATTTCTTCTCCCTGAAAAATGGAACGGAAAGCGGCTTGCCTACAGAACCGCCTTTTTCAGAAAGCTGTGCAAGGAACTTGCGGACGCGTTCTTTTTCGAATTTTTCAAGTTTTTCAAAATCATCATCGAATTCTCGCGTTTTGAATATCCTGTAATTTGCCATGTACTAAATACTGCTAGCGCGAATAAAAGTTTGCCTTAACACCTGAATCCATCACAGTGTGCAAATATAACCAAAAGCTTTTATACAAAACTATTTTTTGATGCCGATAATCCTGACGGGACCCTGTCCTGCACGAACTGTTTTCAGATTCCTTCTTTTTTGTCAAGAGGTTCGAATTCCGGTTTCACAAAAGAATTAATGAGAAAGGACCAGAATAGGTGCCAGTTGAGGAATTCAGGAATTTTTCCTTCAAAAATGTTCCCAAAGCCGCCAAAAAATACGGCAAATGACATGAGTGAAATGAACAAAATAAAGAATCCCATGAACCCCTTTGTTATAATATTGCCTACAATTTTCGTTTTTACATCCTTCCTGATTCCCAGCATTGACAGAATTTTGAATATTGGAAACGCAAGGAAAAATAATATGTACGACAGAAATACAAAAAAAATTATTTTTAGAGGGTCGTTACTCACTCCAAGAATTTCAAGTGCTTCTTTGATCGGAATAATTGAAATCCATTTTATTGATTGAAAAAAGAAAATGGCGGCTAAAACCAATCCGGCATAAAAGAATATTTTTTGGGTTATTTTTTCCATTTCATCAGCTCAAATTATCCTGTCAATTATAAATTCCGGCTTAAATTCAAGCAAATCCGAATACCTCTGCCCCGTCCCAACAAAAAGAATCGGTTTTTTGAGTGTGTACAAAAGTGAAATCGCTGTTCCGCCTTTTGCATCCGTATCTATTTTGCTCAGAATAAATCCATCAATCCCAATAGCTTTGTCAAATTCGGTTGCTTGCTGCAGCAGAGCTTGCCCCGTGTACGCCTCTCCAACATAAATTTTCAAATCGGGTTTTACCACGCGTTCAATCTTTTTGAGCTCTTCAATTAGGTTCCTATTAGTTTCCTGCCTTCCTGCAGTATCTATGAGAACATAATCAATTCCCTTAGCTTCCGCAGCCTTCACGGCGTCGAATGCAACCGCCGCAGGGTCAGAGCCATATTTGTGCTTTATCATTTTCACTCCAAGCTTATTTGCGTGCTCCTCTAGCTGCTCAATCGAAGCGGCCCTGAATGTGTCTCCCGCGGCAAGTATCACGCTTTTGCCTTTCTTCATCAAATAATCCGAAACCTTTGCAATGGATGTGGTTTTGCCAGCTCCGTTAGGCCCTAAAAAAAGTATTTTAGTGGGGTGCCCTTTCATAGAAAGCAGCTCCACTTTGTTTGTTTCCATTATTTTTGCAAGCGATGCACGTATTTCATTTTTAATGAATTTTGTGGCGTCCTCTTTTGCGCTTATTTCCTTTCCCAAAATTCTTCCTTTGAGTTCTTTTACAATGGCTTCCGCGGCATCCTGCTGCACATCAGATTCAAGCAAGCTGAGTTCAAATTCTTCAAAGAAATTGCCTATTTCGCCTTCCGAAATTTTTATTTTGCCGCCAAGAAAGCCGAATAGTTTTTTTGTTATGCCAACCTTGGCCTTTAGTTCGCGCTTCTCATCCTCTCGCACTTCCTTTACTTTTTCTATGGCGCTCCTGTCCTCGCCGCCTATTTGAAAATCATGTTCAGGTTCTGCTGCTTGAAGCTCAGTTTCAAGTGCCGCTTCAGAATGAATTTCATTTTGTATTTCCGCTTTCTCTTCCTGCGCCTGAGTTTGTTTTGAGTGTTTTTCTTTTTTGGGCGCCTTTTTCTCCACAGCAGGTTTCTCTTCAGCCTGCTGCGCAGTTTGCTCCTGCTTTTCAGGTTGAATAATTTCAGAATCAGTTTTAATTTCAGCTGCTTGCAAAGATTGTTCTTGCGCCGGCTCTTGAGTAATTTCTTCAGGTTTTGAGGGCTGCTTCTCCTGCGCCTTCTGCTTTCCCTGTATTGTTTCCTTTAATTTGTCCGTAAAGCCAGATATTTTCTTCTTTAAAAATTCGAACATAAATGTAATTTTTATTGGGGCTTACTTTTGCCCATCTCGTGCCTTCCTAATCTCTCTCATTCCCGCTTCCATTATCTGCTCTAGCTGGTTTAGCCTCATCACAACTTTTTGCTGCTCGCCTGCAACCGCATCAAGCGAGTTATTGAGGTTGCCGATTTTTCTGTCAAGCTCTTTTACAAGTTCCTTACCGCTTTTCTCTGTGAATGCATTAGCTGCAATGGATGAAATCGCCTTTGATGCATCATCGATGGACGCTTTTATGAACACTCCGCCGCCAAGATTTACTAATATCTGCGTTCCTTTCTCGTTTTTGCCAACTTCTTCGAGCGCATCGCGCGCAGCCTGCAGCTCATTTCTAAAGCTCTGCAGCGAGTTCACGCGCCTGCTTATTTCAGAGAGCTTGCGCCTCTCCTGCTCTGAAAGCTGAGCCAGTTGGTTTCCCGTCAGTGTCATTTTTTGTTCTGCCATTTTGTTCACTCTTTTCTCTCTGTTATTGATGCGATTTTTATCGCGTTTCTCAGAACCCCGTGCTTTGAGCCTATCTGCGAGAGCACTTTTTCGCGCGCAAAGTTCTGGTTGATTGCGCTCATTTCCTTTGTGAATTTCTTCTCGCCGCTCTTTTCTGCGTATGTTCCTGCTATTGTGAATACTTTTTCTACCATGTTCAATCTCCCCTCAGTCCCTGATCTATTTTTGAAAGCTCAATACCTGATGTGTTCAATCCAGCCATTACTCCTTTGCTGTTTGCAAGAACGCTGTTTCCAACAAACATGTCCCCGAAATTTGCGGTTGTTGGCATGCCTTTTACGGAAAAGATTTTTTCAAGCTCTGAAAAGCCCTTTTCGCTTATATTTGGGTGGCAGATAAACCCTTTATTTGTTACTGTTGTGCTGGCCCCGCATATGTCATTGTCATCGATTTTCACGGTGCTGAATCTGACCCCGAAAAAAGCGTTCAAATCGTCAATTTCCCTCTGTGCAAGCAAAGGGCTTGCAATGCCGCCGTTCTCATTCAACGCTATAAGGTTTCCGGTTGAAGTGAACCCGTGCATTATTGTGTGCACTTCAAGGCCTTCCTTTTCAAGCGCCTTTTTCTCTTCCTTTTCCGCAAGCGCAGAAATAGCAAATTTTCTTCCAAGTCCCTTTGCCAAAATCCCAACAAGCCCGCTGTTTCCAATTTCACAGCGCAGTGCGCTCACATCAAGGGTTTTTTCAATTTCTGAGAGCTCTTTTTGTGTAATGGATTTTGGCACGAGTGCTATATCATCAGTAACCGTGCAGAATACGCCTATATAGGGGCTGCTCTTTACAGTCCCTCTTGAAAAATTCATTGCAAATCGCCGCAGGCTTTAAGCCGTGCCTCTTTTTATTCCGGCAGCCTTTGCCGCGTCTTCTTTCTCTTTCTTGTCTTCAAGCTTTTGCTTTTTTTCTTCGGCCTCTTCTTTCTTTTCTTTTGAATCCTTCTTTTCCTCTTTTTTCTGCTCTTTCTTTTTCTTTTCTGCTTCCTTTTTCGTCTGGTACTGCGCAAGCTGCTTTCCTTCGCGCATAAATACAATTATTTTGCCGCCATCCTTTAGAAGTGTCGCATCTATTCTCTTTGGTATGTTCTTTGAGTGAAGGTGCAAAAATTCATTTACTTCCATGCTCACGCTCAGTTCATTAAACCTTGTGTGCTTTTTCACAAACGCCTTTACAACCGCTAGCGCCTTGGTCACCCTTTTCTTTGGCGGGAATGAGAACGCCTTGTCAAGCGGTATCACGTAGTTTGCCTGTTCGCTTTTCATGTTCATTGCACCCTTTTTGTCTTAAACATCCTGCTCTTGTTTTTCCTTCCGCTCTTGCGGTGCTTTATGTTCTTGATTTTTCCCTGTTCGCGCTGCTTTTTCTTAAATAGAAATCCAAAATCTGTCTCTCTCCAGTGCCTCTTTGCCTTCTTGTTCCAGATTCTCTTTCCCGCCTTTCTAAGTATCCACACGGGCGCGTTTGTAGAGCCCGGCCCGATTTTTTTCCTCGTCGATATGAGGAATTCCTTTTCTTCCCTGTCTTTTCTTCCCATAAAAATCATTTCCTTTGAAAATCAATTTTCGTTTCGCGTTTTTCGCTAAGTTGCCGCAGGATTTCCTTTACCTGTTCATCAGTGAGTTTGCCCTCAACATATCCTTTTTGCATAAGCGACATTATTGCCTGGAAAGCCTTCATATGAAGCTCCCTGTTCACGAGCCGGACATTTGCAAGCCTTTGCCTTGCGTTCTCGTCCAGAACCCTGTTCAAAAGAGACTGCATTTTGCTTTCCGCTTGGGCCTTTTTCTCTTCATCCTCCTTTTGCCTTGAGTATTGCTGCTGCAATTCCTCAAGCTTTTTTTGCCTCAGTTCTTCCTCTTCCATCGTCATGCTTGTGCTGCGGCGCGTTTCCCTGCGCCTGAGCGTGCGCTCCATCCTGCGCTTTCTGTGCCTGCTGCGAGCTATGATGCTGCGCATTTGCATTCGGCACTCCTTGCGGTGCCATCGGCTTCATTCCTTTCTGGGCAGGCACTGCCGGAGCCGCCTGCGCTTTCTGCTCTGCGGCCTTTCTGTTTGCAATCCTCTTTTGCGCGTCCTCATCAGCGCTTATTTTCTTCTTTTTGAGGCTTTCATTAAAAACAACCTGCACTATTTTCGATTTTTCAAACAAAAACTTTTCTCCCTTAGGGGTAACTTTTCTCCCTTTCTTGTCCTTCTTTACAAGCCCCTCTTTTTCAAGCATCTGAAGGCATGTGCGAAGTATTTTTCCGGAGGCCTTCGCTTTCTTCTCAGGTTTCACTCCGCGGTTTTTCCTTCCACCAAAATAAGTGCGGAGCCTTCCAGTGCCAAGGTTTCCTTCCTTGTATGTTCTGTAGAGCACGGCTCCCATTCTTGTAAAAAACCAGTCAGGGTTATTTGGCACCCTTTCCTTGTGCGAGCCTGTTTTTACATAATCTGTGAACGCGGGCTTTTTTACCCTTGTTTTGAAGTCCTTTGCGGCCTCTTCGATAAGCATTCCAGCAGGCACATCATAAATTCCCATTCAGTACACCTTTTTGATTTTTTTTGGATTCCGCCTTTTTTGCCTCCTTTCGGAGAAAGTCGGAGTGTTTGATTCCAGTCAGGTTCGCTTAGCGAATTGCCAGAAAAACTCCCAATTCAAAGAATTAGAAGTATCAACTCTTCCCAAGGAATCTTTTTAAAGGTTGGTTTTCGCGAGCCCCGACCCGCGGCAGATTGGGGGTTAGCATTTCGCAAGCGCCTTGATTTCCCATTCTTGCAATGCCCTGCCTATTATCAAAACATCGTCGATTGTGCCGCTATTGAACTGGCCGATTTTTGCGGTATCAATGGAGATTACCCCCGAATTAGGTGTCTGGCCGCCTACAGGGTTTTTTGGCACGCAATCATAATATACTGTCTGAAACCCCGCGCTTCTAACCCATGCCACATGATGCCACATATTTGTACTGATGCTGGGAGTGGAAAAATCGAGTTCCGTGCTTCCTGGGCCAGGATAAAGGGACGTGTGTATATTTGAGCTTCCTATGTACGGAATCAGAACTATTTTGTTGCTTCCAACCAAACTTCCGCGTATTACATTTGGGCTACCATTAATAGTTCCATTAAACCAGAGCATCATCGTAAAATCCCCAAGCCCATTGAACGCTTCCGGCTTTACTCCTACATACGCAGAAGCGCTCGGGTCATAAACCCCCTGCCAGTTTTTACCCTGCACAAACGTCGCCCCACTATAAGGTATCCCGTGGTTCCCTTTTCCAGAAGTGTCAAAATAGGTTCCATCAAACGGGTACCATGCCTGCAGCGCGGCAAGGTCAACGCCACTTAGGGCCGAAAGCTGTTTTACCGCTGCCTGGTATGCCGCGTTCTGCGCAACGCTTGACTGCGTCGAGCCAAGCCCAAGTATGATTGCTATAACTATTGCCGCAATCACTATTGCCCCGCCAAGAAGCATTAGATATTCCAAAGCGCCCTGTGCCTTTTGCATGGTGCCAGAATAAGGCTTTTTCCTTTATTTATTCGTTTGTTTGCCGCTGCGTTTTCGTTCGGTTCCCTGTATTAGAATTTTTCTTCCGCTTTTTCTCTCATGAAAGCATTCGAGGCATTTTACATTTGTAATAGTCCCGTTTTTTGTTATTGCTGCATTTTTCCCATTCGCTAGAAACGCGAAGCATTTTTTGCAGAATTTGGTTTTAAGCTCGTCTGGAATGCGCGCGCGCACCTTTTTGGAAATCTCAAGCGAGAGCTGCACATATCTTTTGCTCCGTTCAGGATGCAGAGAAAATTCCGCTTCAGCAAGTTCAAAGAGCCTGTAAATTCTCTCAAGGCCCAGTTCTTGCAATTTGATGTGCTTCATGTGAAGAATTTGCGCTTGAGGAAATTAAAAACAGATGCAATGCCTCTGCCCATTCGCAAGAATGGGCAAGTCTGCTCTCTCCCGACCGAAGGTGCCAAGCATGGCAAGTGCAGTTTGGGGAAGTGCACCCGCCGGGATTTGAACCCGGGACGCAAGCTTGGAAGGCTCGCATGTTAACCCCTACACTACAGGTGCCTGACTAATTAGGGGCTCGGCAATGTTTTAAAATTGAGCATTCCTCCTTATAATCGGCGGTAAGTTGGCAAAAGGTTTTTTCGCAGTATTCGACGGCCTTGACGGCTCTGGAAAAGGCACGATGGTTAAGGAGGCGCACAGGTTCCTTCTGGAAAAAGGGGTTGCGCCTGAGAGGATTTTCACAACCGCCGAGCCTACTCATGGGTATTTTGGCAAAAAGGTCCGTGAGCTTCTAAGCGCCCAGATAGACCCCTCGCTTAGCGCAAAGCAGTTCCTCGACCTATATGTTGCGGACAGAAAAGAGCATCTTGAAAAGGAAATAACTCCGGCGCTCGCCGCGGGAAAGATTGTTCTCTGCGACCGCTTCAAGTACAGCACTTTTGTATACCAATCGATTCAGGGAATTCCGCTCGAAAAAATCCGCTCGCTGCACTCAGGGATGAGTGTTCCTGATTTGGTTTTCATTCTGGACCTTCCTGTGGATGATGCGCTAAAGCGCATCGCGCGCAGGACAAAAACCGAAGTGTTCGAGCAGCGCGCTTTCATGGAAAAGGTGCGCATGGGGTTTCTAAGCCTTAAGGAAATTTTCCAGAAAGAAGAAATAATTTTCATTGACGCTTCAAGGCCAAAAAAATCAGTTTCGCGTGAAATCGCCACGGCACTAGCAGCCAAGCTTAATTTGTGAAAATCGGATTGCGACCGCCGGGAATCGAACCCGGACCCCGTCCTTGGCAAGGACGAATCATGAACCATTAGACAACGGTCGCTTGCAAACAAATCTTTTGGCAAACCCTTTAAAACCTAATTAAACGGGGGATTTGGCAAATGCTTTCAAAGACAATTTGTTTGCCTCTTACATCTTGCGAAGCCTTGCAACCCTTTCTGCTATTGGAGGGTGCGTTGAGAACATCCCGTCCATTAGGCCTTTTCTGTTCTTGAGCGGGTTGTCAATATACAAATGTGCGGTTGCCTTGTTTGCGGCCTCGAGAACTTCCCTGTCCCCCCCGATTTTTTCAAGTGCGCTTGCAAGCCCGTCAGGATTTCGCGTCATTAGCGCGGCGGAAGCGTCCGCGAGGTATTCGCGCTGCCTTGAAACCGCAAGCCTTATCACCTGGGCTATTATTGGCGTTAGGATTGCAAGAAGAATTCCCCCAATCAGCATTGCAATGCCGATTTTAGAATCTCGATTGTCATTCTTTCCCCACAGCATGCTGCGCAAAAGTATGTCGCTAAGAAGCGCAGTAACCCCGATGAGAACAGTAATCACAGTCTGCAGCCTGATATCATAATTTTTTATATGGCTCATCTCGTGCGCAACCACTCCTTCAAGCTCTTGCCTGTCAAGCTTTTGCAAAATTCCGGTTGTGAAAACAACTATACCATGCTCTGGGTCTCTTCCGGTGGCAAACGCATTGAGCGCGGTGTCATTGATAATATATGCTTTGGGTTTTGGAATTCCTGCTGCAATTGAGAGCCCGTCTATGATGTTGAAAAGATATGGGTATTCCTCTTTTTTCACTTCGCGCGCCCCGCTGATTGCAAGCACTATGTTCGATGAAAAAAAGTAGCTTATGAGCGCGTAGAAAATTACAAATATTCCGCCAAAAAACAGCCCGCCAAAGCCAAACCCCAGCACGAACTCTCCAAGAACCCACGAAAGCGCGGTGATAATCACTGCAAAGAGTGCTATCAGTATTATTGTGTTTCTCTTGTTCTCCTCAATCTGTTCGTACATGAGTTCACCTGTGAAATCAAAAATTCAGGCCTTTCGAGCCACGAGGCGAAGAAAGGGCGCCTCCTCCCGAAAGGCTTTTCGGGAGTTAGAACTGCACTTTCACATTCGTTCGCGCTGCTTCTTCTATCTGGAAATACTCCCTTTTTGTAAAGCCAAACATTCCGGCAAGTATGCTGTCTGGAAGTGTTTCAACCTTGGTGTTGAATGAGAGCACTGTATCATTGTAGAACTGCCTTGCGTATGCGATTTTCGATTCGATTCCTGCAAGCTCTTCTTGGAGCATCAGAAAGTTCTGATTTGCCTTCAAATCAGGATAGCTTTCAGAAACCGCGAAAAGCGATTTGAGCGCTCCCGTGAGCATGTTCTCTGCCGCCATCTTGTCCTTGCCGCTTCCTGCCTTTGTTATTGCCGCCCTTGCCTCTGTAACCATCTTGAGCGTTTCCTTCTCATGCTTTGCATAGCCCTTCACGGTTTCAATAAGGTTTGGCACCAGATCAAAGCGCCTCTTTAGCTGGACATCTATCTGGCTCCAGGAATTGTCTATCCTGTTTTTTAGCTGCACAAACCCGTTGTATGAGAGTACAAACCAAAGTGCCCCTATTACTACTATTGCGCCAACAACCAATACAATCATTGTAAAATCCTCCGTTTTTTGCCGTTAAAAGGCTTTATTACCAATTTCCTGTTATTCTTTATTTAATATTATGGTGCAGATGCTTTTAGCCAGACACTTTTCTTTTTCGTCGATGTTTTTCTTTTCGTGTAACGAAAAGAAAAAGGTCGGGCCGGTGGTCTAGCGGTTATGATACATCGTTTACATCGATGTGGTCGCAGGTTCGAATCCTGCCCGGCCCACTCCACTTCCCCAGAAGCCCTTCGCGGAAACGTTTAAATATCGGTGAAGTGTATTAGATTGCGGTGATTTGAGTGCGAAGGATTTTCTATTTCAGGGTGGCAGGAAGCGATGTTCATCTTCCAAAGCTTATTGGGGCATTCATAATGTTTGCAACTGCGTTGCTTTTCGTGCAGGCATCTTCTACTATGTTTGATTCATGGGACACCATGAAGTATTATGACAAATGCATTCTTGGAATAAACACAAATGAAAGCATCTCTGACCAGAGGGCACAGTTCAGCAACTGCGCCGATACGCTCTACCGATCAACTGGTATAGTTACAAGGCTTGAGCACCCATTGCTCACGCAGCGCCAGTTCGCAATCGGCCTTCTTGGCCCAATGGGCGCTCTGCTCTTGTGGCTTGCGGTATTCTTCGTTGGCTACACGCTCTACCGGACCGATAAAATAATTCTACCGATAGAGGAAAGAGTTCGCGACCTTCCGGATTTTCCAAAGTCAAAGTTCGCGTATAAAAGAAAAAGATAAAACCGAAGAAAACCCACGGTTCATTTAATTAAAAATATTTTACGGCAACTTTAAAGTGTTGCCGCTTTTACTTTTTCATTTCCCTCAATTTTTCCTTTCCTTGCGCCTATCACGTATTTCGCGCCCGCTTTTTCCGCGGCATCAACGAGCCTTTTTGTGATTACGCCATCAAGCACTATTGCCTGCGGATTTTTAGCTTTCCCGATTTCCGCGACAATGTCCTTGACCTTTACTTCTTTTAGAACTTCGTTGTCCGCGCCGAGTATTTTCGCCTTCATCGAGCCCTTGAGCCCTTCAAAAATAGGCTTGAACAATTCCTGTTCTTGCGCGCTTAGATATACCGCAGGTGCGGCCTTTACTTGCGGCTGGCCACTTTCTCCGAAAGGTGTTCTCTCAGGGCTCCATGGAGTTCTTTCAAATGCGGGCCTTTCAAATCCCATTCCGTTCCCGTGCCTCTCAAATGGCGGCCCCCTTCTCATGGGCGGGACTCTTGAGTGGTCCCTCATCGGAGGCCTTCTTGGATTCATTCCCATATTCGGCGGGCCTCTAAAGCCTCCTTCCCTTCTCTCAAAAGGGGGCCTTTGCCCTTGCGGGTGCTCGAATTCTCTCTGAGGGGGCCTGAAGCTTCTCTCCTCTGCAAGCTCTTCAGAAGCCTTCACCCTTTTTTTGAGCGACTGGAGAATTTCTTTTCTTGTAAGCTCTTCGACTTCCTTTCCGTCAGGGGCTTTTGCAATGAACTCTACGCGCGCCATCTGCGCGAGTTTTCTCGCGTTGAGCGAGCCGCCGCGGTCGCCATCGACGAAGGCGGTTATCTGCTTTCTTTTGCTCAGGTCCA
The DNA here is from genome assembly GCA_035289485.1 of archaeon. GTDB lineage: Archaea > Iainarchaeota > Iainarchaeia > Iainarchaeales > Iainarchaeaceae > UBA10205. The sequence continues at coordinate 17,501 of DATDXA010000004.1, read as the reverse complement.
CAATGGTTTGTGAAATGTTCGAGCCGTTCATGCCAATCACATTTCTTATCTGATTTTTTAGCATGTTGATTACATCAGCCCTTCCTTCCACAACGATTATTTCCTCGCTCGTTTCAATGTCCGGGCCTGCAGGGAGTTTATCCGTGCCGAACTCTTCAATGTCTGCCGCCCTCGCATTCTCGCGAATCTCTTCGCTAAGGGACTGCGTATCCGGAGAATTCTTGTCCATGAGGCGCTTTAGAATTTCCTTTGCCCTGTCCTTGATTTCCTTTCTCTTGTCATTTCTTGTGTCTTCAATATCAAGAATTTCAAGCTTTGCCTCGCACGGGCCAACCTTGTCAACACTTTCAATTCCCGCTGCAAGCAGGCTGGTCTCTGCCATGTCCATTGAGGATGGCACAAGTATTTCGCCTTTTGTTCTTCCCATTGAAGTTGTGAAATTTATTTCTATTCTTCCGAGCTTGCCGTTTTTTTGCAGCTCCTTTAAATCCATCTCGTCTCCGAGAAGCCCTTCGCTTTGCCCAAATATCGCGCCAACAATGTCTGGCTTATCAACGATTCCGTCTATTTCAAATTTTATTTTCACAAGGTACTTGACCGTGTTTATGTATGTTTTTGCCATTTTTTTACATCTCCTTTTTTGTGTATTGCAGAATTAGGGTTTGGAATTTTCAATAACAATTCTCTCGAACTGCTCTCTTGAAATTCCTGTGAAGATTAATTTTTTCTTCCTGGCCTTTTCCCCCGCGATTATGCGAAGGTTGGCGTGAAACAATTTTTCCAGCTCTTGGGTTATTTCGTCATTGGCTCTGCCTTTTTGCGGTTTTGCCCTGACCTTTACTCTCAAAGAGTTTGTCCACGGATTGAAGCCCATTATCCCGAACTTTCTTGAGTTCGGCACGACTTCCAAACCGATTTCCAAGGAGTTTTGTTCTCCTGCATTCATTGTTTCAAGCTTCAAGCGCAATGGCGGCAAAAGCCGTTCTTGCTGCCGTTAACCCCAAATTTCTGTTAAATGCAATTGTTCCCTTTTGGGAACTATTTATTATTTTCAAGCAGAATCATTAAAAAGGGTGGTTTCAGCCCCTAAATGCCTTAAAATGCCTTTAAACGGCGTTTTGAATGCTTCCGCATTGCCAGAACTCTATTTAAATCCGGCTTTCCTCTTTCTTGCATAATGGCTCACTACAACAAGGGCGCTAACGCTGAGCGCGAGCTTCTCAAGCTTTTCTGGGGCAAGGGGTACGCGGTCGCGCGCACTGCTGGCTCTGGCAAGAATGCGCTTCCAATGCCTGATTTGATTGTAATGGGAAAAGGGCGCTCGATTGTTCTCGAGGCAAAGGCGTGGAGAAACAACAACCTCACAATTCTTGATTACCAGATGCAGGAGCTTTTCAAATGGGAAGAGCTTGCGGGCGCAGAAGTCTATGTGGCATGGCGCTACCCGAATAAGGGCTGGATTTTCATAAAGCCCTCGCACTTCCACAAAAACAAGCATTATGCGATTTCGCTCTCGGAAGCGCAGAGGGTTGGCGCGACTTTGGATGTTCTTTTAGGAGAGCAGGTTCAGCTTAAAAATTAGTCTTCCGTTTAATTTTATTGGTGCTAAATTGCTGGAATTCGAACTCGTTTTGATGGAAGTTGAAAAGCTCCATGCAAAGGAGAAGGGCATGCGAAAGCGCATTCATTTGGAAAATGCGCTGCGCGAGCTGCGGGAGTACAGCAAATTGGATTCGAAAAATATTCAGTGACTTTTTCTAAAAAATAATTTCGACGCAGTAAACTATTTCTAATTTTTTATATAAGCGTTCCAACAACTAAAAGCGTCACCGTAATTATCGCCATCACAGTCATCGTGATTATGCTCTGAGTGGTGAACGCCGCCTGCGTGTTCATGTAAAATGTGTAGAGCGTTCCCGCGCCAAATACAAGCCCCATTCCTATCACAATATAACTTATGAATTTGTTTCGCGTTCCAACTCCGCGCATCCCAACTTCCCCGATATCCGCCTCTACCTTTTTCACTTCATCAGTTACCTGGTTCAATCTTTTCTGGGTCTTTTCCTCCAGTTCATTCATCTTCTGGATTTTTGAGTACATGTCCTGTTGGAACTCCTTGCTCTGGTTAAGCATCACTTTCTGGTAATTTTTGAGCGCTTCGCCGTCCTTTCCAGAAGATCCAAGCGCCTCTGCCCTGACTTTGTCAACAAGCCCCGGGCCTTTTGCAATTTTTGAGAGCATCTGTTCCTGGAAGGCCTTGTTCTGCGCCGAGAGGTTCTTTTCGTATTCCCGCAGGTTTGTGAGCACCTGCTCTTGGATTTCTTTTGACTGGCCAGAATACCCTGTTTTGGTTTTCTGCTCCATTTCAGTTATGCGCCTTATTTTTTCCTCGAGCTCGTTTTTCATGGACTCGTTTTGCTTTGCCATGCTCTTTTCATAATCCTTAAGTTCTGCCATGTACTTTGCTGACTGTTTCTCATCAAGCCCCTGCTGCGCCGGCTGCACTCCGCCGCCTGTTTCTATTTCCTGTTTTATTGTCCTTCTTATTTCGCCTTTCAAAAGTGAAAAAACATCCGCCTGCCCAAGTATCAAAAGCCTTCTTGCATTATCCGGGCTTATGCCTATGTCCTTGAGGGTGTTGAGGATTTTTTCCTCGCTCTCGCCCTCTTTGACCATCTTGTCAATGGTCTCAATTATGCTAGGAGTGTTTGCTGTTTTTGCCTGTGCCATTGTGATACCCTTGCTTGGGCTCGAAACCTTATATTTGGGTGTTTTACATTAATAAATAGCTTTTGTTGCCGATCCCGACAAGCCCGTCGGGAGGGGGCGCCCAATCTTCGCTTGGGCTCGATTGGCCTTGAGTAAATTAGCTTATTTTACGCTCAGTTTTGCCCTATTTTCGCGCCTTTTTGCCCTGCGTATTTTCATTGATTTTCCCGCGCTGGAAATCCTCAATTAGCGTTCTTGCAGCTGAGTTCAAATCAGGCCTTCCGCCCGAGAGCAGCTTTTTTCTGTGAAATGCAAGTTTTTCCAAAAACTCCTCCCCGTCTTTTGCTTCCACGCCATAAAATCCTCTGAGCGTTTCTGGCATATTCAAAATTAAATATTCAGCAATTTCCATTCCGGCGCCTTCCATATCATTTAGCTGGTGCGCGTTTTTGGCCGAGAGCATAGCCATAAGCGTTTCATTGCTCTCCTGCAGCGGTATCACTCCGGGCGTATCTATTAGAAGGATTTTGTTGCTTATGCGCACGTGCTGCTTGCCCCTAGTGAATCCGGCAGTGCTTGAAGTGCGAGCCGCCTTTCTTCCTCTTAGCATATTTATGATGCTGCTCTTTCCCGTGTTTGGGTAGCCGACAATTGCAACCTTTGCCTCATCTCCTGAAACAAGCTTTTCAATGCCGATTTTGAGCGCCTTTACCCCGCTTCGCTGCCGTGCGGAAACAAACACGCATCTCTCGGTGATGGAATCTTTTGCCTTCTGGGCGTTCCGCTTTGAAATAAGGTCTGATTTGTTGAGCACTATTATGAGCTTTTTCCCAGAGCCGCGCACAAAATCCTCAAGCTCGTTATTTCTGCTCTGCTGCGGAAAGCGCGCGTCAACTATTTCCATTACGATATCCGCGTCCCGAACAATTTTCTTTACAATGTCCCAGTAACCCATTTTTTATCATCCCTAAAAAATATTCATTTCACCGCTTCTTTTATGATGTGCCCCGCGGCCGTGAAAAAATAAATTCCTGCAAAGAGCAATATTCCAAAAATTGCAAAAACTCCGATAGGGTTTACCTGTGAAAATAATTTGTCCCCGAGCAATACTCCCTGAAAATCCCCAAAATATGCGAAGAGCGCAATGCTTGCAAATATCGCAAAAATTCCGGCAACTATTCCAAAAAGCTTGATCGTTCGTTCCATGCAATCCCGCCGCAACCAAAAATGGAATGCTCTAAAGAAGCTTCAAATCTTTTGTGAACTTGTTTATTTCGCTCTCAGGCGCAGGCCCTATTCCAATGCAGGTTGGGCTTCCTTCCTCTATTTGCGTTCTGCCAGCATCTTTTATGAGCGCTGCGGGAAGTATTTTCTTGACTTTTTCAAACAAAGAGAGAAGCTCCTTTTCCGAGCCGATTTTCAAAACTATTTTAGCGGTGCCGCCGCTTTTCCATTCCTCAACCCACATCGGGCTCTGCTTTTGTGCCTTCTCATATGCCGCAAGCGAAGCGTGTGCGCACTGTACCCCGATTTTTCCCTTTCCCATTCCAAGGTCCTGCCGGATAACTATTGCCTGCTTTAGTTCCATGATTTAGATGATGTTCGAACGGGAATTTAATCCTACTGTGAAGCCGCCCTTTTAAGGCAGGCGCGCGACAACCCTGCAAGGCGCCCCATCTGCATCCACAATCTTTAGGGGCATTATTATGCACTCAAATCTCTTTCCCGCAACTTTTTCAAGGTTCACAAGGTTTTCCAAAATCAGTATCTCGTGCGCCAGAAGCTCCTTGTGCGTGAGAAATGGCTCATTGTCCGGAGTGTACGAATCAATCCCGATTATTTTCGCGCCGCGCGCGCAGAGCTCCTTTGCGGTTTGCAGAGAAATCACGGGTATGTTTTCAAAGAACTCCGCAGTATACGCCTTGTCAGTATTCCCAGTCCAGAAAAAGACAATGTCCCCGCGCTTCACTTGAGAAAGGTCCACAATAATTTCATTCTCAGAATTCTTCTTGCGCGCATCAATTACAATAGCTTCACCGATGAATTTTTCCAGTGGGAACTCATCAAGCTTTTTCCCATCCGCAAGCATATGAAACGGAGCGTCGATGTGCGTTCCGAAATGCGAATTGAATTCGAGATGCTTTCCGTTGCAGCCGTCGCGTTCGATTGTTGCGGCAATTGTTATTTTCGGTTTCGGGTCGCCCGGATACACCGGAGTATTGGCGTCAAGCGGCATTGTAAGGTCTATAATTTTCATTTAATCAACCAGTTCCCAGTAAATCCTTCGGTTCTCCGATCCCTTGTTCTTGAAATCAACAATTTTTATCCCCTTGATTTCAGAAGTGTTTTTCACATGCGTTCCGCCATCTGCCTGCACATCAAATTCTCCAATTGCGACAATGCGAAGAATTGGAATATCTTTCGGGAGCACGTCTTTGAGCCGGAAAAGCTCGGGCTTTTGCAGCGCCTTCTCCCTTTCCATAAAAGAAATAGAAACAGGCAACGCATCTTTTATCGCTCCGTTCACCTTTTCCTCAAAGGTTTTGAGAAGTGCGCGGTCAAAATCCAAAACATTAAAATCCATGCGGGATTGCTTCAAATCAAGCTGGTTTCCCGTGATTAGCGCTCCGGTCTCTTTCATAATGCAGGCGGCAACTAGGTGCGCGGATGTGTGCATGCGCATAAGCTTGTAGCGCCTCTCCCAATCAATTGCGCATTTTACTTTTTCTCCCGCGCTCAAGCCTTCAGAATCAAGCTCGTGAACAACATCTTCTCCGGAATTTTTCGCGGCAACCACTTTGTACTCTTTCCCGCTTTGTGAAATTATTTTTCCCGTGTCAGACGGCTGCCCGCCTCCCTGCGCGTAGAACACAGTGCTATCAAGTACAACAAATTTGCCATCGGCTTTCAGAACAGTAGCTTCGCACTCTTTTGCGTACGAATCAGCCTGGTAAATCTTATTGGTCATTAGAAAAAGACGCTATGTAAAAATTAAAAGATGTTGCAAGAGCTTATTGCCCGTTCTCTTGCGATGGCGGCTCTGTAATTTCAACTATTTCTTCAGCCTGTTCCTGCACTGATTCCTGTTCGCGTGAGGCAATTCCCTTGTAAACAATCTTTTTTGTAATTCCTTTCTCGCCCCATAAATAGCTCAGGGGCTGCTCATCGCCGCGTATAAGCCAGACTGTTTTGTCCTTTCCAACGCGCTCGCTTGGCTCTTTTATTGTAAAAAGCCTGCTGTATTTGACCTTTGCCCTGTCCCCTGCAGTTTCCATCAGTTCAAAAACAGGCTCATCATTGCCATTTCCCATTATGCGGTCAAATGCCTCCCCATCGGCAACCACGTATTCGTTTGCGTAATTGTTCTTCTTAAAGGGCGGCTTCCAGTCGCTCTCAATTGTTCGCACTTCAAAAACAGCTTTCATAGCTTAGAGTAAGTGCTCTGGAGTTTAAATATTTTTCCGCAGGAAAATTTTGCCAAGAAACGGTTATGTTTATTCCCGCTTTTTGCCTTCTGATTATTTCATGCGCTCATCCCAAGCCAAATGCTTGCGGCAATGACCCCTATTACCGCAACCATCTGGTGCGGGGCGAGTTTTTCCCTATTAACAAGCACTCCCATTAGCACGGCAATAACCACATAGCTTTCGGTGATTGCCGTTATTATTGAAAGTTCGCCCCCCTCAACTGCTATTGCATATGCTGCCCATCCAAATGTTGCGCAAAGAGCCGTGAAAAGGGAAAGCCAAGGCGCGCTTGCAACCTTGCGAACCGTGCCAAAAAGTGATTTTCTTTTTGCCATTATTGCGGCGGTTACAAACATGCTAATTGTCCAGGGAAACCATATTGCAAGAATTGGAGTGACATCGCGCGCAACCGCTGCCGTTGTGAAGTTCATCACCCCGAAAATGAATGCGGCTGCAAGCGCTATTGCCGCTCCCTTTTCAAGGTTTGCAAGGATTTTTTTGGCGCTAAGCGTTGCAAGGCTTACAAGAATTGTGCCGATAAGCACCGCCGCGATGAGTGCCCATTGTAAAGAGCTTATCGCATCTTGGAAAAAGTAGATTCCAAGAATTATCGTGACTGGCAGTTCCAGTACAAGTATCGCATCAACAACCGAGAGCTTTCCTTTATTCAGCGCCTCAAAGCTCACAACTCCGCTAAACCAGCCAATTGCCCCAAGAGCAATGAGCAGCGGCAGGTTGCTTTGGTTTATTGCGCCAAAATCGTTCCACACAATCGGGAGAAGAAGAATCGCGGCCGAGAAATCAATAAGGAGAAGCGTTTCAAGGTTTCCTATTTTGCGGCAGAGCCTTTGTATGAGAAAATCCGCAGCGCCCCAAAGAAGCATTGCGCAAAATGCCGCAAGGATTACCATTTCCATGCAAAGAGATATTGCTAATGTGTTGTTTAAACTAATGTCCTGCCGCTGGCCTATCCCGTCGCCAAACAATGACTTTCAGTCCTGCTGAGCTCAAGCGAGGCGGACGCTCCCTCCCGACGAGCAGGTCGGGTTTGGCACCGGCACCGAACCCTGCGCTTTATTTAAAAAGCGCGGAGCGTTGTTTCATTATGGGCATTACTTCGGTAATAGACCAGACCGTAAAAGCTATCCATTCCGGTGAGCAAAGAAAGAAGGCCGCCGCGGAAAAGTTTGCGCCCCTCAAAACAAGAAAGTTCGTATCCAACGGCTTTGACCTTGCAGAGGAGTTCCTTGCGTATAAGGTCCCACGCTGGGTTCCGCAGGGGCTTGTCGCGGGAGTTGATTCCGGTTTTGTTGCAAAGCGCCTTGCTTCAGTTGATTTGGTTCTTATCCGTGCAGTGGGCGTTGTTTTTGATTATGCGGATGGCAAAATCTCCTCTGCAAAATATTTTCCCGATTTTTTCCACTTTCCAGAGCCGCATTTAAGTTCAGGTTCACTAGAAGAGGACGAGGCAGAGCAGAGCAAGAGCCTTATGAGATTGCGCGAGGAAGTGAACACCGCAAAGAAAATAATTGCAGAGCACTCTCCTAAGTATCTTTTCATAGACGGCTCTATTGTGCCCCAGTTTCAGGACAAGCCGCGCAAGGAATCAGGGCTTACAAAAAATTATTCCGATATCGTGCACGAATTCCAATCACTGTATGCTCTTGCAGAAGAAAAAGGGTGCACGCTCATTTCAACAGTTGAGGACAGCAGGGGCTCGCGCTTCCGGCAGATTCTGCAGGAAGGCATTCTCCCTTATGAGAACGTGATGCCTTCAGAAGACCTTGAGGGTTTTTTCGATTCTTCCCTGCTTGATTATTTCCTCGCGCTCGGAGAGCGCAGCTGCGCCTTCACTTACACAAAAAACATCAAGCAGCATCCAGTGCTTCAGGATTTTGATGCAAAGTGGGGAGAGCACATCTACGGCCTCTACATCAAGCCTTCGCTATTTGACAGGCCACTGCGCGTTGAGTTCATCTGCAAAGACCCTGCAAATCTTCGGAAAACCGCAGATGAAGTTTCCTCTGTTGCATTCGCCCTTAGCTGCATGCACCGCGAGTACGCATACCCAACGGTTCTAATAGAAGCAGATATGCACGCAAAGCTTCGCAATGATGAGATAGAAATTATTTCCAATAAAATCCTCGATAAGCTCGGCTCTTCGATAAAGCTGAAAATGAGAAGGGACAACAGGCCGTTTTAATGAATATTTAGAGGTAAGATTTTTATACTTAAAAGTAAGATATGTTATAGGTGGTGTGATATGTACGAAGCCAAGTTTTCATCAAAGGGGCAGGTTGTTGTTCCGGCAAAAATAAGGAAAAGGGCCGGTTTTGGAAAGGGGCGAAAGGTCATTTTCCAGGAAACTCCATGGGGCGTCATGATGGTTCTTGTTCCAAAGGATCCGCTAAAGGCACTGATTGGCATGACCAAAGGGCTTGGCGTAAAATCTTCAGACATAAAGAAAATGCGCCAGGAGGATGACAAGATTGCCTTCAAGAATTTATGACACGTCTGCGCTGGTGCGTGTCTCTAACAAAGAAAAAGGGTTTGAAAACGTGGCTGCATTATTACATGCCGGTGCCGCAAATGCTGCTCGGGAAAAGGCGAGTGCACTGAGCGCTTTTGAATTCCTTTTTTCAATTGGAAAAAGGGGCGGAGAGCCGGCTGTAAAATCACTTATCTATTTCCAAAAAATTCTTGATTTTCTTCCAACCGACTTTGAAACTGCGCAGAGGGCGGCTTTTCTTAAACTCAAATATCCGCAGTTGAACCTTTCAATGGCAGATGCCATAATTTTGCAGACTGGAATTGATAATGATTTTGAAATAGTGACCTGTGACAAGGTTTGGGCGCAGGTAAAAGAGGCTAAGGTAACGGTTGTGTGAGGTTTTGCATATGATTTGCCCAAAATGCCGCTCGAAAAATATGAAGGAAAACCCTTTGCAGAAGGGCAGGCAGTACAAGTGCCCGGATTGCGGATATGAAGGCCCTGCGATGGATGAATTGTTCTGATTTGGATGTGGAAAAGTGCAGAAAATACCTGTTGGAACGAGTTCTATTGCAATAGTGCAGCACGACGACAATTTTTATACTGGGCCGGTAACGATACTTCCACAGTTGCCATTTTGGGAAAAATATAAGGAACTCGGAATTCGCGCTATAATTACTGTTAAACCAGCGCCGTCAGGGTTTCCAACTTTTTGCAAAGAAAACGGAATTATGCTTATACCTTCAGCTTGGTTATTTAGGCGCTCGAACAGTTTGAACGACCCTGCAAAATGGATTGGCATGAAAGCATGGTCACTTGTGAGTTCGGGGAAAAAAACAGTTGTTTGTTGTGATTCTGGCGCGTATGCCGGGAGTTTTGTTTCACATTATTACACCGAGGCGAAGGCTGGCAGAATAAAACTGCCATTGAAACATATTAGTCCACGAAGAAAATTGACTGCACTTGATAAAGGGAAGGCGAAATCTTTAGTTACTTTAGGGCGGGTGAACCGATGGCTGAAGAAATAGGCACCGTAATTTCAAGCGAGGAAGGCCCATCGCCAAGCGAACTGGATTTGGTGATAACTTCAGGCAAGCTTCACAGGGGCCAGTATGTCGAGCTCGATTTCTCCGAAGGCACAATGGTGTGCCTTATTACAAATGTTTACAAAACCAACCGCTACTTTGAGCGCTTTGAGAGCGTCAAGGAATTCGAGAGTTCAGGCTTCAAGCTCTTTGAGCAGTTCCCTGCAGGAGAGTGGGAGTATTTGGTTGCAAAAACCCGCCCTCTGGGGGTTTATCAAAACGGCATGATAAAGCGCTCAACTTTCCCTCCGTCTCCTGGGACAAAGGCAAGGATTGCAACAAGAGAAACTTTAGAAAAATTCCTCGGCCTTGATTTGGAGAAAGGGCTTTATTTGGGCGAAATCGAGCACCACGATGTTTCAGTAAAATTAAACCTCTCCCGCCTCTTCCAGAAGCACCTTGCAATCCTTGCAATGTCTGGAGCTGGTAAATGTGCAAAACCTGACACAAAAATATTTCTTGAGAATAGTGCGCAGAAAACTATTGGCGAGCTTGTAGATGCTGTCCTCGAAAAAAATAAGAAGGTTGATGGCGGGGTGGAGTTTTGGGAACAGGATTTCGGCACAAGTGCCTACGCTATTTCAAATTTAACCGGAAAAATATCGCCAGCAAAAATACTGGGGTATTACCGGCGCAAAGCTCCAGAGCGTGTTGTCAGAATAAAAACAAGAGCCGGGCGAGAAGTCGAAGTTACGCCAGAACACCTGGTGCCTGTATTTAATGGGCGTATTGAGTGGAAAGAGGCACAAACTATTTCAGAAAATGACCATGTTTTTTTGCCAAGGATTGAGTGGAACGGCATAAGGTCAAAAATAGATTTTACAAAAACCGCTTCAAAATTGCGCATGGTTACAATTGAAAATGGCCATGCACTTCAAAAGCAGTCAAAAGTTTTTACAAGGCTAGTGCATGATGTGGATGAACGTTTCGCAAGGCTTATGGCATATCTTCTTGCTGAAGGGCACAATAGCATGAAATCACGAATAAACTTTTCCAACGAGAATCACTTAATTCGGGGGGATTTTGCAGACCTATGCGGGGAAAAATTCAATTTGAACGTTAAAGAGGCCAAATCAAAAGGCGAATTATTAATTGATTCCGTGGTCCTTGCAAGGTGCCTGAACGAATACGGTTTTACAAACTCAAGCTGGACAAAATTCATCCCGCCCGAAATTCTTCAAAGCCAAAAGAATGTGCTCAAGAACTTCATCTCATCCTTTATAGATTGCGATGGATATGTAAACCCGGACAAGCCAGAAGTGGATATAACAATTTCAAGCAAAAGGCTTGCCGACGGAATCGAGGAAATATACGCAAAATTAGGCGTAATAACCCTGCGCAAGATTAAAACCGTTGACGGTAAAAAATACCAACGGGTGCTTGTAAGCGGTTCGGGCGAAATTTCCAAACTTAACGATTTGGATTTGCTTATTGATTACAAAAAATCCGCACTGAAAAAATGGGCGTCCGCAAAGCCCAATACCAATATTGACATAGTGCCAAACATAAACCAGCATCTCCGGGAACTAATATCCCTTCTCAAAATGCCACAGCCGCAGTCAGAGTCTTCGGCAATAAACAATTACCTTTTCCGCAAAGACAATCCTTCAAGGAAATCGCTCAGGGCTTTGCTCGGGATTTTTGAAAGGCGCTCCGAGGGCATTGAAAATGCCTTGGCGCAGGCAAATATGGTTTTGCAAACCGTTCCCAACATTTCAGAGCAGAAGGCACTTGAACTAGTAAAGACAGCTTACTCAAGCGGTTTTGATTTCAATCAAATTGCAGCAGGCAGCGGTGTTTCAAGTACGACGGCTAGACGAGTTGTCATGCAAATAACTTCACCAAAAAACACAGTTTTTCTTTTGGCGAAAAATGCATTAAAAATAAGGGGCGAGAGCCTAACCGAACTTGAAGCCGCAAGTTCCATAAACCGGAACAGCACTCTTTTCGAAATCAAGAGGATTTGTGAAACTCTTGGCTATTCAACAGAGGAATTATGCAAAGTTAATGGTTGCCATAAGCAGTTTCTCTATAGCCATTCAAAAGGAAGGGGTGAAGCAAGCCATTCGATAGTGGTGTCTTTTGCCGATTCCCTGAAAAAAATTGCGGATGAATCCTCCCAAAATCTGGTTCAGGCAAGGGCAAGGGTTCAGGTGCTTAGGCAATTTTGCGAGATGAATGCATTCTTTGATAAAGTGAAAAGCGTTAAGAAGGTAAATCCGGATTACAAATACGTATACGATCTTTCGGTTGAAAACTCCAATTTTGTTGCAAATGGGGTAGTTATCCACAATAGCTACCTTGTTTCCGTGCTTCTAGAAGAGCTTTTGCAGAGAAAAAAAGAGCACGGCCGCCTTGCGGTAATAGTTATGGACGCGCACGGCGAGTACCGCTCTTTTGCCGAGCCGGTGCAGGGCAAAGGCAGTACCGACTTTTCGCAGAACTCGCGCTTCATAAAAGCTAGCGAAGTGCAGATAGGCGTTCCAAAGCTCTCTGCCGGCATGATTGCGGGCATTGTTCCGGGAATTTCCCCCGCGCAGAAAAGGGATTTGGGGAGAGTTATTGATAAATTGAAAAGGGAAATGAAAGATGGCATGGGCCCGTATGATTTTGGCGCGGTGAAGGCAGAAATCAGCCGCGATTCTGAAATTAAGCCAGCGACAAAAGATTCGCTTATTGGCTGGATTATTTCACTTGAGCAGCTTGGGCTTTTTGGAAAAACAGACAATCCAAGCATCAACGATTTAGTAAAACCAGGCAGGTTAACGATTGTAGATTTAAGCGATATTGTTGATATGAAAAAAAAACAGGTAATTGTCGCCTATTTCGCGCGCAAGCTCTTCAATGAGCGCCAGCAAAAGCGCGTGCCGCCATTCACGATGATTTTAGAGGAAGCACATCAGTTGGCACCAGAGAAAATGTCAAAGGAAGGGGCGATTAGCAGAAGCATAATTGAAACAATCGCGCGTGAAGGCAGGAAGTTCGGTGCTGGTATTTGTCTCATCTCACAGAGGCCGATAAACCTTTCTACAACCGCTCTTAGTCAGTGCGGAACCCACATAATTTTGCGTGTAACAAACCCGTATGATTTGAAGCACATCGGAGAAACAAGTGAAGGGCTTGATAATCGCAGTTTGGATATGATTACTTCTCTGCGAACAGGCGAAGCGCTAATTGTTGGCGAAGCGGTGAACTACCCGTGCTTTTTCAAGGTTCGAAAGAAGCTCTCGCAGGATTCGCACCATGAAATGACGCTTGAAAAGGCCGCGCTCGATTTTGAGGACACAAAGGATGCGGCAGCAAAGGATTTGGATGATTTGCTCTGAATTGCTTATGCTTATATATTTTTCATTCCCAATATGTGCATTTGATTTTTGCATGGGGGGTTTTTGCAAATGGTTCTTGGGGAAGCAGTTCAACTAGGCACTATGGTTACGGTGACCATAATTTCTTCGGTAATACTGATCCTGCTTGGGATAATTTATTTCGCGGTGAGCCTTTTTATAATAAAGGCTGCTTCAAACCTGGTTGGCTATGCAGGGGTTTCATCCGAAACAGCTGTATTGAGCGCGGCAATACTTAGTGCAGCCTCACTCATCGCGAGCCATAGGCATTAGCCATTCCTGCTCCGGATGGAATTTGCGCACATACTCAATCACCGATGTCATGGGCGGGCGCTGAAGCGTTATCACCTTGTTGATGTTGAGGTGGTAGTCCGATTTTTTCCCTATGAACCCTGGCTGTATCAGCGTATACATCTGGTTTATCCTGTCAATGTTTGTGAACACGCCAAGCGCATTTGCCTTTTGTGAGAATGCCTGCAGTATCTCAAACGACATCCTGCTGAGCTCTTGCAGCGGCCTATTCCTGTGCACCCTCTCCTCAAGGTCCACCTGCGCCATGGCATCAAGCCCGAATTTGCGCTCTATATCTATCAACATGCCCATTTCAACCGCATAGCTTGTGAAGAACGGTATCTGCTCAAGCACCTCACGCCTTCCGGCATATTCGCCGCTAAGCGGCTGTATGAACCCCGAGAGGTTTGGAAAATAGAGGTTGTATAAAGGGCGCATGAGAAGCTCTGTAACCCTTCCGCCCTCAAGGGAAATTGTCTTGCCCCCTTTTCCAAGCGGCCTTTTGTAAAATCCCTTCACGAATCCCGTTTTCTCGTTTTGCAAAAGCGGCCCGACAAGCCCGTAGACGAATTTCGCGCTGATGTTCTCGATGTCGGCATCAATCCATGATATGATGTCCCCGCTTGCGACAAAAAGGCTCTTCCAGAGGTTCTCGCCCTTCCCTTTCGGCCCTCCGAACCTTTTGAGGATGTCCCTTGAATAAAAAAACTGCGCGCCCGCCTTTTCCGCCACCTTTTTTGTCCTGTCATCCGAGCCAGAATCCACAACTATGATCTCATCAACAAGCCTGTGTGTTTCCATCAGTTTCCTTTTCACTTCGGATATCACTTTGCCGACGGTTTTTTCCTCGTTGAGCGTTGGTATTACACAGGAAATTTTCTTTTTCTTTTTATTCTTGAGTTTTACCAGCATTCCGATGTCTGAAAAATCGTCTGCATGGAACTTATTTTTCGAAAACCACTCCCCCACATCCATCAAAATCATTAGGATTATTGAAGCCCATGGTTAAAAACCCTGTTTTTTCGCCAATTGTCGCTTCCAGTTTCCACAATCGTGGAGGTGCCTGATTTAAAACCTTGCAGCCATTTTTGTGTGGGTTCAAAATGTTCGACCTTCTCGGAAGTGTGGAGTCTCTGCTTACAAGCTTTGGGTATTTCGCGCTTTTTGCAATAGTTTTCGCAGAATCCGGTTTATTTTTTGGCTTTTTCCTTCCGGGAGATTCACTTCTCTTTACTGCAGGGCTGCTTGCTGCGCGCGGCATTTTTGATATTCGCATTGCAATCATTGGCGTTTCAATTGCGGCAATTCTTGGAGACCAGGTCGGATATTGGATGGGGCACAGATTCGGCAGGGGTTTTTTCAACAAGCCAAATTCCTTATTCCGCGACCCAAAGCATGTTGAGGAAGCCGAAAGCTTCTATGCAAAGCACGGCCCGAAAGCGATTGTGCTAGCGCGCTTTGTTCCTGTTGTGCGAACATTCGCGCCGATTGTTGCCGGCATTGCAAACATGGAGTACAAAACATTCGTCACATACAACATCCTTGGCGGGGTACTTTGGTCTCTTACATTCCTTCTTGCCGGATATTTCCTCGGCACATTCCTTCCGGAATCCGAAAGCCTGATAATGCTCATTGTGCTTGCAATAATTGTCATTTCAACAATTCCGATTGTATTGGAGTTTCTCAAGCGGCTGAGAAATCGGAAATGAATCGGACTTGCCACAGGCGAGGAAAGCTAACCGAGGAAAAGTGCGGTGGACGGAAGACCAAGTGAGGGTGGCCGTCTCGACAGATTTATATTGCTCCAAAACAAATTATTGTTATGACCCCTTCTCCGGCAAAAAAATCGGGCATATTAAAATTACGTTATCTTCACGAAGCCCTAAAACATCAAGATTTAGGACTCGGAATCCGCGGAATGAGTTGGCAAAGAGCAAAAGAAGGTCTTGCTTCGGGGTTAACCACTTCTAAAGGGAGGGACATTTATGTTTGGCAGGCTCCTCGCCCTGAAGACTTGAAAAATCCAATGGATACAATAAAAAAACTCCGGGCAACTATCCACACCTCAGTAAATATACTGGTTGGCACACACCCGCCAGGAAAATGGGCGGGATGGAGAACTCCTAAGGGCTATCCCGTAATAGTTATAGTTGGAAATCATCCGCAATATAGGGGCGGTAATAACCCTGCGGTGGCCGCAGACTATGCTCCAAGAGAAGGGTCGGAAAGAGGATATAGAAAAATAACGGGCTTCCCTCAAAACACATATAGTCACATACCAAAAAAACACCTATTGGCGGTTGTAAGACCAACAAAACAAGAGCTCAAAGAAATTGAAAAAGATGCGAAATCGAAAAGTTTGGGTGACCCACTTTCTTTCACCTCATTTTTTGGAGAAAATTTCAAGAGATTAATGGTAAACAAGACTGCAAATGCACTAGTGGCAAAATATAAAAAAGAACTCGAAGCCGCAAAAGGGCAAAAATGAATTGCCGGATGCAAATTTCAAACAAAACCGCGCTTTTAATACGGGCGCATATTATCTGCATCCAGATTACCTTCCGCACCGGCACCGAACTCCCTCCAAATCCTTTTTAAAGGCGGATTCGAACCTCTTTCATGCCCCCAAGCACGCCCGTGTTTTTAGGCAGGGTCGCCTATGTTCCGGAAAAGCGGCAGATAGTTGCCGAGTTCTCAAACATGTTTGAGAAGTACTCAAAGCGCTATTCATTTTTCCCGCGCATGTTCTTTCCTTTGCGCGGAATTTCAAAAGAATCCTTTAGGGATGCGGTTGCGGAGTATGATTTGAAGCGCGTGAAAATAGATTTCGAGGGCGGCACTGCGATTGTTTTCGCGGCGACTTTTTCGGATTTGAAAAAGCTGAACAATCTGCTTTCCGAATTCTTCGGTTTTCATTCAAACCTTATTGAGCCTCAGAGGCAGTTTCTCATTGAAAAGGGCTGGGGATATTTCGAGCCGTTCTCGTTCAATAACGGTGAACCTGCGAGGCTTGGCTCATTCGATTTTCCAAATCTCCCGCTTGATTTCCTTTCCGGTGCACTATCCGATACCGCTGCGGATCTTTTGCGCTCAAATAAGCCGCTTGCACAGGATTTGATTGGGCGAATAGCAAGTTCGCGCATCCTGAAAATCCCGCTTGTTGGCAATGACGCGGAAGTTTCCAAAGAAGAGATTTTTCTTGAGAACATTTTCTTTTCAAGCTCGATGCCACTCTCATTTGGCCCAAAAGAGAACAAGCCTCGCTCGCATTCTGTGCGCGGAAGCGCAGAGCTTGATTTTTCGCGCCTTGTCTCAATTGTAGCAGCGCAGCCTTTCAATAATATTGGTTTCGAATCCATGAACTGCGAGTGCTGCAGGCCGCTCTCGCTTTCAGATAAGAATGTTCTCGCCTCCTCTCTTGTCCGTGTGAGTTTTCTAAAGGAAGGCTTCTATTTCAATTCCGCTTCCGCTGCGTGGGCGCAGGAATTTCACGATTCGCACGAGGATAAAGAGAAGCGCGAGCGAAGGAAGCGCGAGTATTTTTATGATTCGTATCCCCTAGGCCCATTCGGGCGCGGTGAGGAAGTCGCAATCCTGCTCGCAGATGCACTCTCGCTTCAGGCAGATGGCAGCGCAGTAATTTCTGGCGATTCAAAGCCAATGTGGTGCTGTTCAAAATCCGAAAGCAGGCTCTCGCAGGAAATAAATTCTCTCAAGGCAATGCTTTCAGCCCTTTCTGAAAGGGTTGAGTCAGAGCAGGTTTCAACTGTGGCTTCAAAAGGGCTTTTCTTTGCGCAGTCGCTTGATTCAAATCCCGGTTTTTTCTTTGCGCGCGCCTTGGCAGAAAACATTTCCATGGTGCTCTCAGATTTGCCCTCAATCCTTGCAAATCCCCAAAGCCGGTTCTTCGAGCGCAATGTGGCGGTTTCCATAGAGTGCCTAAAGGCCGGCATTGTAAAAGAGCTTGATTCGCTTGCTTCATCCTCAGGTTCGGCTATCCGGCTTGCGGGGAATTCCCAGAGCATATTTTTGAATCATTCCGAAGCCCTTGGTATTTCCCGCAGGTTTTCCGAGCTCTACAGGCTAGGAAAGCCCTTTATCCGCCTAAAAGCAG
>DATDXA010000003.1:0-46868 GCA_035289485.1 archaeon | reverse complement strand
GTGTCAAATGCGTCCCACATTATGCACACTGTACAAAACGGATTGTAATCCTTGCATCTTTTGCCGTAGTTTTTGGCTACCCAGTGTTTCAGGTCTTGGACAAGTTTTCGGGTTTTCTTGCCGGACATTTTCTTCAGTGGTTTCATTTTTTTTACCTCCTTCATTTTTGAATGAAAATTAAAAACAATTGTCTCCAAGGACTAATAAAATTCTTTTGTTCAAAAAATTTATACTCGGCACCGGCACCTAACCCTCAAAACCTTTTAATGCCCTTCAAAACAAAAATCTTGAATGCCAGATTATTTCGACCTGAATTTGTTAAGTGAAAAATCCGATTCTCGCCATACCGCCGTGCATCTCAAGGTGAGCGGCCTTTGCCGTGAAGACATCGATTTTGGAAAAGTATCTTCATTAGGCTACTCCAAATCAACTGTTAAAGGGTGGCTGAGCCAAACACATTCAGTCCCCATAACTGTGCTAAAGAATCCCAATTCTCTTTGTAATCGTGTGCTATTTCTTAACTCAAAGGCTTCCAAACAAAATGTAAAATTGCCCGTAATTGATGAAAAACTATTATATTTCGTCGGGGTGGTTTATGGAGACGGCCATATTTCCCCTACAATCAGGAAAAGGGCCACGACACAGAGCTATAGGCAATGCAGGGTGGTCATACAAAAAGGCGTGTCAAAATATTCTGAATATTATTTGCCTTCTGTTATAGAAGAAATATTTTCCATAAAACCAAAATTATATTTCAGAACGAGGATCAGCAGATTGATTTCAATTACCATAAATTCCAAAATTGTTTCAAGGATATTCACCAACGTTTTCCATTTTGTCCACGGAAAAAAATCCGACGCAGTGATTGATTTCATCAGGCAATTTCCAGATAACCTCCAGCTCGCATTTATAACGGGCTTGCTTGATACGGACGGCGGAAAATCCGGCGATTCGTTTGCCTTTTGCAGTTCTTCAGAAAAAACGGCACTCTATGTAAAAGATTTTTTTGAGCAGAAACTCCTTCCAACCAAACTTTATTATCAGCAATACGGTAAATATTCGTGGTACCAAGTCAGGATACCTATTAGGGGCAAAGCCAAATTCTTGGAAACTTTTCCGCTAAAAAATGAAAGAAAATATGCCGGAGAGCGGATTCGAACCGCCGATACCAGGCTCGTTCAGAACTCCACTGCTTAATGCGGGTTCATATGAAACCTGTGCTTTACCGCTAAGCTACTCCGGCATTAAAGCCATTCTTAAATCTAAGAATTCTTCCGCCCGAACCTTTAAAATAATTGGGTTTAGCTTTTGCAGTCAGTTCCATCGAGCCACAAAGCGAAGATGGTACGCTCCCTCCCGACCGGAGGTGCCCGCGAGGGCAGGAGCAGCTCGGGGGGCTTATTTGAATTCCGTGCGGCTCATAAGCCTAATCTTTTTCCCGTGCAATATAATCTTGTCTGCATATCCGACAAATAGCCCGGTTTCCAAAACCCCTGGGATGTTCTTCGATTCGGTTTCAAGTTCCTCATAGTTGAAGATGCTGTCAAAAACAACATCAATTATGTAATTGCCGGTTTCGGTCTTGAAAGGGACACCGTTGGTTTCCCTTCTGCGCGCCCGCCCGTAAGTATCCAGCTGATTTTGCGTTCTCTTCCAGCCAAATGTTGCCACTTCAAAGGGAATCGTGCCCTTGAGCTTTTCAACCAAATTCTGCTCATCCGCTATCACAACAAGTGTTGCCGCGCTTTGCGCTATCATCTTGTCGCGAACAAGCGAGAGGCTGTTTCTTTTTATGAAATTGTAATTCTCGTCCACCTGGTCAACAAATTCTATTGCAACATCTATTTCCTTTTCATTGATGTCTGCTATAGGTATTCCCATGCTCGAAGCAACTGTTGCATTGCGCATGGAAGTTGGAATGAATTCAATGTGATTTATCGGGATGTGCTCTTTGTGCAGTGCCAGCGCGAGAGATTTGAGGAATTTCTCTCCAAGATCGCTTGAGCCAACGCTTACAACATCTCCGTCCTTGATGTAGCGGACTATGAACCCTTCTATGTGCGTTTCTTCCATCTTCAGGAATTAGGTGCAAAAGTTGTATTTATTCATTGGCTTCATGGCACGGTTGTGACTTTAAATGCTCACTTTGCCTGGCTTAACTCGAAATCAGAATCTTTGACGTTTCCATAATCGATACTTGTTATTTCATATGCTTCATCCAGCACGTTTGGTGTTATTTCGGTTTTTAGTGGCATTCCATTTGAAGTGGACATCCAGATATTAACTTCCGCAGGCTTGCCTTCATAGATTTTGGAAAGTTTAGTTATAACAATCTCCTGGTCGAGGAATTTTCCCGAACCGCCTGCTGTGAGCGGCTGTCCTGTAGCTTCCGATTGGGTAAAATCCTCCAGGGCGTTTAACCATGAATTTATTTTTAAGTAGTCTAATTTAAACCAATGTGGCCCTGCTGCCGAGACCGGGGTCGTGAAATAACCGTCAGTTCTTTTCATAGACGTATTTTCGATTAGAGAGTTTTTGAACTTCACTTTCAATTTTTCATTTTTATAAATAATCATGCCATCCAATTGGGCTTTATCTATCTTATACCAAACTTCTCTTGTCCACGCTCCGGTTTCCCCATCAAACATTTCTGGGCTTTTTGCGATGTAGTGCACATTTGTTATGTCTCTTGCCCTTTCAGCAAGCAATTTACTGTCGGTTGTTGGCTCATATTTAGTTTCCGATTCAGTATCCTGTTTTATTATTCCCTCTTTCGAATCTGAAATTGCAGGTGTGTTCCACTCATTTGCCTCATCATTTATTTTCACGCTGTCGAGCCCGTAGTCATGTATTTGCCTTGCTTTTGAGACAATATTCATGCATTCGCTGGCTGACAGTGTTTTTGGCCCGTTGACATTTTCAGCCCCATATTTGTCTTGACAGTATGTGGGTGTTTCTTTTGCAACTGAAAGAATGCAATCTGCCTTATGATATAAAATTGCACTGTTTTGCCCCGAGTTTAAAGTATAACTGCCTTTAAGCTCAAGACAATATGTTATGTCTTCCATTGCTCTTGCTTTGCACTGCGCCTCCATTCTTTTTGAATAGTCATAGTCTATTACTAATCCTCCAACATAGCTTTTCCCGTAACTTGACCTGAAAGTTGTTGCCATTGAACCGCAATAAGACAGGTTTTTTGTTTCAAGTGCCTTTTGCCCATAAAACTCCTGTGTGGCGGTGCAATCATTCCATTCTTCTGAGGCAAACTCTTGTGTGCACGGGCTTTTCTTTACTGCCAAACTGTCTCCAGCAAAAACAACCAATAAGGCAAATATCACAAAGCAAAGAGCAATTCCAATCATTGCCCCAAATACAATTTTAGGAATAACTCTTGCCAATTCCTGTTGAGTATTGGTTTCAGGTATGCTGCCAGGCGTCTCTTGTGAGATTTTGTCAGAAGAAAATTTATTGCTAAGGTAGATTGTAACTGTTCCCAATATGGAAAAATATAACAGGCCCCATATTGCATCAGCAATATAGCATTTTTCTCCAGGACAAAAAAATGGCGAGACAACCAATCCGACTGCAAATGTCGAGAAAGCAAGGATAAAAATACTGATAAAGTGTGTAAGTGCCACATTGCGAAACTCTACGGTTGACCGGGCCATATAAATTATAAATAATTTTAACAATGAAGAAAGGGCAAAATATCCAAATGCTGGCAAGTTTTTGAAAGTGAGCACAAGAATGAAATAAGCCCAGACCAAAGCGAAAATTATTCCGGCAATTGCCATGAAAGTTGAGGAAATTTTGAATAGTTTAGTTATGACGTTTTCTTCTGTTGGTCTAAATGCAAGAACTAACAATATGCCAGTTACCATGATGCTGGCGAATTCGCTTATGAAAATTATCGACCCATCTTTCCCAACCGGATTTAAATCGGAAAATAACCCGAAAATAGTTAAAAGGAAAAAAAGAGCCATCAAATAATAGCCAATGGCTAACTCCCAATTTTTCATGATGTAGAAAGAGATTTATTGTTAATAAACATTTGTGGCTCGTTGCTAATAACTAATCCAGCCTGACGTCTTGCAAAAAGTAAAAAAGAAAGAATTAGTCCGAAGTTGTTGTGTTATCTAAATGCACAAATTCCCTACAATATGTTTAGTAGTTTGAGGGTTTCTTGTGCTTTTGATAGCAGTTCCTGCAGTATACTGGTCTGCCTTCTGTCGGTTTGAACGGTACCTGTGTAGGTTGTCCGCAGTCCGAGCAGGTAGCATCGTACATCTGCCTTGGTCCACCATATGCCATTTTTCTTTTCACCTTTTTTTTGTTATACTGTTTTGCCCTTAAAAGCCCGAAAAAAGAGAGTAAACCCAAGTTTCCGAGCCGTTAAAAGAAAACTACTGATAGGGTTGGAACGGCATTATAAATGAATCCTTTGGCATCTCAAATAAGCGGTTCCTAAAAAAGTTTAATAGCCTCTGGCGAGAATTGAACTCGCGACCTCGACATATTTGTCCCGCTAAATTATTGCGAGATACCAATGTCGCGCTCTACCACTGAGCCACAGAGGCTTAAATCTCAAAAACTTACCCTTCCAAACAATTAAAAATTCAAGCAACCGCGCCCTTCATTTTCCGATGAATCCGACCATTCCTTCGATATCATCAATTGCAAATTCCTTCTCTTCGCTTCTTCCCATGTCCTTTACCTTGATTTTTCCGGATTTCATTTCGTTCTCTCCAAGCACCGCAAAAAATGATATCCCTTTGCGGTTTACATACTCCAGGTTCTTTTTCACATTCCTTTGCATAACATCAATTTCAACGGCAATGCGGGCTTTTCTCAGCCTCATGGCAAGAGATGCTGCAGCGCCCGCGCACTCATCTGATATCGGAGCTATGAACAAATCCGAATTCGCGCCTATTACAAGCGCCTGTTCAAGGCTGTCAAGCAACCTGTCAATTCCAAAACTTATTCCAACCGCAGGGGTTGGCGTTCCGCCATAAAGCTCAATTAATTTGTCGTATCTTCCGCCTCCTCCAACGCTTGGGCCTTCGGTTATGGAGATTTCAAAAACGTTTCCGGTATAATACTCAAGGCCGCGCGCAAGGCTCACATCGAATGCGACTTCTGGTATTTCATTTTCCTTGGAAAGTGAAATGAGCCTTTCAAGCTCTTTGAACCCAAAAGTTTCGCCAACCAAATCCTTCACATCTTCAAAAGAATTCGTGATTATGCTGCCTAGAAATTTGTCGCTTATGCCTTTTTCCTTGAACTCCTTTCGCACTTCCTTTTCCCCGATTTTATCAAGCTTATCTATGCTCCTGAACGCATCCTTTACCTGCTCTTGAACAATTCCGCATTTCTTTGCAAGGTCTTCTAGAAGCATCCTGTTGTTCACTTTGATTTTGAATTCGAACTCAAGCGAGCGCATAATATCGGCCGATATTTGTATGCATTCAAAATCCGCGAGCACCGATTTCGCGCCCACAATATCCACATCCGCCTGCGTAAATTCCCTGTAGCGCTTTGCCTGCGGCCTATCGTAGCGATACACTGTTCCTATGCAGTACCTTTTGAATGGCTTTTGCAGCACGGGGTTCGATGCCACAATTCTTGCAAGTGGAACTGTCAAATCATAGCGAAGCCCAAGTTCGCGTTCTCCCTTGTCCTTGAAATAATAAATCTCATCTTTAATTGCCTCTCCTCCAGAGCCCTTTGCTGCGAGAAGCGCGAAATCTTCAACAACAGGGCTTTGCAGCGGCTCGAATCCATACTTTTCAAAAACGCGCCTGCAACTGTCCTCAATGAACTGCTTTTTTTTAGCCTGCTCTGGAAGGAAATCTCTCATGCCGCGCACGGTCTGAAATGGCATCAGAAGCACCCCATAAAAATAAGAGGGCCGCGGCCGAGATTTGAACTCGGGTTACAGGCTCCACAGGCCTGAGTCCTGACCACTGGACGACCGCAGCCACTAATGCTGGAATTGGTTGTATTCTGCTGGCTAAGGGGAGATATAGGAAAATCAGCTATTGATGTGAAGTAAATCCCTTTCCATGAGCTAATTATGCCTGCGCTTTCTTTAAATAAGTTGTGCAAGGCGGGAAATGGGGAGAGGCTTACTTTTTGCCCTTATTCTCAGGTACAAAGTCAAGCGCCACCGAATTAATGCAGTACCTGAACCCTTTTCTTTCTCTTGCAAGAAAAAGAAAAGCGTTCTCGGAAAAGAAAGAGAATCCTTTTACTTTCCCTTCTTCTCTGGTACAAAATCTAGTGCGACAGAGTTTATGCAATACCTCTTTCCCGTAGGCTTTGGCCCGTCATCGAATACGTGCCCCAAATGCGAGCCGCAGTTTGCGCACTGAACCTCAACGCGGTGCATGAACAGGCTGTTATCATCTATGAGTTTTACATTGCCATTGTTCATCACATCATAAAAACTTGGCCAGCCGGTTCCGGATTCAAATTTTGTATTCGCTGCAAATATGGGCTTTTTGCATGCAACGCAGATGTAGTTTCCCTTTTCCTTGTTGTGAACGAATTTTCCGGTAAATGGCATTTCAGTGCCGCCGAGCCTGCACACATGATACTGCTCGGCAGAGAGCTTCTCTTTCCATTTGTCATCGCCCATTTCCTTAATTTCGTCTTTTTTCATAAAATCAACAACCTTTCAGCAAATACCCGTTTTTCCAGAATTTATGCTTTTTCCCATATCCGAAAGTTGCGGTGCACGCCATAAAAACCTTTTTAGGGCATTTATTGTTCATGGCAAAAAAGAACCTCGCGATTTGCATACCAAGCGGAAGGCACCTAGATTTTGCCTTCTTCAGCTCCTTTGCAGCCACCATAGGCCAGATAATGCTTGGGTGGAACAGCGCGGTGTTCACGGTTGCCTCGCCGATAATTTTTGAAAACCGCAACGAAATCGTCCGCAGGGTGCTTGATTTCGAGTCAAAATCCGGCATGAAATTTGATTACATGCTCTGGCTAGATAACGACATCATGTTCACTTTTGAAAACATCAAAACCCTGCTTGCGCATCTTGATTCCGGAGATGGATTCATATCAGGCGTTTATTATAACCCAAAAAACAGCGGCATTCTTCCTGTTGCCTACTGGAAAGACGGTGATAACTACAAATGGCTCGAGGAGAAGGAACTGCACGGAGTAATGGAAGTTGATGCCGTGGGTTTTGGCTTTTGCGCAATGAAAACGGATTTGATGCGCGGCGTATTTGCCAAATATGCGCCTCGCCCATTCAATATGCGCCAGCTTGATAACGGCTCGCTTGTAACTGAAGACCAGATTTTTTGCGAGCGCGCAAAAGAACTTGGCGCGAAAATAATTCTGGACACTTCAATTGTTGTAAAGCACGCGAAAGGGTATCTTCCACGCTAACTATCCCAAAAACCTAAATCGCGCAACACTTGCTCCGTTCAATAAAACTTCTTCTGAAAACATTTTCGCGGGGCGAACCCAGAGTTCTCCGCCCCCATAAAGCGCGCGGTAAACAACCATCTCTTCAAGAGTCTCGCTATGCCGCGCTGTTCCAATCACTTCGTACTCATTTCCCTTGTAGTGGCGGTATTTTCCTTTTTTGATTTCCAACTCTACCATCTCCCGCCAGAGCCGCCGCCTGAAAACCCGCCCCCTCCGCTAAAGCCCCCGCTTGAGCCGCCAGAAGAGCCTCCCCCGAATCCTCCGTGCCAGCCGCCATGATATCCGCCTGACTTCCCCCAGAACATGGCGCTCAAAACCGAACCAACAATTAGTATAATTATGAACGCAAAAATTATCCACATCAATGAATCATCAGGAGCGTTTGGCGCGCTGCGGTATTTCTGCACAGCCTCAGGGTCATTTAGAACAACCTTTTCAATATCATCAAGCGCTCCCATAATTCCCGCATAATAATTTCCGCTGCGGAAATTTTGCGGAAAGTTGGCCTCTCCAATCCTGTTTGTTGCGAGATCAGGAAGCGTCCCTTCAATTCCTTTTGCGGTTGCAATAAACCATTCGCGGTCATTTACCGCGATTAAAATCAGAACTCCGTTGAACACTTCCTTTTTTCCGATTCCATACTGGTTCCCAAGCTCGAATGCAAGCTGCGAAATGGGCTTGCCTTCGGTTGAATCAACTATTGCAACCCCGATTTCAATTCCCGTACTCGCTTCAATCTGCGCGATTCGCTCTTCAATTGCGGCCTCTTCTGAGGGGCTCATTACAGAAATTGCAGAATCGCCCTGCGGGGAAATAACAGAAGTATCGGCTGCAAATGCGATTTGGAGAATAGAGAAAAGCAGTATCGCCACTAATGGCAATGCCTTATTCATGCGCCTTCATTTCCCGAAATCAACGGTTGGCGCATTCTCAGCGCCGGTATTTGCCTCAAAATATTTCTTTTCTGAAAAGCCAAACATCCCTGAAATGAAATTTCCTGGGAATTTCTTTATTGCCGTGTTGTACTCGCGCACCGCATTGTTGTACTCCGTGCGTGCGAACGCAACCCTGTTCTCCGTTCCTTCAAGTTCAATAATCAAATCCCTGTAAGCCTGCGTTGCCTGCAGCTCCGGGTAATTTTCAGAAATTATAATAAGCTTTGAAAGGGCGCTCTCAATCTGGTTTGCGGTATCAATTCTCGCTTCCGGCTGCGTCTGCCACTGGCTCCTTAGCTGCGTTAGCTCTGTGAGCGTTTCCTGCTCAAACCCCGCAACGCCCTTCACAGTATTCACAACATTTGGAATCAAATCAACGCGCCTCTGGTACTGCGCCTCAAGGTCAGCCTGCTTGCCTTCAATATTTTGCTCAAGCGCAACGAAATTGTTGAATGTAGCGCCAGCCCAAATTCCGACAAGTAGCAGCACAACTACAACTGCGCCGATTGCGATTAGGGTGTTATTTGCCATTGTATCACTTTTGCTGGTTTGTATTATTATATATTGCGGGTGATGGCCCCCATTCTATTTGCCAGTGCTATACAGAATCAAGGCTTATAAGGATGAGTGGGTCAATAAATTGTATAATCGGCCTTACTATGGTTTGAGGTTTCAAAAAGGCTTCATACCAAGCTTCATGCAGGAGTAGCGAAGCGGTCAAACGTGTCAGGCTTAGGCAAGAGAATGCTTGAATAGCTTCTTTTGAAGCGACCTGACGGCTTAGTGCCTTCGGAGGTTCGAATCCTCCCTCCTGCAATTTTCAGCATTCAACCAGATTTGCTTTCCTTAAGCGCCCTTGCAATCTCTTGCGGCAATTCTTTCAGGGCAAGGAGAATGTCGTTGTGATTTCGGGGCATATTCTTTAATGTGCCGAGTATTTCCAATTGGATGCCTATGCCTTTTTGCAGCTGCCCAACCATCAAAGCCTGGCTTGATTTCAGAAGTACCGGCACATTGTCAGTGGTTTCTTGAATCTGGGTAAAAACAATTGTCGGATTTCCAAATTTGGCAATGATTTCTTTTTCAAGAAGTTCCTTGAATTTTCTTATCTCCTTTTCATCTCCCTCCAGCCGCACTTGGACCGTTTTGTCATCAAGGTTTACGACGGAACCCTTATCGAAAGAAGAGTTCAGCAGCCTTTCCATTACAAATACGCGCACGCCTTTTTCGGTTATAGTGTTTGGCTGCTTTGCCTTGATTAAAAAACTTGCTTTCATGCGCTTGCCTCAATAGTTAATGTGCTTTATTGAATAAACCCAATTGCAAAAACCTTAAAAAGTCGTTGATTGACGTATGCACTAATTTACTGTGTTACTTGCGGCACGGCATTTTGGGAAATAAATACCTCAATTTTCTTTGACACATCAATCCCAAATGGCACGTCAAGTTTTGCCTCCACGTAAAATCTCGTGTTTCCCTGTGCAAACTGCTGAAGCACGTCAAATGCCCGCCCCATCATGTCGTTTCCGGCATCAATTTTATGGAGCGCATTCGGCGGAATTTGCAGCGCAAAATCGTAATTCAACGGCTCCGAAGTTTTCTGATACTCCTTTTCGCCATCGAGTATTTTTTCAACCTTGAATAGAATCTGTTTGCTGCTGGAAGATTTGCCGCCTCTAATCGAAGTCGACTGCCTCTCGCCCCAAAAAGTGGCGATAACGCCGCGTGCCTTGATAGGGCTATTAATTGTAAGCCGTGCGTTTCCATTTATGGTATCTCCTGCTTGATAATTTGTAGCGGCTAGGGTCAATTCAATTTTGCCAGCACCTATTCCAAACATTGTTTCGCCTCTACAATAGTTACTTAATGCATGCGCCGTCAACACATCCTTTTGGGCACAAGTAAGTTTCTTCCGATTTTCGCCCGCTCGAATTACAATAATACTCATCTACTGCAGCTGGGTTACCATTCACTTCACCATAATTATAAAGGCACAAATCAGTATGGGCTGAAGATAATGCAGGGTCACTTAAATCCCCCGTGTAGAAATCCCAAATTCCAGTTGTCGTTCCTTGCATAAAGTATGACTTGCCGCCATCAGAATCTGTACAGGATCCTATGGAACTACTACCAGAACTTTCGGCAACTGCGTTGTCTCCATTTTCAGTATCTATCGTGGCACCATTTCCATTGTTTCCTGTATCTATAACCTGCGCCTTAAACAAGTCACCTTTGCAATCCCCCTCGTCATAATCCGCAGTAGAAAAATTCCCGTCTTTCCACCTTTTGAGCATTGAAACCAAATCGCTTTGTTTAAAGGTACATGTGCCATCAAGGCCCTTTATTGCCGCGTACACTTTATTGCTCGAATCAATTGCCTCTTGGGGCGTCCCTTCCGGGAACGTTGCACTCGCATCAATAAACTTAGTGTAGTATGAGCAAACTCCGTCACTACAACTTCTTATTTCTGCATAGCTAGTTGATGTCTGCTTCATTCCAAAAAAATCGACCGTTACCGAATTGGTGACACTCGCCGAATTTCCCTTATCTGCAGAGTCTATGAAGCAGTCAAAATTAGTGGCGCAATCCTTCATTGCATTCGCAGTATTTTCCTGCTGTGGCGCTTTCTGGGTGCATCCAAAAAGCAGTGTAAATGCAATCAAAACAATCAAAGCTATTTTTTTCACGCTTTCGCCGATTTTACAATGTGTGAAGTTGTATAATAATCTGTCTAAAGTTATTCCCCAAGTTCCTCGATAAGCTTTTGTGGTTCCTTTACCGAAACAAACACCGCCTCAATCGGCTTTTCAGGGACAATTTTTTCTTGCATCTGTTTGACAAAATCTGGAAATTGAGCCAGCGTATTTTTATCCATGCCTTCTAAACTTCCTGGCCCAA
Source organism: archaeon (assembly GCA_035289485.1). Classification (GTDB taxonomy): domain Archaea; phylum Iainarchaeota; class Iainarchaeia; order Iainarchaeales; family Iainarchaeaceae; genus UBA10205. The sequence continues at coordinate 35,589 of DATDXA010000003.1, read as the reverse complement.
TATAGGGCAGTGGATTTTTGAATTTTACAAAGACCGACTTTTCAGTATTGACCGCATACTTCTGAGATAATGGCTTATTGAGAGGTGACATAACCTCATTTTCTCTGGCGAGTCTTGCTTCCAGAATATTGTCTTTTGTAAAATCGAAATATATGGTGTTTTTATTTCGCTTTCCGTTATTCTCCTCGTAATAGTACCCATTTCTCTTGGAATATTTTATAAATTTTGAAAAAATAGCGTATGTGCCGTGATAAAAAATTCCTTTTCCGGGTATTGAAACTCGCCCATCTTCAGTAATCGAAACTTTTCTCAAAGAGACTGCAATTTCATCCCAAATGCCGAGGATAATGAAAATCAAAATGAATGACACTACAATTCCTATAATAAGTATCGGATTTTCAGAAACACCGCTCCAGTTACCCGCGCCATAACTATTGAGCGTAAAAAAGAAAGCCACAAGTGACCACAAAATTCCCCCCGAGATAAAAAGGACTTTTTTGGCATCAATATCGTCAGAAAATATCTTTATCATATTGGCCACTTGCATTTCTAAATATATAAATATCGCCCCCGCTGGGATTTGAACCCAGATTGCCAGCTTCGCGGGCTGGAGTCATATCCAGGTTAGACCACGGAAGCGCCGACATTATTTTGCTTATCCTTTTCCTGTGTTTTTCATTGCTTGTCCCAATTTCCCTTGCCCATTTATTGAGCATTACCGCGCCATTGACGGAGACAACACATCTTTTGATGTCTGTATAGGGTAAAAAACCCAATTGCTTCAGCATTTCGCTAATTTCCGAGAGGAATACCTCGGACCTTATGCTTAGGAGTATGCGAGGGTACTTTTTTGTTTTTGGCATGTAATAACAGCCGTCTGTATCGTAAACGCCCCTTATAAACGACCTGAAAACCTCCCTGCTCTGGCTTTGTTTTATGCAATCCGGCACAGTTATTCTGTGCGCCTTTTTTCCATAAGGGATTCCTAACACCCTGTTTTTGAACTCAAAGAGCCCCTTTGAATTTATTTCAATTCCGCAAAGGCCCTGCCTTTCCAAAGGCCGAAGGTCGAGATTGTAGAGCCTTTTGTATAGCGGTATGACATGGCTGGTGTAATATTCCTTTTCCTTTATGTCGCCCCTGATGGAATAGTAAAGGTTGTTTTTTGAGAGTGTCCCGTCACCCAAGTGCATCCCCATTTCCTCCGCCAGTTCGGGAGAAAGTTCATTAGGGAACTTTATCCCCCTTTTTATGTCATTCCTGCTAGGCTCCATTCCGTCAAGGTTGAAATAAATTTTTTTCTCCTTGAAAACGCCCTCTTTCATTTGGGCAAGCCTTTTCGCAATTTTTTTCTCCCTTAGCATTCTGCCGAATTTCACTGGGTCGCTGTCCTTTATGTTCTTGAGTTTTTTTTGGGCGATTTTCCACGATTTTCTTCCGCCCCTTTGCCTCCATTTCATAATCACCTTTTTTGGGTATTTTTTGAGCAGTGCCCTCGCCCCCAAAACCCCGCCCTTCCTATCTCCCCAATTGTCATCCTTCGTTTCAACAACCGTCAATTTTTTGATGATATTTTCAGGAACAATCCCCTTTGGGATTGTGAGGTTTCCGTATTGCCATTTTCTGATTGTGCTAATCCCTACGCCGAGGCGTTTTCCTAATTCCTCAAAGGTTTTCACGGAATGAGCCAATTTCAATTCTGCGAAAAGCAGTTTCCTGTTTTCCTTGTCGAGCACCAGCCTTGGCATTATTAATTAAAGAAGCAATCTTTATAAAATATGTACCATTTAGGCTTGTCCAACGGAGTAGATATTTTTGCACAGCGCAAACGGGGCAAGGTTTTAACCTCCTTATTTTTTGCCCAAACCAATTTTAGTGATGTAGTTTTTTAACGCATAACAGGAGTTGGTTTGCCGCTTTTTGGGGCTTAATTTTCATTGCTCCGTTGCGGGAAAAGCCCTGTTTTTTGGTGGGTGTGTCGACCACATTTTTCATTCTGGGCATCTAACGTGCACTATAATTCAGCAAGCTCAGTATAGAACTCCTTGTACTTTTTCATGTCCGCTTTCACTATGTGTTTTATGTCATCCCATTCCGCCATTGTAACGGGTTTGCGTTTCCCCTTTATTTTCACAATTTTCATTCAATCACCCCTTGTGCATAAATTCTGTAATTTACAGAATTGGTGCTCTGCCTTTTTACAACAACACCTTATAGCAGACGGATAACTTTGCCCTCATTTAACAGAAGCGTGGTTTCCGCCTGTGTCACGGTTTTCCCTTCCTCTTCTTTTAGCAGGGGAAATGCCATTATGCACTTCTTTTGCATGAGCTCTCTCATGGCGACTTTGCGCCCGAATTCACTCAATTTGAGCTCACGCTGAAGCCACCTCTCCGCGAAAGGGAGCTTGTCATAATTCTCATCCACAAAATCGAGGATTTTTCGCGCGTCCGCGCTCCGCACCGGCTTTTTATCAAGCAGCTGGAAAATCTCGGCCTGCGTTCCTTCGCGCACAAAACCTTTGCCATCCGTGGCAAAAGGCTCTATTGCAAACGCCATGTCATTTTCAAGTTCGCGCGAATCTTTCGAACCCACATTTGGTATTGTGGGCGCCGTGTGAGCATCATACTCATCAACTCCATGCCCTGAGAGGTTTTGTATGGGGTTGAAACCGGCGGCCTTAATTGTATCCTCAACTGCCTGCCCCATTTCTCCAATCACAAGACCCTCTTTTACAAGCGAAACCGCTTTTTCAAGTGCTGCTTGCGCGGCTTTCACCATTTTTGTGTGTTTCCCTGAAAAATCAATTGTGCGCGCGGAATCAGCAATGAATCCCTCAACATGAACCCCAATATCAACCTTTATCACATCTTCCTGCGCTACCTCGTCTTTGGATTCAAACGCCGGAGTATAATGCGCCGCAACATGGTTTCGTGAAAGATTTATCGGGAACGCGGGAAATCCGCCCTTCTTTTTTATCGCGCCCTCAATTTCCTCTGCGAATTCAAAAAGGTTCGCGCCCACTTTGAGCTTTTTTGCCGCAAGCTCCTGAACTTCCGCGGTTATTTCGCCTGCCTTTTTGTAGTTTGCGATTTTTTCCTTATCCATTAAAATGCACTTTAGGAATTGGATTTGGAACGGTTTAAATTAGTGTGGGCAAAGCGCAAACCCAAACTAGTTATGTTGAAGTCACGGTCTATTTTAATCTAGCACGACCACACAACTCCCGGCTCTCCAATCGCAGGCCAGAGTTCAGAGGGTGGCGCCTCGTGGAAAACTGCATTATATTTTTCAACAAAATCCGCAAAGTCCTTTTTCGCTTCCTTAATCTGCTCCGGTGTCGGGCTTGCCGGCCCTGGGTTGTGGTGGATAAAGCCGTCCGCAACCACCGAGCAAAAGGCCGAATACTCTTTTGTAAAAAGCAGGAAAGTATGCCACAACTCATCTACCGGGCCATTTGCAAGGGGAAATCTCGCGCTTGGGTAGAGCGCTCTTAAAATCATGTACCTTCTGACTTCCCTTTCATGTTCCCGGGCATTTTCCCTTGTAGTTTTTTCCGTTCTCATGTACCGCTCAAGGACTTTGCCACTTATCGGGTAACTCATACCGCGCTCAATTATCAGGCTGCTAGCTTCCATTCATTCACCTTCCGTTTTGTATACAATGGCGCGCAGCTTCGTAATAATTGCTTGTCCTCCTTGAAAGGAGAACCATATTCACTTAAATCATTCGCAAGCCTTTGCATGTATGGACACTCAAAAGCTGGAAAAAATCGGCCTTACAAGAAACGAATCCATTGTCTACACTTGCCTGCTCCGTCTAGGAACAGCCCCTGCGCAGGCACTTGTGAAAGAATCCGAGCTTCACCGCTCAAGAGTTTATGATGCCCTTGAATCTCTGCAAAGGAAAGGGCTTGCCGGATTTGTGGTTAAGGATTACAAAAAATATTTCCAGGCAGTTGCCCCAGAAAAACTTTTGGATTATATCGAGGAGCAGAAGGAAACTGTTGAAGAGCTGCTTCCAGAACTAAATAAACTTCAGGGGCAAAAAAGAGAGGAAATTTCCGGTTCGGTTTACCGTGGCAAGGAGGGCCTCAAGAGCATTTACTCTCTGATGCTAAAAGAGAGCGGGGACGTTCTTGTTCTTGGTGCGAAAGGGCACATTTTCTCAGAATTGAAATATTATTTGCCGAGTTTTGAGCGCGAGCGCCTCAAGAAAAAAATGAAGTGGGTGTGCCTATGGGACACCGAGCAGGCAATGGAAAACCGCAAAAAAGATTTGCTCGTGAGCGGGAAAACACTTCCAAAAGGCTTTGATTCAAAGGCTGTTGTGCAGGTTTTTGGCGATAAGGTCGCAATTGTCTCATGGGAAGAGAAATACCCTGCGGCATTTTTGATAGAAAACAAAAATATTGCGGATTCGTTCAGGAAGTGGTTCAATTTAATTATGAAATATTGTTAACTGCTAATCTAATCTGTGCTGAATTTCACCACGCCCCAAATAGTGTCTTCTGCTTCCCGCCATGCATCAAATCCTCTTTTGAATACCCAAGCTCTTGCATTATGAGCGCCACTGCGGGAAGTATCTGGTGCTCGATATAGTAATCCGCATCATAATCCCCCTCCTGCACATATTCTTCGGATTCGGCTTTTTCCGAAATCTTCTTTGTTCCGCTTTTTCCCTTAGTTATCACATAACTTATGATGCTCCCAACATCAATGTCTTTTCCGCGCTTCATGGCCTTCAGAGCAGCCGCAACTTGCGGCCCTGGAGAATCATAATTATCCGGCTTTCTTTTGAGCTGCTTCATAATCACGAGTTCGCGCTTTGGCACTTTCCCTTCCTTGAGCCTACGGATGGTTTCTTTTGCAATCGCAATTGCCTTGGCAGTATCACCATCCTTTAGCACGGCCTCTATTACCCCTTTCTGCGTTTCCTTTGCAAGTATTGCCCAGTCGCGGCGCACATACTCAAAGCCCACAATCTTGAGGTTTCCGCTGTAATCTATGAGCGCATATTTCTTTTTCGCGGCTCCTCCTTCTTTTTTGGTTACAAAAATTCCGCGCTTGTACACCCCGTCAAGTTCAAGCTCCATTGATTCAGGGAGTTCCGAATTCGTTTTCTGCATGAATGCCTTTACATCCTCGGCGTTTTTGCCTTTGGGAATTTTCAAAAAGCACGAATCTGTGTCGTTGTAGAGCACAACATACCCATCCGACTCGGCCTTGTGCGAGACTTCCTGGATATAGTGCCTGCTCCATGCCGTAATCGCGCGCGCGGCTTCTCGCGAATACCATCGCGAGCGCGGGTACCCAAGGTACCCATAATGTGAATTCAGAAGTATTTTGAGCGCGTGCTGGCGCGCATTGAGCATCTTATATTCAGGATTGGATTTATCCATCTGCTTTGCGCGCCTCTTTAGCTGCGTGCGGTCCGCAAGAATTTCTTCAAGAATTCCAGTAAGAAATCCTTTCCTTTTTTCGCAAAACCAGTCTTTATCCGGCGAGACATTTTTTCCGTGCCTGCACTCTTCGTGCTCGCACTTGAAAGTATCCGGGCTGATGTTATGTGAAATCATAATCGACGGGTGAAGGGAGCGGAAGTCCAGCACCGCAATGTCTTCATGAAGGCCCGCAAGCGGCTCTTTTACAAACCCGCCCTCATAAGTTTGCAGCGAGCGCCTGCTCACTTCACCCTCATTTGGCCTGTTGGGTATGATATTTCCAATCCGCTGGCTTTTCACAATGAGAAGCTGCTCAACCATCTGTGATGAGCTCGAGCGCGAGGTTTCTGAAAGGGTCCAGTGAAGCATTGAGCACAGCTGCAGCTGCAACGCGAGGAATTCGCGCGCAAGCCGCAGAGTAACTTCGCCATCTTCGCGGTTATATTTTATCACCGCATCAAGTTCGCCAATGTCCCAGAGCTCATTTATTTTCGAGGCGGCAACCTTGTCCTTTGGAATCCCGAAAAGCTTTTCTGAAACATTTTCAAGGTCAAATTTGAGAAGGCTCACAGCGCTTATGCGCGCCATGAATTTTATGAGCTGGTATGCATCAAGGTGCTGCGTTCCCTTAAGCGATGCCTCATTGTACATCCCGTTTTTTCGAACATTTATTCCTCCGAGCCCAAAATCGCATTTCACCTTAAGCCTCTCGCACCTCTCCTTGATGTATGGCAAATCAAAGCTATCGCCGTTGTAAGTGACAAGAATATCCGGGGCGAATGCGCGCAAATCCTTGAGCACGAGTTCAAGCATCTCCTTCTCATCCTTAAGAACAACCGCATTTTCTTTCCCCGCATTTTTCCACGTGTAAACTTTAGAGCCATTCGTCCCTGCAAGAACGCACATGAGTATGGGGTCTTTTTTTGGGTCTGAAAATCTTCCCGGAGAATAAGTTTCCAAGTCGAGCGCCGTGATGCGAAAATCATGCGCGACTTCCGCATGTTTCATCTCTTTTATCTCGCCATTTTCCTCCAAAATTTCAATTCCTGTCATTGGGCGCAGGTCCTTATCGATTAAATAGCGGCTTGCAAAAGGGATATCAAATTCGCGCTTTTCAATTATGCCTTCAACTTCCTCAATTTTATCGCGCGCCTTCACAAGGTCCTGCGGATTTTTGAAAAAAACCTTTACCGCATTCTGGGTGTTTTGGATTTGCGCCTCCTGCGCCCTGAGAACTTTTACATTTTCCCCAAAATCATATTCCTCAAGCGCTTTAATGGCGCTTTGCGGGTTTTTGCATATAACATAAAAGAAGGGCCGGAAATCCCTGTCCGTTAACTTTACAATTCCCTTTTCCGTGCTCAAATAAATCTTAATCTGCGCCTCTCCCTTTTCCCCTATTTCATAATCGCAGTCAAGGAGCGCCCCGTAAAGCTTATTAGCGGCCATATGCATATTCTATCAATAAAGTGTTTTATTAGCACCGGGTTTTATTTATGCCGCCGCACCAAAGGCACATGCCGCAAGATCAGCCACAGCAGGGGCAGGATCGCAAGATTTCAGGTCCCGCGCAGGGCATTTTCTCCAAAATCAACGGCGATATCACTGCGCTTAATAGCAGCATCATGCTAATTTCGCAAAAAATCAAATACCTCGTGCGCAACGAGAAAATCCTTGGGCGCAACCTGCTAGTCCTCAACAAGAAGCTAAAGGATATGCAGGAAGGGCGGGCGCAGGGCTCCTCAATGGATGCATCCTCCTTTGAAAGGGGAATGGCGGGCATTTCAACGCAGCTAAGTGAAATCCAGGAAAAGCTCGCGGCGCTCGAATCCGAAATCGGAAACATAAAAGAGACCTACGCAAAGGCAGAGGATGTCAGTGAAATGAAATATGTGATAAATTCAATCAATCCGCTTGAGTTTGCAACGCTTAAGGATGTGCAGGAGCTATCGGGCGCGAGAGCTGCAAGAAGCAAGAAATAATCCAGTGCCTATTTATAAAATTTTCAAATCGTCTGCCTGCTAAGCGTTGGCCGCACAAGCACCCTGTATGCCTTCCTGTTGATTAGCTGCACACCCAGATCGTTTTCGCTCACGACATTTAGCTTGGCGTTTGCGACATTCTTTATCTCCTGATTCACATCAATGAGGCTGTCTGCCGCAATCGCAAATGAAACCCCGAATCCTTGCAGGTCCTTTAGAATCGATGCGATATCATCAACATCAATCTGCTGCCTGCCCTTTCCCTTAAGGTAGTGCACGTGCGGAATTATCACCATGAGCCGGACTTCCGAGGATTTTCCCTTCTTCTTTGCGTACTCATAAATTCCTCTCATTACGGAGTGGAAAAGAAGAAGCGATGCGCGCTGGTCCATTGCCTCGAACTCCAGAAGCGATGCCCTTGCGATGTTTGCAAGCCCCTGCTTTGCCATGTCCTCAATATCATTTTGCCCGCCGAAAAGATTAGGATAAATGACGTCCATAAGCTTTAGTATTCTCGCGGCCTTGCGGATTTTAAATTCGCTGAATTCCTCTGTCTGCGCGGTATTCGAAACCCTCTCAACCAGCTCATTCATGGTGGCAACCGGGCCAGCGTCCAGAGCCATTCTAAGAATTCTCGGAAAATCCTTTTCTCCAACCCCAAAAAGCTCAGCTGTCCCTTCGGTGTTGAGCAGGTTCAGGTCAATTCGGATGCTCTCGCGCGATTTTAGAACCCTTGCAGGAAAACCAAGCGCATCAACATTGACATCATACTTCTGCAGCTCGCCAGCATTCTTATTTGCCTCTCCGATGCCTATAAATTTCCTGTTAAAATCCACAAAAACCGCAGGAACGTTTGAAAGAAGCGCGCTCTCCCCGATTACCTGCAGCGCCCTGTTCCTGTCCTTTTCCTCCCCATCGGTTATTATCGTTTTTGTAAAAAGCGCAAGCGGCTCTATTACCCTGCTGCGGTCGCGCGTGATTCCAAGCATTATCTCGCCCTTTGTGATTGGCTTTATCTGAGGCTCTTGGAAGACGCTTCCGTGCGAGGCCGTTGTAAGTATCGGGACAAGCATTGGCTGGGCAAAGAATGCAGTCTGCACTTCCTGCTCGGACTCTCCAATTTCGCTAAGTGTGAGCTCATACGCTTTTGAAACGTCCTTCATCATTGCAGAGGATGTTGAAAGCCTCTTTACCATGGCATCTACCTCTTCAATGAATTCGGCCTCAATCCATCTTACATAATTTGGCTTGCTTCCAAGGAGCAGGAATTTCATTGTGCTCCGCTCATCATGCTTTGTAATTATCAGCGCCTCGCGGGGGAGCGTTTCTGTAAAAGCCTCGACTTCCCCTTTTGCGTGGAAAACCTTGTAAACTTCGGCTATTGCCCCTTCCAAAACATCGAGCTTTTTTTCGTAAATAAGAACAAGCAAAATCCTGTCAGGGTTAGAATATAGCTCAATATCGTGCTCTTGAAAAACCCCTGAAAAAAGCTTCTCCCAAGGGCCATTGCCTATCCTGAAAAGGTTCATTTCAAAGTATTGGGCATAATTCCTATATATACGTTATGCGCCCCGACCTGCTCGTCGGGAGGGAGCGGACTACCTCGCTCGGGCTCGGTAGGCCTGACTTTACAATAAGGCCATCTGCTCCTTCGCTACCGAGAATTTAAATATCGGTTAATCCCTAATATGCAGAATAGGCAAGGATTGGCTCGCAAAGGAAAACGGTGTTTGAAATGGTTTCAACTGATGTGGTTTTGCAGACCGTAAAAAGGATGGTTTCAACAGGCGTTGATGATGCCACTATAAAAGCGACCCTGCAGGGCATTGGCCTAAGCGACCCTGAAATTTTACAAATAATACGCGATGCAAAAGGGCTCGGGCAATCTCCCGCTTCTGCTGCGCAGGGCGCTTCACAAGAGAGTGAACAAGATCCGGAGCAGGGTGCTAATGAAGAGCTCTCAGAAGGCGATGATTCAGAATACGCGGGAGAAGAGGAAGATGCAGATACTGACCTTAAAGACCAGATAGAAGATTCTGGCGAAGAGCAGCTTGCAAATCACACAACCACCCACACAGTTCTAGACCAGCACACCGGCAAGATGGAGGAGATGCATAATGACATTTCCGCGCTGCATGAAAAACTTGATTCCACGCCAAGGCTTTCAGGCGAGGAAATTGCAAAGCTTTCGGCGCTTGATTTGCGCATATCTGCCCTCGAAAGAGAAGTTGCTCAAACAAAAGCGAATACAATTGCGATTCAGGGCCTGCTGCAGAAAATACTTGAAACCAACAGGAAAACGCTGCTTGAATTGCAGAAGAAATAACCGCACGCACAAATTCCTTTTTTTATTTCTTAACTTCTCTTATTTCTTAAACAGCTTCCCAAATCCCATCATGAAATTGTCAATTGCTCCAACAGCATTTGCCACATTTAGTTTGCTCTTCATTTTCTTCTTTTCATCACGCTCCTTCTCCTTCTTCCCAAGCTCTTTTCCTATCCTTCCAAGTCCCTCGTCAATAAACTTCTTGCCATGAGGATACTTGGTTTTTGCAGCCTCAACTTCCCCTGCTTCCTCTGCAACGATTTCACCTGTTGCCTCTGCCGCAGCGCCAACAAAGCCAAAGAATTTTGAAACCACGCCGCCAAATAGGTCAAGCAAAAGAAGCAAAAAAACAATGCCGGCTAGCCAGACAATCTTTGCCTGCACAAGAAAAATTATCGCAAGCAAAAACACAATCAGCAAAACAAGCTGCACTAATACCCACCTGCGCCGCCCATTCCGCCAAGCAGGTCCCCATAGCCCCCAAGCCCCATGTCAGGCTGCGCTGGCGCGGACTTTGAGCCGCTTACAATCGCAATTACAATGATTCCAAATATCGCAACAAGCCACCAGCTATCATCCCACCCACCGCCTATTATGAGAAAGAGCCCCGCTGAAACCGCTATGAACGCGATTATGGTTGAGAGATCCTTGGAAGTTAGAATGTTTATTACAAGAATTCCAAGCGCGATGAAGGGTTCGTGAAGCTGTATTGCAAGCATCATCAGCATTGTCGTCAGGAGAAAATTGAATGTGTCCATCAGCGGGCACCTCCGTCCGACAAGCCCATCGGAAGGGGGCGGTGGCCTTCGGTCAGCAATGTTCGGCTGGCAAGGTGCACTGCTTTCAGCAGGGCTGGCTTCGCAACTAAACCTTCAGCATTCATTTAAAAGTCACCTCAGCTGGTCCCCGCCAAATGGGTTTATTTGCGAAATGAATTCCTTTCCAAGCGTCTGGAGCAGGAAGAACGCCAGCAGAACCCAGAACAAAAAATCATAGCTGAAAAATGTGAGATATACGACAATTATGGCAAAAAGTATTGCAAGCTTAGCTGACCCTAAGTTTTCCTTGGTCCAGCCAAAAATCCAGATAAAGATGAAGAGCACGCCGACTATGTAAACGCTGCCAAGTACGTCTCCAAAAGGGTATGCCATTTTTTCAGCCCCATTTCCCAAATACTATTGTCTGCCGCATAATAAATCCTTAACCTTTCCTCATGGTGGTGCCTAAACCCCATATAATGACGGAAAGGAACTGAAGGCCCAAAAGGAGCTGGAGAATGTAGAGCGAGAGGAAAATCTCAAAATACTTGAAAACCATGAAATAAATCAGGATTGCAGAAATCACAAGGGTTGGCGTTCCAGAGCCCAGAAAACCGCGCACTGTAGTGTAGAGCGTGAAAATCATTATTATCTGCATCAAAATTTTTGCCGGCCAGAATACGCTTGTTATTACCACTGGAATTATCGCAAGAACTATGAATGCGGCTATGATTATCAGGATTATGTGGCCTTTCTGGTTCATCAGCCGCCCCTCCTCATTCCATGGTGCGCGGCATGCGCCTCGTGCATCCTCTTCATTATGTCAACTCCGCTGCTCACGGGAGACTCCATTCCCTCCTCAGGCGCAGGAGGGCTTCCGCCGCCTACAAAGAAGAAGTCAATAATTACCGAACTCACCCCGAACCCGAGGAGCATGTAGAGAAGATAAATCGGCCCGAAAATCGCCCAGCCATCAAAGAGTATGAAATACCCAAGGCCCCCGATAAGTATCCAACTAAGAGGGCTATCGCCCAGATGGTTTCTAACCCAGCTTGCAAGAGTCATTAGCACAAAAATTTTTATGATGAGATTGAAGTCGTTGAAAATCTCGAAAACACCCAATAACACAAGTGCGCCAATCTGTTCCATTCAATCACCCAGCCCGATGCATGTCTGCCCGGCAACAAGGGAATTGGAAAGATTTGAAATGCTTTTTTCCTCGCCCATCTCATAAATGCTTTTCGGGTTCCAGAAAAACTGCGCGTTCCTGCCCGAATCCACAACACACACCTTTTCATTTTGCACAAGCCCGAACACATCGCTTATGCTGCCAACTGTCCCTGAAGTTCCTCCAAGCGGGTTGTTGAATTGCTCGCCGCTAACTCCGCCCAACGCGACCTTTGATCCCTTTGAATCAGGCGTTATGAACTGCATTTTCTCGGCAGGCAACTCCGAGGCAATCGCGAACTGCTCAAGGGGATTTGTGTAGAAAATCGTCCTGATGTATACCTCCCCCGTGTAATTTACCGGCCCGAAGTCAACTCCGTACGCGCTCTGCCAGTTGAGCACAGGGTCGCGTGGCTGCGCAGCCCTGTCAGGGCGGGTGTCAAATGATTCTGTAATGAGAGTTCCGGTATTGTCAAGGCAGGCTCCCGCACCATCCCAATATGTCGCCGTCTGCCCGGAATCCACTGGGGCTTCTGTTGCCGTAATCCTATAGAACGCGGCGAGATTTTCCGCTGAAATGCTGCCAGCATTAACCTTCAGGGTCACAGGCGTCGCCTTGGACGGGGCAAACCTCAAATCCGCCTCGCCTGCAGCCGTCTTTTCAATACTGAGCAAGTTCCCGCGCTGCGAGGGGGATGCGTTCAGACCGTAAAAGCTTTTCTCAAGATGCGAATTCACAAATGTTACGGGGTTGCTCCCGCCATCGTTGTAGGTTTTTGCAGGCTCGGCTTCATTGTTGATTGCTATCAATTTCCCTGTTTCGCTGTTGATAAAGCTTGTCCCGTATCCCTGCCTGTTGAATGAATCGCCCTCAAGTCCCACAAGCCCGTCAAATGGAATTGAATAGAATGCCGAATTTGGGCTTGGCTCTTGTATTAGGTAGAATTCAACATTAATGCCAGCATTCGCTGTGCCGTCTGCGTTGAAGAAAGTGAATTTTCCGTTGTCCCCTCTTATGCTTATTAGCACCTCGTGAACTCCCGCGCTTGATAGCTGAGCGGAATCAAAGAACCTGTTCGTGAACTTTATCATGTTCTGCTCAAAGAGCCTGCCAACCCCATAATCCCTTCCTGTGCTGTCCTTTGCAAGGGCTGCAAACCAGTCTGGGGTGTCGAAGAATCTCTCTGTTGAATAGTGGTGCGCGAAATCGCCCTTGAAATCGTCGCTATAGCCGTCCTTGATGAGGAGAGCGTTGAAATGCACCGTATCCATGAACGCCCCGGCATTTGGTATTTCATTTGTCCAGACAATCGTGTTCTTGTTCGCCTCAATGAGCGCTTGAATGGTGGGTTCTCCATCAGTGTATCCTGACCAGTCGCTTATGTAGCAGCTAGTTGAGAGGGCGAGGCTTTGTTGCGCATTCAAATCCGTGTGAATGGCGCCAAACTGCCCGCTCAGCGGATTTGCAGGGCATCTGAGGTTCTGGTTTGCGCTGAAGAATTCCCGCAGCGAGTTGAGCCTCTTGCTAAGTGTTATTGAAAACTGCGTTGCGTCGCAGTAAACGCCCTTTTGGTTGCTCTCAAGGCAGGTTTCATTGCCAATGCCTCCCTCGCCAAATCCCCAGTCAAGCTTAATTCTTGGCAGCGCCCCATTGCCTGTTCTTCCAATCTTATTTCCGGCAACGCACGAGACAGTGTCAAAGTCAAGCTCTGGAATCTGCTCTTCGACATCCTGCGTCTTGAATTTGAGGTGCAGCTTCGCATCTACATTTATTTTCTGCTGGTCAGGGACCTTAAAAGGCCCGAAGTCCTTGTTGCCGGCATCGATTTTGGTTGGGTTTGTGTGCAGGTGCTGTGCCACGCTCAATGTGACGGTGTCATATACTGGCTTTGCGCTGCTAACACCGCTGTTTGTTGCAACAAGCCCTATGCGCTGCTTTTCCCATGTGCCGATGATTTTTGCCGAATCAATGCCGAATGCGTAGCCGAATTTGCCGCTGCCGGATTCGATTCCCCTCACATCATCAAGGAGGTTTATCCGATAATCAGGAAGGTTAGCCGTTGTGTGCTGCGCGCACGGGTCGGTGCCAAAGAGCCCTCCTAAAAGCCCGCCTACCATAAAGCCCCCAACAGTGTATGCAGCCATTATGCCACTTGGGCCAAATGAGGATGTCATTGTCCTCAACGGGTGGAGCATTTTTGACCATGTCGATGTCGCGGCCTGCTGTGTTGCCTGTCCTGCTGATGCTGTGCTGGCGGTGTCGGTTGCCGATTTTGGCAGTTGCCCGCCCGAGTATGAGCTTGCTGCCCCATTTGCCGCTGCGACCTGTGAATCCGCGGTTCCAAGTGCGGCGTTGCATGCAAGGCAAATTCCTGAGGTGTAAACATTAGAACAGTCATCTGAAATCGCCGCGTGTGCAACCCCGAGTTCGCTGTTTGCAGTAGTGATGTTTCCCTGTATTGCAGACAGGTCAGATTGCGTGAGCGCTATGTTGGAACCCTGTTTCTGGGCGTTTTGTGTTGCCCCTGCCACTGCGGAAGTGTTACCGCTGAAAGGTATGCCAATCACCCTTAGTGCAGTTCTAATCACAGTGTCCAAAAGCCCTGCGGACCTTACCTGCTCTTTGGCTTTTTCGCACGCTGTGTTCGCGGATGTCATTGCAGTGTTTGCCCCGCCAACAGCTGCTGCGGCGCTGCTTCCGGAGCACGCCGCCTGTGCGGATGCAACAGCAGCCTGTGCCGATTTCACTTTCGAGCAGAGTGCCTCTGCAGTGCTTGTGGAAGCGGCATTGGACGCGCTTGAGGCGTCCTGCGCACTCTGCGCGGCCTTTAGCGTATTTGATGTCTGGGTTGAGAGTGTTTTTGCAGCTTCCTTGGCAGCCGCCATCGCCGGCTGCATCCCCTTAATCGCCCCAACAATCGCCCCAATCCCCGCAAACTTCCAGTCAAACCATCCCTTCTCAGTTGCATCGCCCCAGTCGCAGATGCTGGCGTCAACCCCGATGTCCTCCACAAAGAACCTGTTTGTGAGCTCAGTCGAGTCCTGCGACCCTTTCCCAACCGCTGAAAACTCGTACTTGAAGAGCTCGAAGGCATCCTCTTTTGTGGGCTTTGCAAGAACATCCACAGTATTGATTTGCCTGTAATTGCTCCCGGGGGTTCTCACAAACACGCCTATGCCATAGAGCCCAGGTATTTGCTGGCGTGAAACCACAACGCTCTTTTTGGCTGACTGCGGCGTTAGCGTGAACTGTTCTGGGCTTACGGTTATCCCGCCCTCAGCGCCTCCGGAGCAGTCCTTGTCGTCCTTGCAGAGCCAGAAATCAATGTTCACATTGCCGCACGCGCTTGCATCAATGTCAAGCTTGGCATCGCTCTGGGTCTCTTCAAGCCTCACTCCTGATTCAGGTTCTGGAGTGTATTTGACGCACTGGCTCAAATCTATGATATCTATTTGCGCCGCAATCTGGTTTGAGGCGCCAACAAGCTGCTCGCCATCCACAGCATTCTGCGCCGCATCAACTAGCACTGAGAACTCGGCCTTCTTTCCTATTGTCCCGCCCTTTGGCGTGAACACGAGTATTGCCGTGTATTCCTTCCCTCCGGGAACTGATTCAAACAGCGTGCTGTAATCCCCCTCGGAGAGAGCCTCGCTCGCCTCCTGAGCGTTTTCATGGTCCGTCACATGCAGCTCTACATTTCCGTACTTGTTGCTTTTCCATGCAATCTTGGCCTTGAGGCTTCTCAAATCAAGTGGCTTTCCATTCTGGCCCACGCAGCCGTTCTTTATGTAAAATTCAATCTCCGCCTTTCCCCCAAGCGTTGCATCTTTCCACTCCTTAAGGCCGACCTCGATGCAGCCCGGATTTTTGGGCGGCTCTGCTAGGCTTATTGCAATCTGTGCGGGAACTTCCATGGGCCATTTAATGCCACCATCTTTTGTCGAGACTTCGAATACAAGCCTTGCATTCAGTTTTCGAATCTCGCTTATCTGCTTTGCGTCATCGCTTATCGCGCTTAGCAATGTGAACTGCGCAGTTGACCCGTGCGCAAGTGTGGATTTGCCAACATACTGGTCAAGCCAGTTGTTCATGCGCGAGCTGTCAAGAAGGCCCTTAAAATCCCCGGCAAATCTCATTTCAGAAACCGTCAGCTCAATCGGGACAAGGTTTGTGGCCTCAAGAGCAACCCTCTGCTCTGTGTTTGTGGTAAGGTCAAGGCTTGATTTAATGGATGCTGGATTGAATGAAACCACGCTTTTGCTTATTTCAAACGAATGCTCCTTTCCTGCAAATCCGTCCTTCTCAACCCGAACCTTTATTCTTGTTCCTGGGGGCGAGGCAGGAATTCTTATGCGCGCCTTCCCTTCGCCATCCGTTATTGAAGTGAATGTGCTCTTCTGCCGGTCAGGTGTGGCCCTCTCAACTCGCACGAACGCGCCCTCCACCTCATCAAAATCAGCCTCTGTGCTGAAAAATCTCGCCTCCACATTCAGGTCAAACTGCGTGAACGCGGGCATTGTCAGGGGCCTTACCGAAACATTGAGGTCCTTTTCATTCACCACATTCACCTGAACCTGCCTTGTGAAAACCTGCTCCCTGTCAGAAACAATCCTGATATCAAGCGCGGAAAGGCCAAGAACTTCCGGCTTTAGCATGAGCTTTGCGCGGATTTCCTTGTTCTCGCGGAAATCCCCGAGGGCTATTGGGCTTATTTCAAAGGCCGGCGTTGAGGATGAGAACTGCTGCGATGCCGCATTTGTGATATTGTATGAGATTATGCGCAGGCTTTTTCCCAAAATTGTCCCGTCCACCGAATTCTTTATGCGGATGTTGGAGCTGTCGTGCACGCTCCTTGAGTTATTCGTGATTGAGAATTCCATTGTGTAATTCCCGAAAATCCGCAGCTGGTACGGGGGCGTTAAATAGAGGTCATTTTTCGTGTCAATAATCCTTTGGCTATAGCAGAAATCCTCATCGCACTCCTCTATCGCGCCTTCCGCATATTCCTTTTCATACGATTTTGCGTAAAGCGCATGTTTTGCAGAAGTTTCTTCACCCGTGCCAAGCTCCGTATCTATCGGGTCTCTCACGACACTGCCATCCTCCTTCACGCCATATGCCCTGTAAAAAATCGGCATTGAAGCTCCAGGTGTTGCCGACTCCCGTGCCTTTATTTCCACAGCCGCCTCATAAAGCCCCTGCCGTATCTCTGATCTGTCCCAGACAATTGACGCCCATTTTGCCTCGCCATTTGTGATGTGTGCCTCGTCCTCCTCTGTGCCCTTTGGCTCGCTATATGTGGAGCCCTTGAGAACAGATGCGCGCGGCGCGTCAACCGAATTTATGTAAATTGGGTCCTTTTCGACGATTGAATCTTCCCCTGTGCGGATGAAAACACCAAGCTGCTCTAGCTCATCTGCCGAATTCTCCGGAACCGATACAATGAACCTTGCGCTGTATGCGTTTCCCGAAAAAATCGCACCTGCCGCCCTTCCCGATTCATCAAAAAGCCCAATGAATTCAATCCCAGGGCCATCCCCCAATATTTCCCTGCGCAGCTCCGCATTTATTGAAACAATTTTTCCCGGATAAACCTGCGTGCCGCCGGAAGTGTAATTGGTGTACCCATCCGCGCTCAGAGTGACAAACACCTTCTTGTCCGCCTTTGTCGTGAATGCCGCCTTTCCCTGCGAGTTCAGTGGCAGCTTCCCAAGCCTCTCGCGCCCTTCGCTTCTGAACTCTGCAAAGCCGAATGCAACTGGCTTGCCATCAGGATCCAATGCCAGAACCTCAATTGTCCCTTCGCCTATTGTGAGCTGCGCCTTAACCCTCGCATCGGTTCCAGTGACCGCATCAAACGGTTCTGATGACCCTTCTGCAGGATATTTTTGCACAATCGCATTGTACTTTCCTGTCTTCACTCCGGAGAATTTCGCTGCTCCGTTGATATCAGTGTATTTGAGGCCGTATTCTTCCGCAAAAAACCCAGTATCCAAATTGACAATAGCGACACGCGCATTTGCAACAGGCTCGTTGTCCTCATCACGTACGCTCACCGTAAGTATCCCGCACGTTGCCGGCATGCACTTTGCTATTTCAAGCGTGTAGCCTTGCGAGGGTATGCTCGCTGAATTCACTGAAATCTCATTGCTGCGAGCGTATCCGTCTGCGCTTGCGCTAAGCTTGTAAATTCCAATCTTTGAGAGGGCGAGTGAAACATTTCCGCCGTTAAATTCCCGTGAAATTTTTGCGCCATCAGGCGACTCTAGCACCACTGTGGCATTTTTCACTTCAGCTTTGCTTGATTTGTCGATTACTTTTGCTGTGATGGTTGCAAGTGGCTTCTCTTCAAGCGTGATTGCCGCCCTAGCCTCGCTTTTTGCTGCAATTGAAAATTCGGTTTGCGCGGATGCGTATGCGAGCGTTGAATCATATGCGCGCGCTATGTATTTTCCAGAATCAAGTGAAAAGCTCGCTTCTCCAAAAGATGTTATTTCCACTTCGCCTGTTGGAATGCCGCGCGAATCAAGTATTGAAACTTCAATATTGTCAAGGAATCTTCCTGCAGCATCTTTTACAACAACAATTGCCCTGCCCTGTTCTGTTTGCAGCGCCTGCAGCCGAATTACGCTTGATTCATTGAGATTGAAAGTGTCCGTTTCAAACCCTGCTGCCGATATTGTTGCGCTAAGAACTCCGCATCCTGATGGCGCTTCTACTTCAAGCCGTCCATTCGAAACTTGCTGCACCGAATTGTTCACAGTGAGCCCAGATGAGCAGCTCAGTTCAACCGTAATGAGCTTTTTATCAAGCTTCACTCCGTCAGGGCCAGCAAATGTTATTACTTTGAGCGCGGGAGCATTTTCCTGCTCGGCTTTGAGCGTGATTTGCGTTTCTTCTGCGGATTTTGTTAATATAAAATCAGTTTTGCTTGTTTCAAATCCTGTTCCAAACGCCTCGATTGTGAATTTTTTTCCTGCGGGGACGCCGCTAAAAACAATGGTTCCGCTCCGGTCAGTTGTCCCTGAAAAATCGCCCTCAAGCCCGGAGAGTTTCACGCTTGTTTTCCAGAGCGCTTCGCCACTTGAGTTTTTTGTAACAACAGTAAGCTGCCCAGCTGAAAGCCCTGAAATTGACAGAAAAACGAGCCCGAGAACCACGATTGCAATTAAGCCAGCGCCCGCAAGCAGTTTAGCGCGATCTTGCGATTCCCACATCGAAACAAGGGAATCCCTGATATTGTCAAGGAACTCCATATAACCAAGCAATAGTAATGTTTTTGTTGTTAAAAAACCTTTTATCGTGGCTCCGATTCGCCAAAAAACCCTTTATCTGCCTTTTAATCCGTGCAATTTTATTGCATGGTTTTCACGCAAAATTCACCCGATGCAAGTTGAGCCGGCCTGCAGCTTGTTCACTTCTTCCGATATGTTTCTTTGGCTTCCGGAGGCCGTGTAAACCGCCTGCGGGTTCCACCAGATTTTTGAGGAGCTTCCTGTGTTTGTTATGCACGCCTGCCTATTTTCAACCATCCTGAATGCGTCCTCAATGCTTGCGATTTTTCCGCTATCCTCAACCGAATTGTTGCGCTCCATTCCTGAAATTCCACCAAGCACAACGCTGCTTCCTGACTGGTCGGGCGTATAAAACTGCGCACTCATCCCTTGGGATGCCTTTAGGGCCATGCTTGTTCCCGGAGCCGTGTAAAAAATCGTTCTCAGGTAAACATCGCCCTTCCTGTCAGCGCGCGGCCAGTCCACCGCATAGCTCGATTCCCAATCAAGGCTATTGTCCGTCTCCAAGCCTTTCCTGTCCGGCTTTTGGTAGAATGCGTCCGTAACCGGAATGCCGGTAAAATCAAGGCACGCTCCCGCCCCGTCCCAGCGCGAGAGGGTGCTGCCAACATTTATGGCATTCGCATTCTCGGAGAGCGTGTATGAGGCAGAGAATTTTTCAGATGCGAGTTCGCCCCTTGAAACCTTCATGAGAACCGGAGTCGCATGCGAAGGCTGGAGCACTATGCCTGCTTTTTTTCCAGGAATGCTTTCCGCGCTCAGTATCATGCCGCCAGTTCCAGGCGCGGTGTTGAGGCCGTATATCCCTTCCTCTAACTTCACATCCGCAGCAATTGCAGCGCTGCCGCCTTCGCTTGGGTATGTTTTCACAGGCTGATTTCCAAGGCTTATCTGTACCGGCTCCGAATCATTGCTGAACGCTGTTCCGTAATTCGTTCTCCTATAAGTGTTGCCAACAAGCCCTACAAACCCGTCAATCGGCAGCGAGTAGAACGGGGAATTGGGCGATGGGTCGCTTTTCCTGTAAACAATCGCCTTCACATTCGCAAGCGGCCTGCCCTGCGAATCAAAGAACTTCCAGTCATTCCCGCTAAATTGCACAGCAAGCTCAACGCCATACCGTCCGGCAGATGGAATGCCTTCTGTTGCCGAATACTTGCCTCCAAGGCTGAAATTTCCGTTCTGCAATAGCCTGTTGAAACCATAGCCGCTCCCGATGCTTGTGAAATATGATTCCGTGTCCGCGAACGCGTTGTTTGTGTAGGTTTCAGAAAAATCCCTGAAAAATTCCTTCGGGTAATTGTCCCTCATCAGGTAAGCGTCGAATACCAGCATATTTGCAAGTGCCTCCTTGTTCGGGACCGCGCTAGTCCATGTGATGCTGCTTTTCCCCTCAACAAACCTTAGTATCTGCGGCACCTGGTAGTGAACCTGCGTTGCCTTAAGGTCGCACCTGTTCATCTGCTCTTCTGCGGTTGCGATTGTGCCGGCATAAATTCCCGTTGTTATGGTTTCCATGGAAATATTTTCTCCTGCGGTCTCGCTTTCTGCGCTTATCACCGTGCTGTATATCCCATCTTCACTTATCGGGGTTTCGCAAGCGCCCATCTTTTCCCCGCCTGCCGGGACGCCCAATATTTCCGCGATGCATGTTTGCTCAAAGCCCGAGAGGTTTGTGATTACCGCGGTCGCGACAATATCCTGCTCCGAATCCGTTGCATTTCTTGCCTTTATTGTGCTCGTGATATTTCCTTGGAAATAAACTGTTTTCACTTCCAAAAGGCCCGCCTGTCCTTGCAGCACCTGCGCGCTTTCGGTCTCTTGCGAAAGCGACTGCTGCAAATTTTGCGTGGTGCTAACCGATGGGCACCCCAGGTTGAAATTATTTGCCTGCAGGAATTCATAGAGCCTGTGGAGCTTCTTGTTCAATTCGATTGTGAACTGCGCGGCATCGCAGTAAACATAATCGGGATTCGACGCATCGCACTGGTTTTCAGGTATTTCCCTCCACGCCCATTCGAATTTCACCTTCGGCAGCGCTCCAGCCCCTGTCCTTCCGATTTCAACTCCGCTCTGGCATGCAAATGAATCAAAGCTCAAATCAGGGACATCCGCCTTCTCTTCCGAGACCTTGAATTTCACGTGGAATTTCTGCGAATAAACCGTGTCATAAACAGTCTCGGCCTCGTTCCCGCACACCCCTGGGTTTATCCAGTACATGCCGTAGTCGCTTCGGCTTCCCGTGTACAATCCGAAATTATTTCCCCCGCACTTGACCTTCGCTTCCCTGTGCAGGGGGTCGCCGTGCACATGCTCTTTTGCCTTCGCCGTTACCACGGCAAAAACCGGCCTGTCCTGCTCCGCGCTTATGTTGCCGAATGTTATTCCAACCTGCTGGCTTGCATGTTCGCCCTTTGTTGTGAACTCATCTGCGATGTCAAGGTTCCAATCGCCTCTGATGCGCGGGTCGCTTACCACAATTTCCGTGGCATCAGGCCAGACATAGCGCGGATTTAGCCTGTTGCCATCCGGGCTTCCTGAAAGATTTATCACATAATCGTAGAGCGGCCCGGTTTTGAGCTTTCTTACCTCTATTTTTTCCTGCACCATGTCGTTTGTGAGCTTTGCAAAATCAGAGCTTCCCTTCCCAATGACCGTGAAACTGTACTTGTCCATGGTGAAATAAAGCCCATCCTCTGGCTCTACAATTGCCGCTATTTCCGCAACCTGCCTCCAGCTCCCGCCCAAAGGCCTGGCCTCCACCTTTATCCCATAGAACCCGGGCATTCCCTGCCTTTCAACAACAACGCTCTTTTGCTCGCCGCTCACCTTTGAATATGACCATGGGCGCAGGCTTATCCCGCCCTCGGAAGCGCCTCCCCTGCAGCCATCTGTGCCGCCATCGCAGAACCTGATGTCTAGAACTGCAGGCCCGCATTTGGTTGTGTCAACAGTGAATTCCGATTCGGAGTCTCTTCTGCCAATGTGCACTCCAAGCTCGGGGTCAGGCGTTATCTGCATGCACTGGCCAAGGTTTGCCACAGTTACCTGCGCGTCAATCCCGTTATTCGCGCCGACAAATTGCTCTCCCTTGTTCGTGCCGATTTGCGCGTCAATATCAACCGTGAACTCCGCCCTCTTTCCCATTGCGCCCTGCTTTGGAACGAATGTGAGCGTTGCAGGGTATGGAATCCCAGGAGTTAGGCCCTCTAGCAGCCTCACATAAAGCCCCTGCTGGAGAATTTCGCTTGCAACAGTTCCGCTCACTGGGTCTGTCACTGAAAGCTCAACAAGCCCCGCAATCCCGTCCTTTCCGGCCCAGCGTATCCTGCCCTGCAGGTTATTGAGCCCTATTTTCGCGCCCTGCTTTGAAACACAGTTGTTCTCTATCTCGAACTGCATTGCGGCCTTGCTATCGATTGTCGCGTCCTTCCATTCCTTTGCGGAAATCGAGATGCACGGCGAGTTCGAGGGCATCTCCGCAAGATTTACCATCGCCTCATAGGGCAGCTGCGCCAAATATGAAACCGCCGGGTTAGCAGAAGGCGAGAGCTCGGCTATGATTTTTCCGCCCGACTTTGCCGGGGCATCGAGCGAGCGCGCCCCTTCCCCAATTGCAGAGAGCACCTCAAGGTCCTTGGAGCCGCTCTTTGGTATTTTAGCTCCGGCGTACTGCACTAGGAAATTATTCATCTTGGCGCTGTCAAGCAGCCCGTCAAGGCCTGCTGAGAATACGATTTTTTTTATGGTGAGCTCCGAATCCACAAGGTTGCTTGCCGTGAGCTTTGTTCTCACTTCCTCATTTGTCGCCCTGTTCAGCGCGGGCTTTAGCTGCAAGGGGTCGAATGCAACAACCTGCGTGCTCACGGTCCTCTCAACAAAGACAACTCCGAGCCCGGCCTTTTCCGCCTTCACGATTATTTTCGTTCCGGGAGATGATGCGGGAATCGAAATTTTTGTGAGCCCGTTGGTGTTTGTCACAGCTGTTGGGAATGTGAATTCGCTCCTGTCGGGCGCGATTTTTTTCACAATCACGCGCGCACCTGCAATTCCAAATCCCTTATTTTCCCCGCCGGCATATGTCGCTGTCACATTGATGTCCGCGGGAACAAATGCCGCAATCACTGCCGGATTCACTTCAAGGTTAATGTCATCTTGGAAAACAGGGATGAACGCAACCACCCTGTCAAATGCAATGTTCTGGCTTGAAATCACCTTAAATTCGAGCGCGGAGGAAGTGAGAGTTTTCGCTTCTATCCCAAGCGTTCCGGAAACCGCCTTGTTCTGAGCGAAATCCCCCATTGCAATCTGCGGGGTTTCGAAAACGGCAGCGCTGCCATTGAACACCGCCGAATCCGCATTCTCTATGCTATATGAGCTGATGCTAATCTCCTTTGCCGCCCCTTCCATGTCGCGGGTATCCCTTATGCTTATGGACGCGCTCTCATGCCTTGCCGCGGAATTGTTCGTTAGCGAAAATTCAAGAGTGTAGGGCGAGAATGTCTTTATCCTGTAAGGCTCCTGCATATAAACGCCCGCTATATTGTCCAAAAGCCTTGTTGTGAAGCAGAACTCGCCCGAGCACTGCTCTGTAATCCCTTCAAGGTATTCTTTGGAGTAGCTCTGCGCATAAATGCCCTTCTTCTGCTCCGAATCCTCGTTTTCCCCAAGCGCGCTGTCAATTGGGTCCCTTAGGTATTTGGCGCCATCAACTCCGAATGCCCTGTAAAAAATTGGGAGAGGCGTTCCCTTTGTTGTGCCGCCCTTCACCTTCACTTCAGCCTCTATTTCATACTTCCCTTCCCCAATCCCGTTCCATATTATTTCCGCCCACTTCGCATTCCCATTCGTCTGCTCCTCGCCAGCGGTACCGCCCGAGGGCCTGTATGTTGCGCCCTTCACAACTCCGGCGCGTGGCGCATTCACAGAGCTTATTGAGATGCTGTCCCTTTCCGCATCGTCCTTTTCCCCGACGCGAATGAACACTCCCGAGGCGGAAAACTCTTGCTGCGAAGGTATGCGGAGCAGGAACTTTGCAATATATGCCCCTCCCGCGGCAAGCGAGAGCGCCCTTGTCCCGCCCTGAGAAAACACGCCGATGAATTCAATGCTTGGCTTGATTGAGGAAATTTCCCGCTCAAGTGAGCCCGTGAACTGGATTGCAATATCCGGATAAACCTGCTTTGAAGCAGCCACATACGGCGCGTACCCCTCCTTTGTAATCACCGCATAAACTCTCCTGTCAGCCTTCACGCTAAGCGTTCCAATTCCTGCCGAATCAAGCGAAATCGTCCCTATTTTCGCGCCGCTGTCCGTGAAAATGTCCGCCTTTGCAAACGAGAGCGGCTTTGCATCCTCATCAAGGGCGCTCACCTTCACAGTCCCGCTGCCGATTCTCATGTTCACCGCAACGGAGTTCGCCGCCCCAGGATCCAGTTCAAAGGGCGCTGATTTGGCTTCCGCGGGGAATTTCTGCGCAAGCACGGTGTAAGTTCCCTTCTCAATGCCAGTGAATGGCGCCGCAAAGCCGTTGTAATCGGTAACTTTCGAGCCATACACGGTTTCCACAAACCCGTCGGCGTTGACAATCATTGCGCGCGCGTTTTCAACGGGCGAGCCGTTCTCATCAAGCACGCGCACGAGAAGCGAGCCGCATGTCTGCTCTGTGCACCTGCCAAGCCTTACCGTGAACTCCTGCTGGCTAGCTTTTGTGTAGCCAAATGTTGCAAATGAATTCCTGTCGCTTGGCATGAATCCCTGCTTGCCTGCAGAGTAGTAAAATATGCCATCATCTTTGAGGAGGAAAACCGTGCTGCCATCTGTTGTGCCAGTGACCTGCATGCCAACAAGGATTCCATCCGCCCCGTAAATTGCTACCTCCGCCCCCTCTATAGCCGCCCCTCCAGATTCTATCACCTTTATTTTTGCCTTGAGCTTTATGTCTTTTGAAATGCGAACAGACCTTGTTGCAGCCGCATTTTCATGCACTGTGAGTGCAACGCTCTCAGAGGCGTACTGCCCTGTAGGGTCGCTGATTAGCGCAGTGTATGTCCCGATATCGACCCCTGCAAATGAGGCCTCGCCAAACGATGTCTGGTCTTCAAAGCCCGCAGGAAGACCAACCGAATCCACAAGCTTTACATTGATTCCATCAACGAACCTGTTAGTGTCAGCTGCCGCAACATTTATTTCAACGCTTCCTTTGGGCCTTTCAATCCCATGGAAAAGTATTTCCTGGTTTGTGCCAAGGACCTGCGCACTCGCTGTCTGAAATCCCGCCGCGGTTGCTCTCACAAGCACCTTGCCGCAGTTCTGCGGCGGCCGCAGCTTAATCTCGCCTTCAGAAACAGTGTAATCGCTTTTTTCAAAAACGCCAGTGCCCGAGCATGAGAGCCTCACGTTCACTTCGGTTCCGGAGAGCTTTCTTGAATCCGGGCCGGTGAATGTGAGGGTCACCTCATTTATCGTGAACTGCTCTTGCCGAAGCACAAGCGTAACCTGCGCGCCTTGCGAAACCGTGATGCTCTCTTTTGCGATTGCATACCCTTGCTTTGACGCCGTAACCGTGATTTGCGCCCCTATGGGCGCGCTAAAAGTTGCAGCGCCATCAAGGCCAGTTAGAATATTCAAATCCGTTCCGGTTCCTGTAACTGCTATTTGCGCTCCCTTCACCGCGGCTCCCGCGGCGTTCTGCACAAGCACCTTAACTTCCGCGCTCGCAGGGCCTGCTGTGAAAATGAAAAATGCAAAAATTCCCAAAACCAGCACAAGGGCTGCCGCGAAAATATATGGAAAGTGAGGTATTTTGCCATTCAGCGAGGCGTACAAATCCGCCAAAGCGCCCTGTATGTCGGAAAGCCCCATAATACCGCTAATACTACAGTTTGGCGGTTATTAAACTTTTTTGAACCCAGCTTTTTCCTTTTTGTGGCTTCAGGCTCATCTAAATAATTTTGTGGCGCCGCGACGCATTCCTCAGACTCCAGTTCCAGTTTCTTTAGCGTATCTCCCGCTATTTTCCCTCCGGTTACTGCTATTTTTTTGCGGGGGCCAACCATTCTCTTTTTGCAGACCTGCCAAGGCTAATGCGTGTGTTAACGGTGTGCTCCCTTTTCCATTCATCCTGCAACACCGCGAGTGCTGTTTGTGGGCCTCTTCTACTTCTGGAATTTTGTTCTGCTGTAGCTTTGGTCCTTCTTAAAATATCATCTGGCGCCCAGAGCTTTCTATTTGTGTGCGGTCCGGGTTTTTTTGTGCCTGCTGCCACAATCTTTGCAAGCCTTTTTGCAAGTTCCTCAGCATTGCCACGCGGAGCCCACGAGCCTGAAGATGGCCTTCTTTCCCTGCGTACCCTGCCGGCACTAGGGTCATATTTGCGCATAATCAACCTCGCCTGTTCGTCGCCTGTATGCACGCATCCAGAGCAGCCTCTTCCTTGCCCTGGAATGTTTCAAAGACCTTCTTGGGGTTCCAGAAGAACTCTGCATTCAAATTCGTTCCCGAAACGCACATATAGCCGTCCTGCACCAGATTGAAAACATCCTGCATCGAGCTGATATCATCCGTTGCTCCGTTGCCGTTTAGCGGCACCTTCTTTGCCGTGCTAGAAGCGCTCACAAGCACGGCATCGTCCGATGCAACATCCGTTAGCTGCAAATAACTGTCAGATTCTTGCGGGGTGTAGAACACCGTTTCATATGAAACAGTCCCGTAATTGATCATGTTGCCGCAGAACTCAAGCGCGTACTTGCTCCTCTGGTTCGGGCCCACAAGCGCGCATCTTGTGCTAAGCCCGTGGGTGTCAGGAACGAACTGCTGCTGGCTCATTACCGAATCATCAAATGCCCTGCAGCTCGCCCCGATTCCGTTCCACTGCGCAAGCTGCGGGCCCACATCAACAGCATCGCCATCAACCGCAGGCTCGTAAATCGCATAAGCGTCCTCTCCTGTCTTTTTCGTAATCTGCAATATCACGGGTGTCGCATTCGATGGCTGGAATAGCAGCGTTGGGCTTCCTCCCTGCCTTGATAGCTTTGCAACAACTCCCCTCTCATCAACCTGCATTGATTTGAAGCTCTCGCTCTTAGTGACAGAAAGCACTCCATCATTGATTGGCGAGGAGCCCGAAATCTCCACTGTCCTGATAGGGGTCTGGCTATTGTCTATTAGTATGCTATCTCCCGCAAAGTTCACTCCGTACCCTACTCTTCCGCTATCCTGCCCTACTAGCCCGTCAAATGGCACGTAGTAGAATGGGCTGTCTGGCTCTGCGCCGTGCAGCTTCTCCATGGTGATTGTTATCTTCGCGTTCGGGTTGCCCTTCGAATCGTACAACTGCCATGTGTTGTCATTGTATGTGATGTCAGCTGAAATGCTGTAAGTTCCCGGGCCCGGGAGCGTGAAATCCGGCTGGCTGTAAGCGTCAAAGCTCCAGAGCTTTGTGTCCTTGAAATAATTTCCAAGGCCAATGGTTGGATTTGTGTACATGTCTGGCGCCGAGAAGAACGCCTGCTTTTGCGCAACATCGAAATCACGCTGGAAATCGGCTCCATATCCATCCACCATCAGAAGCGCGTTGAACTTGGTCATCGCAAGCACCGCATCGTTTTTCATCCCGGATGCCCTCAAAAAGTCACTGAGTCTCGTTGTGCTGTATGGCGAGCACTGCTGCAGGCCGGTTGTTCCTGCAAAGAAGTTTCTTGAAAGCGAATTCGTTGCCGCAATGTCCTGGCAGTTGGGGCATGAGACGCTTGGAGTGAGCGCAGCAGACGCGCTATAGAACCCTTGCGGAAGTCCTGCGAATGTGCATGAAACCTCCGTTTGCCCGCCAGCCGCAACGGTGATGTTCTGGCTCGGTGTCTGGCACGCGATTTCCGCGCCTCCCTGTGCCGCCTTTGCCCTGATTGCAACTGTTCCTGAAATTATCCCCGGGTTCGTGTTCTTTATATTCGCAACTATTTCAATGTCATTGCCTTTCTTCACAGCTGAGACGCTTTCAACGCCGATATCAAAGCTTCCTATGTTGTTCTCCGCCGCCTCATCCTCTAAAGGCGATGGGCAGGTGAACTGGCCGCCATTCTGCGAGACATATTTGCTTATTGCATCTACTTTTCGCAGGAGCGAGATGCTGAGCTGCGTTGCATCACAATAAACGCCGTTTTCGTTGCTCTCGTTGCATGTGTCCTCCCTTATTTCCGCCCAAGACCAGCCAAGCTTCACCTTAGGAAGCGCATCAGAACCCGTGCTCCCTGTCCTTGTGCCGTCCTGGCAATTGAGAAGCCCGAGCGGCTGGCTGGTTTCAACCGTGGGCGGGATTGAATTGAATTCGAGCCTGTACTGCTGCTCAAGCTTCTGTTCCGCTTCCTCATCGAGCTTTGTTTTTCCCTTGTCAATGAGGGGCTGGTCAAAGAATCCCAAAAATCCGCCCGTTTCCGTGACGAAATCCTTCTTGTCATAAACCCTGTCCTTGTAGTTGTGCCTCACTCCCGCCACCTTGAGGTTTGGCGCGGGCGTCTTTGGCTGCTCCTCGCTTGTAGTGAACCCGCTCGCGTTCTGGAACGTAAGCTTGATGTTTTCAATTCCCTGTGAAATCAAATCTGGGGTGTTTGCAAGCGGCTGCGCAACCGTTGGCGCCGTATCTCCCTTCTTGCCGCCGATTCCCTGCACTGTAATGGCTATGTCCTTGTCATCCTTTTCAGCCGGGCCCGAGCCCTGTATCACTCTTACGCTCTTTATCTCTGTGTCCTTTTGCAGCACGGTAAATGTTACTTCCTTTTCCTGCCCGAAGTATGAAATCGCGGTTCCGACAACAAAGCCTGTAAGCCCGCCGACCCATGGGTTAGAGCCAAGAAGGCCCCTTACAATGCCCCCACCGCCGCTTAGCAGGTTGCCGCTAAGCGAGTTGCCAGCTCCCTGGGCAAGGCCTCCAAAGATTCCGCTCGTAGCGCCGCTCTGCTGCTGGCTGCCAGCGGTGTATGGCGCAAGTCCTTGGGCTGATGGGAGGACCGCTTGGCCGGTGATGCCGACTGGGCCTGCAGGTTTCTCGGCATTGCGCAATGATGTATTGATGACTTCGATGGCTGTGCTTTGGTCAACTTCAGTGCCAAGCCAGTAATCCACGACCCTGCCATTGGATTTTATGTAATATAATCCGCTGCCGTATACCACGACCTCATCTGCCGCTTCTATTGGGATGTCAACCGATGTCGGCTCCGGAGTTTGCTGTACCGGAATTCCTGGTGTTACAATGTCAGTACTTGTCACTTGGTCAGGCGGCGTTATTTTCAATCCAGACCCAATCTCAAGCCGTTTCTGCACGAGTTGGCTTTGCAGGTCCTTGGACTGCTGCAGCTGCGCATTTGAAGCCGCTGCTCCCACGGCTTTAAGCTTTGCCTGCGCTTCCGCTAGCTGTAATTTCAGTGAATTAATCTCTGCCTGTGCTTGGGCACTCACCTGTGGCGCCGCAGTTGACTGCGTACTGTCCCTTACAGGCGCAATGGTTTCCGGATTTGGAACAGTTACCGTTTCCATCACGGGTGCCTTTTTGAGGGCGTTCTCATAAGCCTGCTTTTGCGAATCGTCCTTGATTTCTACCCCGGACTGGTCATACCACTGCCCGGAACTGTTTTTGTATGCTGTCTTTCCGTTCACAACCGCCGAAGAAAAAGGCGTTGCTGTTCCGCTCTGCTTTGCATTAAGCGTGCTCTTGAGCGATGCGTCAGTAACCTTCTGCCCATCAGGCCCAATCCAATCTCCGGTGGCATTCTTGCTATATTGCACCTGGCCAAGTGAAACAGTTCCCCTTGTGTTGCCCCAGATGTCATAATCTCCCTTGCCATAGTTTGTGAGCATCACAGCCGCCATCGAACCCAATCCCCAGAAAAGCCCGTCCTGCGCGGCATCCATCCAGTCCTTGGCATTAACCTTCACTGTCACAGGCCGCTGCACACAATTGTTTGTCAAATCCGCGCTGTCAAGCCCATCGAACTCATTTCTTTTGTCATCAAAAACATCAAACTCGTACTTGCTTAGCTGCCAGCACCCTGGCGCGTTCACAATCACGCGGATGTTCTTTACAAGCTGCTCTTTTTTATCCGAGGCGAACTTTGGCTCTATGAAAAGCGCGTACTGCCCCGGATAGTTTTTCTCCGCGAAAATCTGCACTACCTGGCTCTGCCCCGGCTGCAATGTGAATTCGCTCCTTGGCGTGGTCATAAGATCGCTCTTTATTTCAAAGTCAACGCCCTCTCCGCACACCTCTGTTGCGGTGATTGTAACCGCGCCGCTCTCGTTTTGGTTCACCGAAAGCCTTTCCTTGTCATAGCTGAGGCACTGCTTCAAATTAACGGAAGTGATTTTTGTCTTTATTGTGTTCGAAAGCGCCTGGTCCTCATCCTCTAGTGGGTTCGTTGCCTGTATCACGATGTCCGCTTCGCCAGCCCCGCTCACCCCGCCAAAGGGCGTGAATGTGAGTATTGCGGTAAGCGACTGCTCGGGCTTTAGCGTCCCTAAAAGTATCCTGTAATATCCCGGCCTTAATGTTACCTCATCTGGCCCTATGTTTAGCGTGTACTCTCCTAGCTGATTGGTCTTCCAGCCGATTTTCGCCTCAAGGTTTTGCAGCGCCACGGGCCTTTTTCCAACTGTGCAGTTGTTCTGTATCTGGAACTCGGTTCTTTTGGGTGTTCCTGAAGTGCTCGTTGTCCACTCGCCCTTTGTTACCACAAGGCATGTGGGGTCATCAACCTCATCTCCTAATCCAACCGCAATCTTTGCAGGGACATTGAACACCCACTCCTGCCCGAAGTTGGTTGCAACAATTACAAGCGTTCCCTCAAGCGTTGCCCTGTTTGAGAGCGCGAGCGCATCTTGCGAGAGGAAAGTTTTCAGCGTCACATCCTTCTTTTCATCCGGCTCTATTACCATTTCCCGATAGGAGCTCTCAAGCCAGTTCCTTATGCGCGCGGTATCAAGCAGCTTTTTGAAATCTCCCGTGAGCCTTATGTCCGTGATTTTAAGCGGGTATGGCGCGACGTTTCGGAGCGTGATCTTGTCCTCGGACTGCTGCTTGTTTTTTGTGTTTACGCTAACGCCAATCTGAGAGGGCGTAATTTCAAGCAGCCGGTCGCTTACGGCGAGCTCGATTAATTTCACATTATAATCCGTCTTCTCGATTTCGAGATAGAGCTTCTTTCCGGGCTTCTGGCCAGGCAGAGTGAGCATCGAATTGCCGTCCTTTCCGGTAACATCATAATCAAGCACGTTCTTGTGGCCGTCCTTGACCCTCACGATTGCGCCCTCGATTTCAAGGCCGTTTGCCTTGTCAGTTACAATCACGCTGATGTCATTTTCAATGCCTGAGAGGAATACGCTCGGTTCAATCTGCACATCCAGCTCTTTTGGCGCCGCGATAATTACCGTGATGTTCTTTTCAAACACTATGTCCTGGTCCGAGACAAGCCTTACATTGAGTATCCCGCTTATGGACTTTTGCGGCGTGAACTCGGATTCGAACCTCACGGAGTTCTTGGGCCGCAGGTCCCCGACATTGAGCCTTGGGAACTCAAAGCCGTTGAGTGTCCCGCTTGTTGGCTGCGTTTCCGCATCGGTAATCTTGTAATCAAAGAACTTGAGGCTCTCATCGGCGTTGCCAATCCTCAGATTTGCGCTGTTGTGTATGCGCGTTTCAGAATTGTTCGTGATTATAAATTGCAGCCTGTAGGGGTTGAACACCTTGGCGTTGTATGTGTCCTGCACCGACTCTATAAGGTCATTGCGGTTGTCCGTTACGGTTGCCGTAAAGCAGAAGTCCTCATCACAGAGCGTCACAACGCCCACCTGGAAAACTTCCTGCTTTGTGTTGCTGTAGAGCTCCTTAGTAACCGTATCATCCTTTGGGAACCTGTCCCTTTTGCCGTCTCTGTATTCTCCCCATGTCCTGTAATTGAGGAAAAGCTTGTCCCCAATTGATGCCGATTCGCGCACCCCTATTTCCGCCTCCACCTCGTAAATGCCCGCGGAGGTGCTGCTCCATGTAAGGTTCGCCCACTTTGCATCGCCGATTGTAAGGTCATAATCGCCCTCATCAAGCCCGCCTCTCTCATCCTCAAATCTTGTTGCGCGCACCTGCGAAGTGCGCGGCGCATTTACTTCCTTTATGAAAAGCGCGTCCTTTTCCATGAGCACATCGCTTCCGGCCCTCACATGAACGCCCATTGACCCATAATCCTTCTCTTCAGGCACGCGCACCTTGAACCTTGCCCTGTAAGTGTCGCCGGCCTTTAGATTCTCCGCCCTTTTTCCATCGGCCGAGTGCATGCCGAGGAACTCCATCGATATTTCGCCGCTAAGTATCGGCTTTTCAAGCGTGACATCGAACTGCTGCACTCCGGACGGAATCATTGCCCTCTTTGCGCTGATGTAGTTCGCATAAACCTGCTCGTCTTGCTTGCTGACCACAACATATATTTTCCTGTTCGCCTTGAGCGAGAATTCCTTTGAACCGTTCGAATCGGTCAGGTCCCTTCCGACAAGCGCATTCGTCCTCGCATCAAAAAGCCCGATTGTTGCGAAGGCAATCGGCCTGCCATCGGTGTCCCGCACCTTCACCGCGGCAATGCCGTCATCAACATTCATTGTGACCGTGAGGTTCTGCGCATCCGATTTGTTCTGGTCGCTGCTAAAATATCCCGCATCGCTCCTTCCAGAGAACCCTTCCTTGAACGCGAACGCGTAGTAATTGCCGTTGCTTATTCCAGAAAACTTTGCAAGCCCGTTGATGTCCGCTGTCCTGCCAGCATAATTTGCCTGGAAATTCGTCGAGGCGTTGTAAAGAGTTACAATTGCCCCGTCAATCGGGCTGCCGTCCTGGTCCACCACCTTGACTTTTAGCAATCCGCATGTTGAGGGCGTGCACTTCTCAAGCTGAACTGTTGCCGCCGTTGTCCCGATTCGCAAGCCGCCGATTGTCACCGACTGGTATTCGCTTGCGGATACAATCGCCTTGAATTCGGAGTCCCTGCTCACATTGATTCCCGCTGTGCCATCAGCCGCAGTTGGAACCGTGTTTATCGGCGCGTCTTTCGAAGTTGCCGCCGCATAAAACAGGCTCACCTGGGCACTGTGTATTGCCGCCCCGCTTCTCTTGTCAATGACCTTCACAAGTACCTTGCCCTTTATGTCCTCTGCAAGCGCCAAATTCACGGTCGCGCTCTGAGCCGCAACTGCAGTAATCTTTCCCGATACTTTGTCGCCGAATTGCCCCTGGCTGTCATATGCCTTTACAGCGTAGCTCCCTGGGGATTTTGTGAAAGTTGCCTGTCCTCCTGAAGTATATGCGACATCAATCGGCCCGACATTTGGGTTGTCTATAAGTTCGCTGTATTTGTATAGCTGCACTTCAATCCCGCTCAGCGCGTTCCCAGAAGCGTCCGAGACATTCACGACTATTTTCGCATCGCCAGTTTCCTCGGCCTCAAGGTAAATCGCCTGGTCTTCGCCGCTTACAACCTGCCCATAAATGTCGCTGTGCGTTCCGCCATCCAGCACATCAACAGAGAGCCTTTCGCAGTTGCCTGGCATATTTACCCGTGCAACG
Organism: archaeon; assembly: GCA_035289485.1. Lineage (GTDB taxonomy): Archaea > Iainarchaeota > Iainarchaeia > Iainarchaeales > Iainarchaeaceae > UBA10205. The sequence continues at coordinate 2,021 of DATDXA010000003.1, read as the reverse complement.
CCCCTGTCTTGGCCTGAGAGCAAAACATCGGCTATTGCAGGTGCATATGGGTTTGAGCACTTGAATCTTAATGTGAAAGAGCCGGAAACAGGCTGGCCAAGCTCATCAAGAAGCCTTATTGTCCTCTCTGAAGATGCCTGCGATGCAAGGTCGAGAAGGATATTTTCCGCAGCGGGCAGCGAAGCGATGATAATGGTTTTTGACGAGGAAAGATAGCTGTCCTTTTCCGCAACCACCTCAATGCTCTCATCCTGCTTCACTCCTGCAAGCACGGCTATCCCGAGTGCATCTGTCTGCACGCTTGAAACCACGGAATCATCGCGTGAAAATGTAACTGTCGCGTCGGAAATGGGGTTAGCGTCAGAGTCCTGCACCGAAATAGTGAGCGTGTCATTTCCGAGTCCCCCGAGCCCGAAAACTCCCGCCAGCACAAGCCCTGCCGCCGCCAAAAAAAGCGCAATGAAAAGAAGAAAACTTGGGACTACCTTGTCAATAGGGTCTATTATTTCATAAATTGGAACGTGCGCATTGACGCTATCAAGGAAATCATAGTATTTCTCCTCAAGCTTGAAATAAAATCCCTTTATTCCGTCAAAAACGCCCAAAGAATCACCGATTAACCGTAATAATATCTATTGCTCACTTGCTTTATAAGTTTATTCTTGGTGCAAAACGCCCTTTGTGCCGATTTGGCGGTGTTTTGCCTATATTTCATTGCCCAAAAAAGCCAAAAATTGGCGGCCATATTATTGTATTGTAAGGCTACTTATGAAATCCTCAAGTGCGCTCAAATCAAGCCCGATGCTTGGAAGGTCTTCAAAACCAAGCCCGCCAAGAAGCAGGCCAATTATAACTGATATCACAATTGCCCACACCGCGTTTGCCGCAAAGTGCGTGCCCTTTTCAAAAAGATTAGTTTTTCCCCTGAAGTCCTCGTATGCAAGCTGCCCCATTTGCGCGCCCGAAGCCATCGCATACAGAAGCGGCGCAAGCGCAAAAACAGAGTAAAATGGCTGGCCTGCAAACAATCCACCAAAGTACAGCCCGCAGGCGAGCAGTGGCAGATAGTAAAATCTTCCGTAATAGAGCGCCGAGAGGAAAAAAACACCGAGAGCAATGACCGAAAGCTCGAGCGCGGGATGGAAATTCCCGCTGAACCTGAGCGGGCTTAGTACTGAATTGACAGCTGCAAAACCGAGAAAATACATCACTGCGCCGAACGCATAAGTTGCTTTGACCTGGGTCATTTCAGTTTCACTTCAGGAACCATTCAGGAGTGCGCCATCATTCCAGTAGAGGTCAATGCCGTTTCCTGCGGTCGGGATTATGCACACCTGCCCGTTTCCGCGCACTTTCTGGAGAATGCTCTTGAGGTTATAGGTGTAGGCATCGGTGCCGTCCTTTTGCAGCGTGAGCTCCCTGCTCCCGACTATTGGGACTGATGAAACCGGGGTGTTGTCAGGCGCGTATGAAGCCCCCGCAGAATCTCCGCCCGCACTGCGGCACGGCAGCAGCACGAACTGCAGTTTCGCGCCCCTTGACTGCGGCGAATAGACGAGCGCCTGCGCCGTCGCATCTCCCTGCTTTGCCTCAATCTTCACGCTGTCGTGCTTGACATCGGATGCATTGGCAACATCGGGGCACACTTCGGACACCGAGAGCTTGCCAGTTTTCACAGCAGATGCCTGGCTGCCCGATGCCATGTCAATCTTCCAGGACACTTCAAGCGGGGAGTTCACATTGCCTATCTGGTAGTCAAAGAGCGCCGCCGATGCCGTGTCCCTGATGTTTTTTAGCGTGATTGAAACCTTCATGGGGTCGGATGGCGAGTACGTGATTGCCCCCGCCCCCGTTATTGAAACAATCCTCCCTTTTTCCGTCCCGTTCGTGTAAGAATTCACGAAGCCATATGAAAGCGGCTGCGAATTTATCGCATTGTTCTTTTGCTTTGTCTGCGGCGTGTTGCTCGCGTTGCCCGGGTCAAACTGCAGCCCGTAGCTGTTGAAATACATCGGGGTTGC
>DATDXA010000002.1:0-12325 GCA_035289485.1 archaeon | reverse complement strand
TGGAAGGCAGCTCCCATTCATTGTATCCACTCAAGTTGGTGAGCGCGTGGCATACTACTCCGCCCCAATAGAGTCACTTGTCGGGGACGCGCCGGAAGCGAGGAACAAGGCGCTACTTGAACAGATGTATTACGGGATGCTGTATGGCTGATACATTCACTGCCGGATACAAAATTGCAGTGATAATCCCTGCATTTAATGAAGAGCACAATGTTAGAGAAGTTCTTAACAAATTGAGAATGTGGAGACAAACAGATTTCCACAACCGCCCAATAATTGTTGTAAATGACGGCAGTACAGACGCAACCAAAGCATCGGCAAAAACACAATGGAGCGAAGTCATAGATTCACAGGGCTCTAAAAAAAATGCAGGAAAGGGAACCGCGTTTATTGCAGGCGTAAGGCACGCAGTGGAAAAATATAAACCAGATATAATATTGATGCTTGATGCAGATTTAGTTGCCCTTAACCATGAAAATATTGATTACATGATAAAAAAATTGATTGGCTCAAAAAATGACATGGTAGTGGCAAAATCGTTTGAACCCAACATGCGGGAACTTGACTGGAGATATTCTGGACAAAGAGCAATAAGGACAGCAGCATTACGCCCATTGCTAAACGGCAATAAACGCTGGATAACAATGCTTTCACATGGATATGGACTGGAAACGGCACTAAATCAACTTATAAAAAAGACACAGGTGCTTTCCAAGCCTTTGTTTGCTGCACTGGACGCACACAGAAAAAATTCGTTAGAAAGGCAGCATGAAGAAATTTTATTCATAACCGAAGTGGCTGACCAACGAAACAGGTTAGTGGACATTAGGAAAGAACAACTAAAAAAAGCACGGGAAGCAAGAAGACAGGTAAATGCATTACCAAAAAAACCACTGGGATTTCACTAAAATCCAATCCTATTTTTAGCCCCTTTGCATGATAATAGTTACATGGGAAATTTTTACTTTGACATAGAAACCACAGGGCTTGATGCGAAAAAGGAAAAGGTCATCACAATCCAGTACCAGGAACTCAACAGGTTCACTGGCGCGGCAATCGGAAAACTCACGATACTAAAAGAATGGGAATCGTCTGAGAAGGAAATACTTGGAAAATTCATTGGAGATATGCGAATACTTGACCCTTACGCTTTCACTTTCATTCCGGTCGGATACAACCTGAATTTCGAGCACAATTTTCTCAAGGAGCGCACTGCGCAGCATGGATATGAAACAATCGACATTCTAAATAAGCCCTCAATTGATTTGCGCCCGCTTGGAATCCTTATGAACGGCGGCGAATTCAAAGGTTCGGGCCTTGACAAAATAACCGGAAAGAAAATGAGCGGGAGCATAATCCCGCAATGGTATGCGGCAAAAGAGTACCCAAAAATTATTGAATACATAGAGGATGAGGCAAAATCATTTATACAGCTAAATGAGTGGCTCTACAAGGAAATGCCAAAATTCCTTGAAAGGTTCAAGAAGGAAAACGGCATCAATAAATGACAACTCTAGCCTACTTTGCCCTCTTTTGCCCACTTAAACCCTTTTAAAGCCATTTAACGCTAAATTGTTGAGTTATAGGTATAAGGGGCTGTAGCTCAGCTTGGATAGAGCACCTGCCTTCTAAGCAGGTGGTCGTGGGTTCAAATCCCACCAGTCCCGTATAATATTAATAATTTCATGCACAAAGTATTTGCTGAATTGGTGAACAAAATGGATTTTCGAAGCGAACTTGTGAAGGCAATTTCCCAAGCAGGGGTTGAGAAGGAACTCGCGGAAAAAATCCTCGAAGTGCCATCTGAGAGGGCTATGGGAGATTTCGCGCTGCCATGCTTCAAGCTCGCAGCGGTGATGAAGAAAAACCCAATGGAAATTGCAAAGGAAATTTCCGCAAAAATAAAACTCCCCAAAACTTTTTCAAGATTTGAAGTAAAGGGCGCTTACATAAATTTTTTCGCAGATGAGGGAAAATACGCAGGGGAAATAATTTCCGCATTGCTCGCGGAAAAGAAAGTGAAACTAAAAGGAAAATCAAAAACAATCGTGGAGTATTGCCAGGCAAACCCTATGAAGGCATTTCATATAGGGCATGTGCGAAACATCTGCCTTGGAGAGAGCATAGCGCGCATAATTGAGGAAAGCGGCAAGAAAGTGATAAGGGTTGATTATGGCGGGGATGTGGGGCCGCATGTTAGCAAAACAATTTACGCATACAGAGAGCTCGCGCACGAAAAAGAGCCAAAAGAACTCAAAGAAAAGGAAAAATGGCTCGGGGAACTCTATGTAATGGGCGCGAAAGCGGTAAAAGACAACCCTGCGCTTGAAGAGAAGATGCGCGAAATGGTGGTTGCGCTTGAGAAGGGAAAGGACAAGCAGCTCAAGAAGGACTGGGCATATCTGCGCAAAATGAGCCTGCTGTGCTTTCACCGCATATTCAAAGATCTTGGAGTGACGTTTGATAGGATTATACTTGAAAGCGAAGTTGAGAAAGAAGGCATTAAGATTGCGCACCAGTTGCACAAGGAAGGCTTTGCGGTAAAGGACCAGGGCGCGCTTCTTGTGGATTTAACAGAACACGGGCTTGAGAAGTTTTTAATACTCAAAAGCGATGGTGCGGCGCTCTACTCTAGTAAGGACATAGCCCTTGCAAAGCTCAAGAAAAATGAAATGAAGGCGGAAATATCTTACTATGTTGTTGGAGGAGAGCAGGCATTTTACTTTCGCCAGCTCATCAAAACAATTGAGCTTCTAAACAATCGCAAGCAGGAATACTGCCCAGGAGTTCACATTTCATACGAACTTGTAAGGCTTGAGGGAGGCAAGATGTCCTCACGCGAAGGAAATGTGATTACTTACGCGGAACTCTTTGATGAAGTGCTCGAAAAAACCCTTTCTGAAACGCGGCAGAGGCACACGGACTGGAATGAAAAGAGAATAGTGGAAACCGCGCGCAAGCTCGCCCTTGCCGCAATTAAATTTGGCATGGTTGGGCATGACAAGAACAAGGTGATTGTGTTCAACTGGGAGAAGGCAACTTCGCTTGAAGGCGAAACTGGGCCATTTATTCTATACAGCTTTGCGCGCGCAAGAAGCATCCTGCGAAAGGCAGGAAAGTTCAAGGCCCCTGCGGAAATCAAAATCAGCACGGAAAAAGAGAAGCGGCTTGTTTCTGTGCTTGGGGATTTGGATGGAAAAATTACGGAGGCGCGAGACTCTTCAAGCCCTCATAAAATCGCGCACTACCTTTTAGGGCTTGCCTCGGAATTCAACTCATTTTATCATGAAGTTCCCGTGCTGCAGGCGGAAAAGGAATCAATGGCTTCGAGAATTGCAATGGTAAAGGCGGTTTCTCTTGCGCTTGAAAAGGGAATGGGGCTTTTGAACATAGAAATGCTTGAGGAAATGTAAAAGCCCTCAAATCGGCATTAAAACCCGAAAATCGCCCAAAAACCGTTTTTCCCCAATAATCGAAGCACCTTAAATTCACTTATGGGGCACAGAATAATGCATGCCTGTGGACTTTGAAAAGGAGCTCGCCTCACTTCTTCTGGAAATTAGAAAACACAATGCACACGCCAATACATCAATGGTAGAAGAGGCGTTCTGGCTTTCAAAGGCGGCACACGAGCCGCAAAAACGCGAATCCGGAGAGCCTTATTTTTTGCACCCGCTTGCAGTTGCAAAAATGCTTGCGGAAAAGGGGCTTGATACGCCCATAATTACCGCCGCCCTTTTGCACGACACTCTTGAGGACACAAAGCTCAAAAGGGATGAGCTTGAAAAAAAGTTCGGGAGCGAAATACACGGGCTTGTAGAAGGCGTAACAAAACTTGACATAGCATCATTCCGCTCAAAGCAGGAGCAGAGCACTGCAAATATCATAAAGACTGTGATGGCATCATCCAAGGACATAAGGGTGCTTGTGATAAAGCTCTTTGATAAGCTCCACAACATGCGAACAATCAAGCATCTTCCAAAGGAAAAGCAGGTGAGAATTGCGGCGGACGCTCTCACCATTTATGTGCCGCTTGCGCACCAGCTTGGGATGCATGACATGAAATATGAGCTAGAGGACCTGTGCTTCAAAGTTCTCGAGCCGGAAAAATACAGAAAGTTCGAAGCCGACGTGAAGAGGTCAAGGAATGAAAAGGCAAAGGAAGTTCGCGAAGCCATATCTGCGCTCAAGAAAAAATTCCCTGAAATGAAATGGGATTTTGAGGAAAAGAAAAAATCCATTTATTCCATTTACAGCAAAACAATAGCGCAAAACAAGCAGATAAAAGAGCTCCACGATACACTGATTCTGAAAATAATCACGCACGACAAGTCGCATTGCTATGACGCGCTTGGAAAAGTGCACGCCGCTTTCAAGCCAATCCCCAAGAAGATGAAGGATTTCATTGCAATTCCTGAATTTTTTATCTACCAATCACTTCACACACAGGTAATCGGCCCGCGCAAAAAGCCCCTCAAAGTTTACATTTTCTGCAGGGAAATGAATGAGACAGCAAACAACGGTGTGGTGGCGCTTCTGCGGCCAAAAAGTGAAAATAGGCAGCTGCTGAAAGAATATGAGAAAATGTTTTCCAAAATCAGCTCACCACATATTAAGGATGGAAAAGAGCTTGCTGAAACTCTCGACCTTGATTTCCATAACAGGGCAACCATAATTTTCACAAGCGAAGGGTACATAATCAACGTGCCAATTGATTCTACAGCGCTTGATTTTGCATATTTCTTTGATGACAAGCACGCAAAATACTCATCCAAAGCCGAGATTAATGGCAAAATCCGCGCGCTATGGACACAACTAAGCCCGGGAGATACTGTGAAGATGCATTATGCATTCACTTCGCAATTCAGCCCCGCATGGCGCGGATTTGTGCACTCTGAGAAGGCAAAAAGGATAATAGAAAAAGAGCTCTCCAAAAACATTCCGGCAAAAGGGATGATGAACACAGTTAAAATCGAGCTGGAGGCGGCGGATAGGCCTGGGCTTTTGGCAGAGCAGAGCGCAAAAATAGCAAATCACGGGCTTGACATGGAGGCCATCAATGCGGTTTGCACAATCGACAGGAAAGCGTGCCGCACAGAAATTATAATTCGGAACGCGGACCAAGCGAAAATACAAAAAGTTGTGAGCGAACTTAAGGAAATGGAAGAGACGCTTGACATTAAGGTGGATTATTTCCAATAGCTGAAAAATAAAATTATTCACTCAACCAAAATCGCGGGCTTTAATGGGAAAGCCTTTTTCGCTTTTTCAGAACTTGATTTATCCGCATCAAGCACTTCAACGAAGCACCCTAATTCACGCTCAAGCAAGCCTTTTGCCTCTGAAAGAAGCCTGAACTCATCAACCTGCACAAAATTTTTAACTTCATGGAACTTCTGCACAACAGCTTTTACAAAACCCTGCGCTTCTGCCCCGTGCTTTCTTGCTTCTTCAGTAGCCATGATGGATTTCATCGCAGCGGAAAACTCCGGAACCTGCCCGCTTGAAGTTAGGGACTTGAGTGCATTCCATTTCCATTTCGGCGCAGAAAAAATGGTTATCTTCTTTGGCGACTCTATTTTTGCAAGCAGCTTTATTTGGGCAACGTCGTGTTTGATTGATTCTACCATTCCTTCGGTGGCTTCTGCTTCAGGATCAGCTAGTTTCTTGTCAACTGTTGGCCATTTCTCAACCGCAACAAGCCCTTTTCCGCCCAAAATAGACCATGCCTCTTCTGCAAGATGCGGAGCGAACGGGGCAATCATCTTTGCAATAGCGTGAAGCGCGTAAGCTTTCACGCCCTTGTCCGCATCCTCGTACTTTTGAAGCGCATTCACCAAATCTACAATCGCAGAAATCGCATAATTGAAGCGATAGGAATCAATGTCTTCTGAAACGCGGCGTATTGCGGAATTTGTTTTTGCAAGAAGTATCCGATCAGGCATAGATTTCTTCTTTGGAATAGTGGGCTTTGATTTCCCTGAAGATTCAAACATTGAAAGGGTTTTGACTAAGAATCTGTGCCACCCCTCAACGCCCTTTTCACTCCAGTCCATCTCGCTTTCTGGAAGCGAAGCGCCGAGCATGAAAACCCTTACAGTATCCGGGCCATAATTTTCCACAATGCCGCTTGGATCGACAATATTACCAAGCGACTTTGACATCTTGGTTCCGTCCTTTAGAACCATCCCCTGTGAAAGCAGGCGTTCGAAGGGTTCATCATAATCAACTAAGCCCTCATCTCGCAGCACCTTGTAAAAAAACCGCGAGTATAGCAAATGCAAAATCGCGTGCTCGATGCCGCCAATGTACTGGTTTACAGGAGACCAATACATAGCCTCTTTTTTGTCAAACGGAACTTTCTTTTCCTGCGCAGAGCAGTAACGCAAATAGTACCAGGAGCTGTCAACAAAAGTGTCCATGGTGTCGGTTTCTCGGCGCGCCGCCTTTTTGCATTTTGGGCACTTGACATTCACAAATTCTTTTACCGTTGCAAGAGGGTTGCCAGCATCAGTGAAATCCGTCTTCTTTGGGTCTGGAAGCTCAACTGGCAAATCTTTTTCAGGAACTGGAACTGCGCCGCAATCATCACAGTAAATTATCGGTATTGGTGTGCCCCAAAAGCGCTGCCTTGATATGAGCCAGTCACGGAGCTTGTAATTTGTTTTTTTCTCCCCATGGCTGCTTTTTGCAATCCAGTCCGCCATTTTGGGAAGCGCTTCGAGATTATTCATGCCGCTGAATTGCCCGGAGTTGAACAGCACACCGTTGTCCGTGGAGGCACCCTGTGCCGTATTGGCATCAACCGGCTTTCCATCCTTGCTTATCACAAACTTGAGCGGCAAATCATATTTTTTGGCAAATTTGAAGTCGCGCTTGTCATGCGCATCGCACATAACAATGCCGGTTCCGTACATGAGCGCAAAATTTGAAATGAAAATAGGGATTTCCTCCCCGTTCACGGGGTTGATTGCGTATTTGCCTAAAAAGAAGCCTTCCTTTTCCTTGTCCTCATTCTCGCGGTCGATTACTGTCTGCTTTGCAACATCTGCAATGAACGCCTTTGCACCGGCCTCGAAATCAGTTCCCTTCACCAAATCCAGAACTAACGGGTTTTCCGGCGCTATTGCAATGAAGGTGACACTGAAAATCGTATCGCAGCGGGTTGTGTAAGCTGGCAGAACCATTTTCGAATCCTTTAACCTGAAGAAAATATTTACTCCTGAACTTTTGCCAATCCAGTTCTTTTGCATTGTGCGAACGCGCTCTGGCCAGCCACCAAGCTTGTCCAAATCAGCAAGAAGTTCATCCGCGTAATGAGTGATTTTGAGAAACCACTGCTCCAAATCCTTTTGATAAACTTCCTGATTCTTATGCCTCCAGCATTTCCCGTCAATGACCTGCTCATTTGCAAGCACGGTGTGGCATTTGTCGCACCAGTTCACTTTTGCAGCCTTCTTGTAAGCGAGCCCTTTCTTTAGCATTTTTAGGAAAAACCACTGGTTCCACTTGTAATACTCCGGAAGGCAGGTGATCACTTCCCGCGCCCAATCATAGCTAAACCCCATATCACGCATCTGCACTTCCATATCCGCAATGCGCTTCATTGTCCACTCTTTTGGATCTGCCTTGTTTTCAATTGCGGCGTTTTCCGCAGGAAGGCCGAAGGCATCGAACCCTATTGGATAAATCACATTGTAGCCCTGCATCCTGCGGAAGCGGGCTATGCAATCACCAATTGAATAGTTTCTCACATGCCCCATGTGCAGCTTTCCGGATGGATATGGGAACATTTCCAGGACATAATACTTCTTTTTGGATTTTGAGGGCTTTGCGCTGAAAACCTTCTTGGAAGCCCACTTCTTCTGCCATTTTTTGGCAATATCGTTAAGGCTTGCGGGCATAGGAATATTCTTCGATTGTAACGGTTTTAAAGGGTTTTGAAGATGTAAACGGAAAGAATTTTATAAGACTAATCCATAATTTAATGACTATGGGAAGATTCGGATTGTTTTCAAGATCAACTGTTGGTCATGGCGGCAGGCTTGCACAGGGAGTTAGTTGGCAGGAAGTATGGGCGGCCAAACGGCGAGGCAAAGCTGCCAGAAATGATGCAAGGGTTTCCAACCAATTTGTAAAGCTTAAAGTCGGAGTAAACAAGGATAAGATTAGTTCGCTAAAAGAAGGCAAAATCAGAGGCATCGGCAAAAAAAGCGTTTTTTATGAAATGGCAGTTGCCATGGTTGATTTCATTAGCAGCAAGAGAATTGTAGGAGCGAAGAATGCAAAAGAAAAAGTATATGATGAACTGAGAAAACGCAATATATTAAAAAAACCGGATTTGACTTACACTAGGTATGCCAAAGGCGGCAATAATCCAAAACCTTTTGGCAGGGAAGACGTTTCATTGATTTTTGATAGATTAGAAAGAGAAGGCATAATAACTATAAAAAACCCGGAATAGGAAAGCGGGTTTATTAACAAAACAAACGAAAGTGATACAATGCACCAAAGGCACCAAAGAGGCATTGCACTGCACACTTCCATTCTCAAAAGCCGCGGCACGCAAAAAGGCCGGGCAGCTGCAAGTGCGGATGCAATCAGGCGAAAAAGGGAAAAAATGAGCAAAATAGTGCAAAAAGACAGGGACGTCGCACGATATTTCCAGTTAATGAAAATGCTCAAAACGCGCGGCACTTACAAGACAATTGGCCCGGAACTGAAGGCAGTGAGGGCAACTCTTAGAAAAAAGTATGGCGAAGGCACAGGATTTTTCTAAAAAAGTTCATTCAACTACGGCTTTTATCCTTCTAATGCCCGCCGCAACCGGCTCCTGCTTTGTAATTTTAAATTTTCCAAGTTCGCGCGTGTTTTTCACGTGCGGCCCTCCGCAGAGCTCGCGCGAAAATACTTTTGTACCTTTGTGCACGGTGTAAACCTTCACCTGCTCGCCGTATTTATCCTCAAAAAGCCCCTGCGCCCCGAGTTTTTTCGCATCCGTAAGATTCATTATTTCCATTGAAACATCAGCTTCTGCTTTTATCGCGGCGTTAACCCAATCCTCAACTTTTTTCACCTGTTCATCAGTGAGCTTTTCTGCAAAATTGAAATCAAAGCGCAGGCGCTCTGGAGTTATGTTCGAGCCTTTTTGGTAAATTCCCTTATCGACAACTTGGCGCAGGGCTTCATTGAGAAGATGCGTTGCGGTGTGAAGCTTTGTTGTCTGCTCGCTATGGTCTGCAAGTCCGCCCTTGAACTTCTGCTCAGCGCCCTTGCGCGAGAGTTCCTGGTGCTGCTGCAAAAGAGAATCAAATCCTTTTGAATCTATGGTGTTGCCCTTCTCAGCACAGATTTCCTGAATCATTTCAAGCGGGAAACCGTAGCTTTGGTAGACATCGAAGGCATCTTTTGCGGAAAGCTGCTTTCCTGCTGCGCCGCCAAGCGCGGAGAGCTTCTTTTCAAGAGCTTTTAGCCCATTCTCAAGCGCTGCCGAGAACTTTTCCTCCTCTTTTTCAAGCTCGAAAAAAACGCGCGCGCTATTTTTGCGAACTTCCGGATACGCTTCGCCCATAACATCAACAATTACTTTGGCAACTTCGTTGCAAAACTTTCCGGAAATGCCAAGAAGCCGCGCGTGCCTGATCGCCCTTCTGATGAATTTGCGCAGCACATAACCTTGATCGACATTTCCTGGAACAACGCCCTTGCCATCGCCAAGAATCATCACCGCGGCGCGCAAATGGTCTGTAATTATTCTCGCGCTGCGCTCACCTGATTTGGAATTTTGATTTGTGCCCGCAAACGATTTTACTTTTTCAATAATCGGCTTTAGCGTGTCGCATTCATACACATTGTCAAAGCCGTTCAATACAGAAACAGTCCTTTCAACTCCCATTCCTGTGTCGATGTTTTTTTGCCTGCTTTCAACATATTTTCCTTCGGCGTTTTTGTTGTACTGCATTAGAACATCGTTCCATATTTCGCAGAACGCTCCTTCCTTGCAGAGTTTTAGGAAATCTTGCGTGCTCTTCTCTTGCACATCCTTCACGTGGTAAAACATTTCAGTATCAGGCCCGCATGGGCCAGTGAGCCCAGCAGGGCCCCACCAATTATCACTCTTTGGCAAAAAATGAATCCTGCTTTTGGGAATTCCTTGCGCTTCCCAAGCTTTTGCCGCTTCCTCATCGCGCGGCGCATCCTTATCTCCTGCAAAACAAGTAACGCTTAGGCGCTCTTTTGGAATGCCCAATTCTTTTGTCAGGAATTCAAAGCTGAATGCAATTGCCTCTTTTTTGAAATAATCCCCAAGTGACCAGTTGCCGAGCATCTCGAAAAAGCTCAGATGCCAGTTGTCTCCGACTTCGTCAATGTCTCCTGTGCGGATGCATTTTTGCACATCGCAAAGCCGCTTTCCCAAAGGGTGTGATTCGCCGAGCAGGTACGGAACAAGCGGATGCATCCCTGCGGTCGTAAATAGAACGGTTGGATCATTTTCAGGAATTAGCGAAGCGCTTGGAATTCTCTTGTGCGCGTGCTTTTCAAAAAAGCGCAGGTATTTCTCGCGGAGTTCCGCGCTTGAAATTTTGCTGGCACCACCGGAAGCTTTGCCTGACTTCATGGAAATAAGAGAATGGGTAAATGTTTATAATAGAATAAACCTTATTCCTAAAAAGCATTTAAAGAAGCTTAAAATGCCCGTTCAGTGCCCGTGCCTGCCGCGCAGGCGCGTAAGGTTTTTTCTGACTAACGGGATTTTATTGCCAAGGCGCTTGCGGCTAGTCCATATAGCCATTGCCTCTGACTCTGATATTTTTATGCCACGCCTTTTAAGAGCGGCGCGAAATTCATCAGGAGTTTGACTGTGCTCGGGCATTTACAGAAAATAAGGTGCCGAAGTTAATAAAATTATCTTAAAGAAAAAATGGGCAGCAGGACGTAAGCCGCCTTCTGTTCCGGCCTTTAAAATCCACCAATTCAAGGATTTCTTCCCGTTTGAGGGAAATGGCCTCACCGGCATTCGACTAAGCCTGCGCAAAGCAGTTGCACACTCTGGAAGCGCGTTTCATCCCAACTGAATGGGTTTCGTTTCTGTTCTTCCAGGCCATCTCTCGATGCACATGTTTCGCGTGTGGGCGGACTTTCCTCAGCCATCCCGATTTCTCAGGATTACCGACAGCCGATCGCCTGCTACCCAACTAAATAGGCTATTGCGGAGTTTTTTAAGGTAACGGAAGGTTAACTGGCAAGAGTTTATTTGACGCATGCAAAAAAAGATAAACCATGAAGAACATAAAGGTAGACATGCAACATAAACCAGTTGGAAAATTTTCACCCGTGCAAAGGCCGCGCGGTGGCCTCTTTGGCATCCGCGAGCGCCTGAGGAATCTTTCCGCGAGAATCGGCATAAGGGTTGAAGTAAGGGAGAAAAAATCTGCAAACGCGGAGCAAGCTGCAACTGCACAAAAAGCCGCAATAATCCATCGAGCTGCACAAGCAGAGAGAGCCACATATGTGCAGCGCATAGAAAATTTCAACACACTCTACCAAAGGCTCCCTGGAACAATATTTTATGGAAAAGTCAGGCTGAAAGCAGAGGTGGAAGAGGCCATTGCCGCAGCGGGGCTCAGCACTCACAGAGTAGCAGAGCTCAATAGGGCTTTTGGGCTGCACCTAGCCGAGTTTAAAGACACCGGCAACAACGAAATGGCAAGACAAAGGCGTGAAATGGAAATCGGGCTGATGAACAGGAACGATGAAATGCGCGAGTTCGCCGAGGCAATGGAAAAGATTTATGCAAAGCTGCGCGAGAAGGGCCTTTCACATGAAGAAATTTGCGGATTCTCCGAAATGAACAGGCTCAAAACGTAAGCGGAGCTTACGCTGTCTCAATTGCAAAATGAATGTGGTAGACTAAAAAATTTGTATGTCGTGCATTAGACGGAAAAGAAAAATGCGCGTTTCCGCTTAACACTTTTCTTTTCCGTCGACGCTTTTCTTTTCGTGTAACGAAAAGAAAAGGGTCGGTATGAAACCCGACTTATGGAGCCCTCTTGGGCTTTTAGTATCAGTAAGCTTAACATCTCGCCTAAGCTTGATGCTTACACAACTGACCTATCGAACCGGTCTTTTGCCGGAGCCCTCGTCCCTAGCCTTCGCAGTTTTACGTGCGAAGTTTCGGGAATGAGTGTCTATTTTCAGGGGCTTCTTCGAGCTTAGATGCTTTCAGCTCTTATAAGCTATGGCGTGGCTACCCAGCGTTTGCCCTGTCGGACAACTGGTTCACTAGTGGCCACGAGGCACCGTTCCTCTCGTACTCAGTGCTCCT
>DATDXA010000001.1:0-4859 GCA_035289485.1 archaeon | reverse complement strand
TGCCGGCAATTGCGCTAAACCCCTATTCATATCCTATGGACATTCTCCTGCATGTCTCGGGCATGGCTGTGAATTACTCATTCGCATTGGATGTTGCGGTGACGGCGGCAATTGTTCTCGTTGCATACCTTCTTGCAAGGCACTCTATCGATACGCTTGAAGTGTGAAACCAAAAAAATCAGCGGTTTGGCGAATATGGCCGGGGCAGACTTCATTGCCATTTATATTATTGGGGTGTCTGAATTTCTTTAATTCTTGCGATTGGGGAAATTCCTGCCGGGTCATTTGATTAGGTGTATTGTTTCGAGCAGGCTTGGCGTAATTAAATCCCGTTTATTTTGAGTGCGTTTTTTTAATTCGTCCAAAGTCAGTTCTTCGATTTTGTTCAGTTCCGATGAATTTATTTTTGGCTTTTCATCTGTTTTGCAGGTGTAAAATTGCATGATAAAATTGTCCGGGTGTTTTGTGTCCCTTATCAGTTTTTTTGTCAGGGGTCTGAGTTCCTTGACCTCAACATTTAATTCTTCTTTAACCCCCCGGATGGCTGCCGAGGCATAAGATTCGCCCAGTTGAACGGTTTCTTCAACAATGCTGTAATTCATTGGGCGGATTTTTTTGTTTTTGCTTCTCTGCTCGACAATAATTTTCCCATTTCGAAAAACGTATACGCCTACACAACGGTAAAGCAGCCCCATTTCGTTTACCTCTTTTCTTGTGGCTTTTCCTATGACTTCATCTTTTTCATTTACCAAATCAAGCGTCTCCATGGTATCATTATCCTATAGGGTTTCTTCCTTCTTTTGGTGCGCCGAATGCGGTGCTCGTGTTTGCCCTTTCTGTAAATTCCGTGTCTTTGAGTAGTTTTTTGTTCCACTTGTCCAATTCTTGCGTGTTGTGGAATTTGGTGTTGCTTTACCCTATTTTTTCAGTTAGTTGGAGGCTTTTTTCAGGGTGCATTAGGAATACTGCAAGGGGGAGCTTGTTTTTTGCGAGACTGCTTTTTGTTAGGTATGTCACATTTTCTTTTTCTTTCCCTATGGCGCCGAACTTGCTTTCGAGCATGTGGGTTTTTTTACCGAATTTTACGGCGAAGTCCGTTTCGCCGTTTTTTTCTTTGGCATAGTGGATGTATCTTCTGGGGTCGAAGTCGTTTTCTTTGTGTGATGGGTCCAGGTGTTGTGCCATTTCCTTGAGGGCTGCAAGTTCGGCCAGTTTTCCTATTGTGGCGGAATCGGTTTCGGCGATTTTTATGCTGCTTATTTTTCTGGCCCTAAATTGTGCCACCCAGTATAGGAATGGGTCTGTGAAGTATATTTTCTTGTTTTTTGGGGCGCCTGCCCTGGCTTTTTTCGATTTTTCGATGTAAGTTGCCACGAACATGTCTTTTAGGGTTTCAACGTAATCTGCTATGGTTGGGTGTGAGGCTGTTTTTGAGAGGGCTGTCCACGAAACTTCGTTTGTGAGTGATTCCGCCATGCCGGCCATTATGTGTGTTGCTGTTTCTGGCGATTTTTTTGCCCTTGCGAGCTCCCCGTCAATCCATGCCGAATATACTGCAAATAGCTCCTCTTCGAGGGAACCGTTTTTGTTGTAACTGTTTATGGCTTTTATGAATCCTCCATGCAGGAAGTACTTGTAGAGGATTGTGTTCAGTTCATCAAGCCTTGCCATTGCCTCTTCCGGGTTGCCTGCATTCACGCCGTATACTTTTGCGACTTCGGCAAAACTCAGCGGATAAAACCTGAACTTGTACTGTCCGTTTGCCATTCTCCCCGGGAGTTGCTCGGCTTTTTTCATTATGTTTATTGAGCTTGAGCCTGTGAGGGTCACTTGTTTTTCCTTGAAGGCGTTTTCATCCACAAGCGCTTTTATTGCCCTTTCCCAGTCATTCACTGAATTTATCTCGTCAATGTAAATGTGCGTCGGGTCGTATATGCTGCCGAGTGTTTTCATTGTTTCATAGAGTTCGAATCTGTCCTTGAGGACCTCCGCATTGAGGTAAACAATGTCCGTTGCTTTTTTAGCTTCTTTGAGCTTTTTCATTATTTCCATTTTTACCCATGTTGTTTTTCCAACTTGGCGCGGGCCGTACACGACTATAACGCCTTTTTTATCTGGCACGTACTTTTCCCTTTCATACCTGAACTTGTTTTCCGAGAGCATTGAAAGTTGCCTGTCGCCACTCTCCCAGCCTGTGTTTTTCCACCAAGGGTTCTGGCTTGTCAGGGTTTCCATTTCCATGGTTATTAGTGTGCACAAAACCTTTATAACACTTCTGTGAACTGAAAACACATTTTCAATAAACAACAATTTATTGAAACCAGACTTTCAATTCATTTTCAGGGGGGGGCTTTGCCTTACCATATCCTATTCGAGTAGTTTCTTTTTTGGAGTTCTGTTATTTTGTGTATATATTGTCGTGATGGTCGAAGTCTTTGAATATGATTTTGTCTTCTTTTTTTCTGTATTCAAAAACGAGCACGAAGTGCCCTATGTGGACGCGTTTGGAGTCCTTCATGTCGTATTGCAGATTTTTGTAATGCTCTATGTCAGGTGTGCCTGCCACTTCTTCAATTTTCTTGATTACTTGTTCGTATAATGGCTTGTTCTTTTTGGATAGTTTTGCTAACGCCTTTAGCAGTGAAGGGAGGATTTCATGGGTGCGCATCCTTTTACCCTTCGGCCAGTTTTCTTAGCTCGCCTATGTTCTTGAAAGGGATTCCTTTTTCTTTTTCAATTTTTGAGAGTTTTAGCAGGTACTTGGGTTTTAATTGGGTTTCGAGCAAATTTGAACCGTATTCCAAAACGACCCGATTAATCGCCTGGCTTTTTGTCTTTAAATTGTGTCTTGCCTTCACAATATTCAAAATTTGATTCGCTTTTTCCTGAATTTCAACCATAGCCTGAACCATAAAACCACCCGCACTTTTAATATACATCATATATATACCAAGTATATATAATACTTTTCCATTCCTTTTACCCAAATCCTGCTCGGGTTACTTCCTTATTTTTGTGCATGCCTTCATATCAACTTCCAGGTTGATTAACAGTTAACCGCAGCTATATTACCGCCCGCGCAGCGTCTACTTCTGCAGATTGATGGGTCAATTGACGGTCTCTGTTAGCAATTCCCCTGCCAAAGCGGCAGGGGCAAACATTTACGGGGGTAATTGGGATGAATTTGTTCGAATCGGCGCTCTTCAGGCTTGCCATGCGCGGTTCAATCACTTTAGGGCAGGCAAAAGTTGTGAATGCCATTTACAAAAACAGGGCGTGCTCGCTGCATGGCCTGAGAATGGAAACAGGCCTTGAGAAAGATGAACTCTCTTATTCCGTTGCCGCTCTCAAAGAGCGCGGAATTTTGGTTGAAATTCACGGTTTCTATTTGTGCCCAAATATTGAGGAAAAGATTCTGGAGCTGATTGATTCAGGAACGCGTGCAGAGGAAAAGGAAGTGCTGGTTGCAAGGGCGTAATTGGGGTGTTAAAATGACTATTGATAATTTTGTGATTTTTAGGCGCAGCGAAAAGAAACGCGGCTTCATTTTGTGGATATTGTCACTCTTTTTTGTGGTTGCTTTTGCAGGGTACTTATTTGCTGCTTCATCCCCGAGTGCATGTACCGACACTGATTCAGGATACGAGCCCGATGTTGCCGGCACGGTTTTCTATAGCGGGAAACAGTATACTGATGTGTGTAAAAACTCCAAAAACGTGAAGGAGTATTATTGCTCAAATGGCAAAAGCAAATCAGATTCTGTTAAATGTCCATTTGGCTGCTCAAATGGCGCATGCATTGAGCCAAACAGGTGCATTTCAAACACCTCAAGGCAATGTGTGGGAAATGATGTTTATTCCTTCAATTCCTGCGGCGAGCAGGGCTCACTTGCGCAGGCATGCCAGTATGGATGCAATGCGGGGAGCTGCAATGCGGCGCCTTCGTGCACTCCGAAGTGGCAATGTGCTTCAGATTTAGAGAGTCAATATATAGATTCTTCTTGCAATGTAACGAAAACATTTGCCTGTTCTTCCTATAATGATGGTTCCGAAATCTGCAATATATCCACTGGGCAATGTGAGTGTTCTGAACAAAATTCATTAATGTGCTTTGATGGTGATGTTTATTTACATGTACACTGTGGAAATAATATTTATTTGAAAGAGGAATGTGGGGATAGGTCGTGCTCTAAGGGGGCATGTGTTGAAACCCCAAAATGCACTCCCGGTTGGCAATGTGTTGGTGAAAAAAGCAGCGAATATGTTGATGGCTCCTGCAATATAACGCCGGATGTCTGCAACCTTTATGAATTCTGTAGCAGTTCTTCAGGCAGGTGTGAAAGCTGCACGGATAATAGCTCATACTCCTGTGATAACGGGGATGTTTATTGGAAAGATTCATGTGGGAACTGGGGCTTGAAAAAAGAAGATTGCGGAACTAATGTCTGCCAAAATGGCGTGTGTGTTATGCCTTCTGGGTCATCCTCCGGTCCAAAACCGGGCGATTTGAGTTTTTGTTCCAGAGACAATAAATGCAGTGCCGGACAAGGGGATTGTGATGGTGACGATCAATGCGCAAGCGGTTTATATTGTGTGAACAATACCGGTCCAAACTATGGTTTTGGTTCGACAATAGATGTGTGTGAAGCAAGTGGAACAAGCTGCAGACCTAATGCTTATACCGCCTGCTACGACGGAGACGTATATTCCTATAACAGTTGCAGCGAAAGGGAAAGCAAAGTAGATGGATGCGGCTCCAGCGCCTGCAATGATGGGGCTTGTGTTGATTCAACTCCGAATCCAACAGTTCCCAGGGGAGATATGGATTATTGCGTAGACCATTTGTGCGGTGCCGGGGAG